>CAHJWP010000034.1 GCA_903642255.1 Sphingomonadaceae bacterium | reverse complement strand
ACCGTGCCGACGACCGGTACCGAAGGCAGCGGCAGGTCGGCGACGCGTTCCGACATGCGGCCCTTCATCGCCGGGTGATAGACGCCGAGTTCGGGATAGTCGGCCGGGGCGGCCGGCGCCATCGTACCGCGCAGCGTCCGGCGCGGACCGTCGGCGTAGCGGTCGACGAGGTTCCGCACGAGGTTGGCGAAGTTCTCGTCCGATCCGGCCAGCCAGTATTGCAGCGTCAGGAAATAGGCCCGCACGTCCTGCGCCGTGCCGGGGATGAACTTGAGGATCTTCGGCAGGCGCTTGAGCATCGCCATCTGCCCCGACCCTGACGACGCGGTGCCCGGCTTCGACGAGCCACGGAGTTTCTTGAGCAGCGCCAGCGGCCCCTTGGCCGGCTTGTCCATGCGGTAATCGCCGAGGCGCGTCAGCTTGACCACCGCGGCGTCGCTCATCGCGCCAACCATCGCATCGCACGTCTCGCGGCGGGCCTCGAGGGCCGGCAGCACGGCGCGGATATGCTCGTCGAGGAACAACATCGTCGCCAGCACGATGTCACCGCGGGCGATGTCGGCGCGGCAGGCGTCGAGGCTGGCGGGGTTCGCCTCCCAGTCGGCGGCGGCGTGGAACTGCAGGCTGAGGCCGGGATGCGTCGCGCGCAGCGTCGCCTCGGCACGCGCGGCGGCTCCCGACAGATGGTTGTCGAGCGTGACGATGACGACGCGCACTGCGGGCGCGGCGGGCGAAGAACTCGGGCCGAGGTCAGCGCGCATAATGCGATTTAGCCTCGTACAGAGTGTTGATGTCGATCGCCGCGAGGCCACGGTCGGCGGCGAACTTCTCGGTGTTCCGGCGCGCCTTGCCGCGGACGAAGAACGGGATCTTGCCGAGCTCCTTCGTCGCGTCGGGCGTCCACTCGATGTCGTTCGCTGCGGTCGGCACCGCGGCAACCGTTTCGACAGGCTGCTCGACCGCACCCGCCGGTGCGGCCGCCGCACCATGGCCACCGAGGTGCGACGCGCCGGCCGCGTCGTTGAACTCGAAGTCGTCGCGGAACATCGTCAGCAGATGCTCCTCGAGCCCCATGACCAGCGGGTGGACCCAGGTGTCGAACAGGACGTTCGCGCCCTCGAACCCCATCACCGGCGAGTAGCGCGCCGGGAAATCCTGGACATGGACCGGGGCCGAGATCACCGCGCAGGGCACGCGCAGGCGCTTGGCGATGTGGCGCTCCATCTGCGTGCCGAGGACGAGTTCGGGGTGGAGGGCGGCGATGGCCTCCTCGACCGCGAGATAATCGTCGGTGATCAGCGGCTCGACGCCGTACTTCTTCGCCGCGTCGCGGATGTCGCGGGCGAACTCGCGATTGTAGCAGCCGAGGCCGACGACCTCGAAACCCATCTCCTCCGTCGCGACGCGGGCGGCGGCGATGGCGTGGGTCGCATCGCCGAAGATGAAGACGCGCTTGGCGGTGAGGTACGTCGAGTCAACCGACCGCGAATACCACGGCAGGCGCGACGGGTTGCCGGCGATGACGGGTTCGGGGTCGATACCGCACGCCGCGGCGACTTCGCGGACGAAGTCGATCGTCGCGCCATAGCCGATCGGTACGGTGCGGATCGTCGGCTGGCGGAAGGTCTTTTCCAGCCAGCGCGCCGCGGTGTCGCCGGTCTCGGGATAGAGCAGGACGTTGCAGTCGGCCTCGCCGAGCCGCTTGAGGTCGGCCGGCGATGCACCCATCGGTGCCGTGACGCCGACGTCGATGCCGAGGCTGTTCAGCAGCCTGGTGATTTCGACGACATCGTCGCGGTGGCGGAAGCCGAGCGCCGTCGGGCCGAGCAGGTTGGCGACCGGCCGGCGGCCGCCGAGCGGCGGGCGGGCAACGGTCGTGTCGGCCAAGGTGCGCACCAGCGCGTAGAACGTCTCCGCCGCCCCCCAGTTCTCCTTGCGCTGGTAGCTCGGCAGGTCGAGGTTGATCACCGGGATCGGCAGGTCGAGCGCCTTGGCGAGGCCGGCGGGGTCGTCCTGGATCAGCTCGGCGGTGCACGATGCGCCGACCAGCAGCGCCTGCGGCTGAAAGCGCGCGTACGCATCGCGGATCGCCGACTGAAGCAGTTCGGCGGTGTCGGTACCGAGGTCGCGCGCCTGGAAGGTGGTGTAGGTCACCGGCGGCCGCGCGTCGCGCCGCTCGATCATCGTGAACAGCAGGTCGGCATAGGTATCGCCCTGCGGCGCGTGGAGGACGTAATGGACGCCGGTCATGCCGGTCGCGACGCGCATCGCGCCGACGTGGGGCGGTCCTTCGTAGGTCCAGACGGTCAGCTGCATCGCTACACCGCCAGCCGGTCGCGGCGGACGAGCGGCCGGGCGAACAGCTCGGCGAGGTCGCCGGCCTGATCAAAGCCGTGGACGGGCGAGAAGACCAGCTCGATCGACCACTTGGTCGTGATGCCCATTTTCTCCAGCGGGTTGGCAAGGCCGAGGCCGCAAACCGCGATGTCGGGGCGGAAGGCCCCGGCCCGATCGAGCTGGCGGTCGACGTCCTGCCCCTCGCTGAGCTGCGTGCCCGCCGGCAGCGCGGCCAGTTCGTGCACAAGATGGCCGCGGTGAAGGTAGGGTGTGCCAACCTCGACCGGGATCATGCCGAGTTCCTGCGCGAGGAAGCGGGCCAGCGGAACTTCGAGCTGCGAGTCGGGAAAGAAGAAGATCGTCTTGCCGGCGAGTTGGGCGCGGTGGCGGGCGACCGCGCGGGCGGCGCGCTCGCGGCCCGGCGCGACGACGCGGTCGAAATGGCCCTCGTCGATGTCGAACGCTGCCGCCGCGGCACGCAGCCACGCGGTCGTTCCCTCGACGCCGAACGGGAACAGCGCCGGCAGGTGCGTCGCGCCGCGATCTTCCAGAGCGGCTGCCGTGTCGCCGAGGAACGGCTGGGCGAGGAGGAAGCGCGTGTTCGGTCCGACCGGCGGCAGGTCGGCGGCGCGGCGCGGCGGCAGGGTGAAGACGGTGGGGATGCCGAGTTCGGCGAAGGTCCGGCGGAACTGGTCCTCGACGACATCGGGCAGCGCCCCGACGATCATCAGCGACGGCACGGCGTTGGCCACCGCCGCCGGCATCGACGGGACCAGCGCCGCGAGGCAGGCGTCCTCCCCCTGCGTGAAGGTCGTCTCGATGCCGCTGCCCGAATAGTTGAGGATGCGGGTGCGCGGCGCGTGCTTGGCCTCGAGACGCGACGCGGCGCGCGACAGGTCCAGCTTGATGACCTCGCTCGGGCACGATCCGACGAGAAACAGCAATTTGATTTCGGGCCGCCGGGCGAGCAACCGGTCGACCACGCGGTCGAGTTCCTCGTTGGCGTCGGCGAGGCCGGCGAGGTCGCGCTCCTCGATGATAGCGGTGGCGAAGCGCGGCTCGGCGAACACCATTACCCCTGCGGCGGATTGCAGCAGGTGGGCGCACGTCCGGCTGCCGACGACGAGGAAGAAGGCGTCCTGGATCTTGCGGTGGAGCCAGATGATACCGGTCAGCCCGCAGAACACCTCGCGCTGCCCGCGCTCGCGCAGCACCGGCGGGAGAACGTTCGGACGCCCCTCGGGTTTGGCGAGCACGGCGACGCTCATGCCGCTACCGTCGCGCCGGTCATTGCCGAGTCGAGCCGGGCAGCGCGCAGCTTCAGGATGAACTGCGTCGCGTTGATCACGTAGGTCGCATAGGCGGCCAGCGCGAGGATCAGCCGCTCGCGGTCGCTGCCGATGCCGAACAGCAGCGCCGCGACATAGGCGGTGTGCAGCGCGATCACGACCATGCTGAACATGTCCTCCCAGTAGAACGCCGGGGCGAACAGGTAGCGGCCGAAGACGATCTTCTCCCAGACCGCGCCGGTGATCATGATCGTATAGAGCGCGACGGTCTTGACGACGACCGACCACGTCGCCGCCGCCAGCCCCTCGCCGGTCATCAGAAAGCGGACGACGAGGACCGCGCTCACGGCAAAGATCAGGAACTGGACTGGGGCGAGGACGCCCTGCACCAGCGTCCATGTCGAGGCGTCGCGGCGGGCGCGTTCGGCGGGTGTGTACAGCGGAGGGCGGCGCCTGCCGCCCCGTCCAGTCCCGTACCCGTCCTCACCGACCGCCATCGCGTCGTCCTGTGCCTGCGCCGTGGGATAAAGTTACGTCGGTCGCGTCGCCGGTGTCAACATGGCTTTACGTCCAAAAATGTTGACACTAGGATAGCGTCACTAGGTCAAGAATGAGCGTTGCCAAATGTCCGGCCTTTTCATAGCTTCGCTGAAATCGGGAGAAGGGTCGTCAAGGCTCCCCTCGATCGCGGCGGCAGGGGACGGGTGCGATGGCGTCGATTCACTACGAGGATTCAGCCAACCCACGGCCGCGACAGCGGCTGCCGGACTCGTCCCCGCTGCGCATGGCGCGGCTGATCGAGGGCGAGATCATCCCGCGGCTGCTCCTTGCGCACCGCGCCGAACGCGACCTGGCGCCGCTGCCGGTCGCCCCCTTCGCCGCCGATGCGCCGCGGGCCTTCGCTCATATGACGCTTACTGTCGAGGTGTACGGCCTGCTCGACGTGATCGACGGCCATCTGACGCGCGGCGTGCCGATCGACGCGATCTATCTCGACCTGCTCGCGCCGACGGCGCGGGTTCTGGGGGATTTTTGGGACAACGACATCTGCGACTTCGTCGATGTGACGATGGGCATGTGGCGGCTGCAGCAGGTTGTCCACGAACTCGGCAATCGCGCGCCGTGCCCCAGCGCGCTGACGCGGGCCGACCGGCGGGTGCTGTTCACCGTGCCGCCGGGCGACCAGCACAGCTTCGGGCTGGTGATGATCGAGGATTTCTTCCGCCGCGCCGGCTGGCGGACGTGGAGCGCGCCGGACGCGACGCTGTCCGACCTGTGCGCCTTCGTCGGGCGGCAGTGGTTCGAGCTGGTCGGGCTGACGGTCAGTACGGCCGAGCACCTCGATGCCCTGCCGGCGCTGCTGCGCGAGGTGCGGCGCGCGTCGCAGAATCCTGCGGTCGGCATCATGCTCGGCGGCAGCATCTTCACGGCGCAGCCCGAGCTGGCGATTGCCGCGGGAGCGGATGCGACCGCGCCCGACGCGCCGACCGCGCTCCACGTTGCGGAGCAGCTGGTTGAGCGCCGCACCGACCAGTTCCGCGCGGCCCGCGACAGACGGTCGCGGGGCAGAGCGGGGTGACGCGGCCGGGCACGACGCTGGCGTCGCGTTCACGTCGCCGCAGACCACGCTCGGTGCGTTCGATCCCGGCCTCGCCGCGCGGCTGACGACGGTCGCCGCCGATATCGCGCTGGTCATCGACGGCGACGGTGTCATCCGCGACCTTGCCATCGCCGATCCCGAACTGGCCCGCGAGCCACTGATCCCGTTGCTCGGCAGGCGCTGGGTCGACACCGTCGGCGCGGACAGCATCTTCAAGGTCGACGAAATGCTGCGGACGACGCCGCCCGAAGGGGTTGGCCGCTGGCGGATCGTCAATCAGCGCCGTCCCGACAGCGACGGTTCGCTGACACTGCGCTTTATGACGGTCGGCGCGGGGGCAGATGGCCGGATCATCGCCCTCGGCCGCGACCTGCGCGCGACGGCGGCGCTGCAGCAGCGGCTGCTTCAGGCACAGCAGTCGATGGAGCGCGACTATCTTCGCCTGCGCGCCGCCGAATCGCGCTATCGCCTGCTCTTCGATGTCTCGGCCGAGGCGACCCTGATCGTCGATGCCGCGACCAATCGCTTCGTCGAAGTCAACCCGGCGGCGCGGCAGCTGATCGGCAGCGACGCGGCGACCGCTGCCGGTGCGCCGTTCGCCGGGGTGTTCGACCCCGGCAGCCGCGACCGGGCGGGATCGCTGCTCGCCGCCGCCGCGGCGAGCGCGACCGGGGCCGAACCGGTCGAGGTGCGCCTCGCCCCGACGGGGCGCGACTGCCATCTGTCGGCGACGCTCTATCGTCAGGACAAGGCGACCTACGTCCTCGTCCGCCTCGCGCCGGTCGCGTCCGACGCGGTGGTGCCCGACGACGGGCGCCAGATGCTGATCGACGTCCTCGACCGCCTGCCCGACGCCTTCGTCGTCACCGACGAACGACTCGATATCCTCGCCGAGAACGCGGCCTTCCTCGACCTCGCCCAGTTCGCCCGGCGCGAGCACGCGCGCGGCCAGTCGCTGCGCCGCTTCCTCGGCCGGCCGGGGATCGACATCGATCTGATCGTCGCCCACCTGAGGGACGAAGGCTCGGTCCGCAACTTCGCGACGATCTTCCGCAGCCAGCTCGATTCGGTCGACGAGGTCGAGGTATCGGCCGTCGCAGTGAACGGCGGCGAGCAGCCGTGCCTCGGCTTCGCCATCCGCAGCGTCGGCCGCCGGCTGCGCGACGATGTGCCGGGAACCGCCACGGGCCACGACCTGCCGCGCTCGGTCGAGCAGCTGACCGAGCTCGTCGGCCGCGTGTCGCTGAAAGAGATCGTGCGCGAATCGACCGACCTGATCGAGCGGCTGTGCATCGAGGCGGCCCTCGCCTACACCGACGACAATCGCGCGTCGGCCGCCGAGATACTGGGGCTGAGCCGCCAGAGTCTCTATTCCAAGCTCCACCGTCACGGTCTCGGCAATCTCGCGGGAGGTGACGAATGAGCGATACCGTGACGCTTCCGGCGGTGGCCCCCGCCCCGGCCGCGGTGCTCGAACTGATGAAGCCGGTGACGTGGTTCCCGCCGATGTGGGCGTTCATGTGCGGTGTCGTGTCGTCGGGCGTGCCGCTCTCCGGGCGCTGGCCGTTCCTGCTCGCCGGGCTGGTGCTCACCGGGCCGCTGGTCTGCGGCACGTCGCAGGCGGTCAACGACTGGTTCGACCGCCACGTCGATGCGATCAACGAGCCCGGGCGACCGATCCCGTCGGGGCGCATTCCGGGGCGGTGGGGGCTGGGGCTGGCGGTCGCCGGCACCATCACGTCGGCGGTCGTCGCGGCGCTGATCGGCCGCTGGGTATTCTTCGCCGCGCTGGTCGGCCTCGCCTCGGGCTGGGCGTACAGCGCGCCGCCGTTCCGCCTAAAGGCGAGCGGCATCTGGGGCCCGGCGGCCTGCGCGCTGAGCTACGAAGGGCTGACGTGGTTCACCGGGGCGAGCGTCATGGCCGGCGGCCTGCCGGACGGGCGCATCCTCGCACTCCTCGGGCTCTACAGCTTCGGGGCGTTCGGCATCATGACGCTGAACGACTTCAAGGCGGTCGAGGGTGACCGGGCGATGGGGCTGCGGTCGCTGCCGGCGACGCTCGGCGTCGACCGCGCGGCGCGGATCGCCTGCGTCGCCATGGCGGTGCCTCAGTTCGTCGTCGTCGTGCTGCTGTTCCACTGGGGGCTGTTCTGGCACGGCGTCGGCGTCGCCGCGCTCGTCGTCGGGCAGCTCGGCTTGATGGTCCGCCTGCTCGGCGATCCGCTCGGCCGGACACCGTGGTACAATGCGACCGGCACGTCACTCTACGTCTTCGGCATGCTCGGTTCGGCGTTCGGCGTGGCGCTCGTCCTGTGACCGGGCTCGGCTGGCCATCGATCGTCCGCCTCGGGCTGGTCCAGAGCGCAATCGGCGCGATCGTCGTGCTGACGACGACGACCCTCAACCGCGTCATGGTCGTCGAATATGGATTGGCGGTGACGGTGCCGGCCGGGCTCGTCGCGTGGCATTACGCCGTGCAGCTGACCCGCGCGCGCTGGGGCCATGGGTCCGACGGCGCGCGGCGGACGCCGTGGATCGTCGGCGGCATGGCGCTGCTGGCGCTCGGCGCGATGCTGGCGGCGCTGGCAACGACGTGGATGGCGGACGCGCGACTCGCGGCGATCGCGCTGGCGGTCGTCGCCTTCACCCTGATCGGCGTCGGCGTCGGTGCCGCGGGAACCTCGCTGCTCGCCCTGCTGGCGAGCGCGGTCGCGCCGGCGCGGCGGCCGGCGGCGGCGGCGATCACGTGGATAATGATGATCGTCGGCTTCGTCGTCACGACCGGTATCGCGGGAGCGCTGCTCGATCCGTTTTCCGCCCACCGGCTGCTCGCCGTCATCGGCGGTGTCTGCCTGACCGCCTTCGCTGTCGCACTCGCCGGCATCGTCGGCGTCGAGCCTGCAGCCGCCGCGACAGTCGCCGCCGCCGCCCGGATCGACTTTCGCGCCGCGTTGCGCGAGATCGCCGCCGACCACCGCGCGCGCCGCTTCACCGTCTTCGTCGCCGTGTCGATGGTCGCCTATAGCCCGCAGGAACTCATCCTTGAGCCGATGGCCGGGTTGCTGTTCGGCTACACGCCGGGCCAGTCGACCAGCCTCGCGTCGCTCCAGCATAGCGGCGCGCTGCTCGGCATGATCCTCGTCGGCGTCGGCGGCAATGCGTTGGGCCGGCGTAGCACTGGCGGTCCGGGCTGGATGCGCGGCTGGACGATCGCCGGGTGCCTCGGGTCGGCCGCGGCGCTCGGCCTGCTGGCGCTCGCCGCGGTGACCGGGCCCGGCTTCCCGCTCCGTCCGACGGTGTTCGTCCTCGGCCTGGCCAACGGCATCTTCGCGGTCGCCGCGATCGGGTCGATGATGGGCCTCGCCGGCGGCGGCGGCCCGGGCCGGGAGGGCGTCCGCATGGGAGTCTGGGGCGCGGCCCAGGCGATCGCCTTCGCCGTCGGCGGCTTCGCCGGGGCGGCTGGCGTCGACCTCGGGCGGCGGCTGATCGGCTCGACGCCGAGCGCCTTCCTCGCCGTCTTCACCGTCGAAGCCCTTGTTTTCGTCGCCGCCGCCTTCCTTGCCCTGCGCGTCGACGCCGTCGCGCGCGCGCCCGTGTTCACCGCTTCCCTCGTGAAAGGATAGACCATGACCGAGATCGTCGACGTCGTTGTTGTTGGCGGCGGACCCGCGGGGGCGACGGCTGCCGCCGACCTCGCCCGCGCCGGCCGTTCGGTCGTTCTGCTCGACCGCGACGGGCGGATCAAGCCGTGCGGCGGCGCGATCCCGCCGCGGCTGATGAAGGACTTCGCCGTGCCCGAATCGGTCCTCGTCGGTCACGCCAAGGCGGCGCGGATGATCGCGCCGTCCGACCGCGCCGTCGACATGCCGATCGAAGGCGGCTTCGTCGGCATGGTCGACCGCGGCGAGTTCGACGAATGGCTGCGCCACCGCGCCGCGCTCGCCGGCGCGCGCCGGGAGACCGGGACTTACGAGACGATCGAGCGCGACCCCGACGGCACGACGGTCGTCGTCTATCGCCCGAAGGGCGCGGCTAAGCACGACGCGCTGCAGCGGCTGCGGACGCGCGCCGTGATTGGTGCCGACGGCGCACGGTCGGGGGTCGCGCGGGCGGCGCTCAAGGGGGCCGAGCGGACGCCGTGCGTCTTTGCCTACCATGAGGTGATCGCGACGCCGCCCGGGATGGAGTTCGATCGCGAGCGTTGCGATATCTATTATCAGGCGAAGCTGTCGCCCGACTTCTACGCGTGGATCTTCCCGCACGGCGAGACGACGAGTGTCGGTGTCGGCAGCGCCAACAAGGGGTGGTCGCTAAAAGATGCGGTGACCACGCTGCGCGCCGACACCGGCATGACCGACTGTGCGACCATCCGTCGCGAAGGCGCGCCAATCCCCCTGAAGCCGCTGAAGAAGTGGGACAACGGCCGCGACGTGGTCGTTGCCGGCGACGCCGCCGGCGTCGTCGCCCCGGCATCGGGCGAGGGCATCTATTACGCAATGACTGCGGGCCGCGAGGCGGCGACGTCGGTCGACGAGTTCCTCGCGACGGGCAATCCGAAGGCGCTCGCCGGTGCGCGCAAGCGCTTTATGAAGGCGCACGGCCGCGTCTTCTGGATCCTCGGGATCATGCAGTATTTCTGGTACTCGAGCGACAAGCGCCGCGAGCGGTTCGTCAAGATCTGCGACGACCCCGACGTCCAGCGGCTGACGTGGCAGGCGTATATGAACAAGGAACTGGTCCGCGCCGACCCGATGGCCCATGTCCGCATCTTCCTGAAAGACCTCGGTCACCTGTTCGGCATCGGCACGACCACGGCATGATGCCGGCGTCGCGGGAAAGCTGATGGCGCGGTGCACGCTGACGCCGGTCGCGGTCGGCATCGGCGCGGCGCTGCTCGTCGCCGGCGTTGGTTCGACGATGACCGACCTCGGACCATGGTATCGTGCGCTACGCCAGCCGGCGTGGAGTCCGCCCGACTGGGCCTTCCCGGTCGGCTGGACGACGGTCTACGCCTTCACCGTCGCCGCCGGAGTGACGGCGTGGCGCGCGGCGCATCGCGGCGGGGAGCGGACGCGGCTGGTCACGCTGTTCGCGTTCAACGCCTTCCTCAACATGCTGTGGAGCCTGATCTTCTTTCGCCTCCACCGCCCCGATTGGGCGCTCGGCGAGGTGGCGGTGTTCTGGCTGTCGATCGTGCTGCTGATCGTCGTCGCCGCGCGGCGGTCGGCGGCGGCGCGGCTGCTCCTGGTGCCGTATCTCGCGTGGGTCAGCTTCGCCAGCGCGCTCAATGCCGCCGTCGTCGTGCTCAATCCGCCGTTCGCATGACGTGGCTGTTCGCCAGCGGCCACGCCGTCGACATCGTGCTGGCGGTCATGCTGGTCGAGGCGGCGGTGCTGATCGCCCGCCGGGGAGCGGCGGCGACCATTGTGCTCGCCTTCCTGCCGGGAGCGCTGATCCTGCTCGCTGTGCGCGCGGCGCTGACGGGGGCAGGGTGGCCGTGGGTCGCACTGGCGCTGGCGGCGTCGTTCCCCGCGCATCTCGCCGACCTGCACCGGCGCGGGCTGTGACCCGCGCCGGCCGAGGGCTTTACGATGTCGGCTTGGACTTGAGGTAGGCGATGACGTCGGCGCGCTTCTGTGCGTCCTTCAGACCGGGATAGGTCATCTTGGTCCCTGGAACGTACGCCTGCGGCGCGAGCAAATACTGGTACAGCACCGGCTCGGTCCACACGATATGGCTGTTCTTGTTCGCGGCCGAATAGGTGAAGCCGGGCACCGAGCCCGAGGTCCGTCCGACGACGCCGTACAGCGACGGGCCAATGCGGTTCTGGCCGGGCGTCACGACGTGACACGTCTTGCATACGGTGAACACCGCCTTGCCGGCGACGGGATCGCCTTTCAGCGTCGAATAGGCTGGCGTCCCCGGCGGCAGCGGCGGAACCGCGAGCGCCGCCGTGGCAGTGGCGGCGGCGAAGGTGGCGAGCACGAACTTGATCATAGTCTCTCCCAGGATCCGATTGTGGCGGAACATACACGCTTGCACAGGGCCCGCAACGGGTTGCGCATGCGGCATCGTGCCTGTCGTTTCTACTCCGGTTTGACGAAGCGAAAGACGAAACGGTCGGTCGCGGCGTCGGGGTCCATGTCGGCCGCCGGCATGGCGTGATCGTCGCGCCGCGTCCGCAGCAGCGCGGACTCGCCGTCGAAGACGAAGCCGGCGCGAACGAAGTCAGCCCTGACGACGGCCGGATCGACGCGGTGGAGCCGCGCAGCGGCGTCGCGCCCGTCACCGCCCGGGTCGGCGACATGATCGATGACGCCGACGGTGCCGCCAGGCCGAACCGCGGCATAGAGTTTGCGGAGGAAGACGGCGGGATCGTCACCCGGTCCGGCCGGTTCGCCGTACAGCGCGTGCCACGCGAGATGCAGCAGGACGAAGTCGAAGCTGCTGGCGGCGAATTGCGCGTGGCCAGGGTCGGCGGCGACGATCGCGATGTTCGGCACGCGGCCGACCAGCTCGATCATCGCTTTGCGAGAGTCGGGAGTCTTCATCGTCGTCGGGCCGACCGGTGCGGTGACCTTGCCGTTCGGCCCGACTGCCTCGCCGATGATCTCGCTGTAATAGCCCGTGTCGGCCATCACCTCGAGGACACGGCCTCCGAGCGGCAGGCCGAGGAACGCCAGCACCTCGGCCGGATGCCGGTTCTCGTCGAGGCTCTTCATCGCGACCGGGCGGCCGCGCATCGCTACGGCGGCAGCGATGCCCGCCGGCGAGCCGAGCAGCGTCGCGTTGGGCGACGGCTTTTCCTTGTGGGGACCACCCAGCGGAATCGACACCATCTGCGCGGCAAGCGGGGTGGCGGCGAGCAGGGCGACGAGAGCAACAAAGCGACGCATTCGGCAACTCGCTCAACCAATCAGTCCTAGCATAATGGGGCAGCGCTGAACGTGCGACAACGGGCGGTCGATCGCCTGCCGCACCGGCATCACGATCTGCCGCACGATCGCGGTTGCACGGCCATGACCTTGGGCCCTACTCTTGCCTCGCAGCACCGGGGATCACCTTTGTATCAGCATCACGACACTTTCGGCGGCGATCTTACCGCCGTGACCATGGGAATCGATCGTTTCGAGCGCGGGGCGGGCAAGGGCAACGGCCTGCTCGATTCGGAAGGGCTCGTGCCGATTTACCTCGGTGACGATCTGATCGCCGCGAAAACCTATGACGGCTGGTCCGAGGTGTTCGCCGATCTCGAGGGCCTCGACGAGCGGGCGGCGGCGATGCCCGGCGCGCGCGGCGAGTTCCTGCGGGCCATGGTGCATTCGCTCGTCGCCGCGGCGCGCCTCTTCGCGGGCAACCACATGACCTACGCCGACAAGGTCCGCGATCTCGTCGGGGCGGAGCCGGCCCCGGTGCCGGAGGCCGAGATCGTCGCGCACGCCGATGCGCTGTCGGCCGGGCTCACCCGCGCCGGGTTCGTCCGCGGTCCGCTGCGCGACCGGGTCGCGGCGTGGGAGGAGGCGCGGACGATCGCCCCCGACCGGGTCGAGGCCGAATTCCGCACCCTGATGGCCGCGGCGCGGGAGCGCACGGCAGCGCTGATCTTCGACACTGGCGATTACGACATGGCGCTCAACCCGCTGCGCGACGTGCCGTTCACCGCCCGCTGCGGTTTCGCCGAGCGGCGGATGGACCTCAACGTCGACAACGCCTTCACCCGCGCCGCGCTCAAGCATCTCGTCTGCCACGAGGTGTTTCCGGGGCACGCGACGCAACTGCTCTACACGCGGGCCGAGGTCGATGCCGGCCGGTCCGACGCCGACGCGCTGCTGTGCACGGCGAACGCCGTAACCGGTTGCGTTCAAGAGGGGATCGGCGATCAGGGCGTCCAGCTGATCGACTGGATCGAGGATGACGACGATGACATCCACCTCGCGCTGCGCAGCCTGAAGAGCGCAGTCCAGACGACCGCGGCATGGCGGCTGATGGCGGACCGCGAAGCGGCCGACACCGTCGCCGATTACATGCGCACTGTCGGATGCGGGCAGGAGGCATGGGTCCGGGGCCGCCTGCGCATGGCCCGCCACCCGTTCCGCGGGGCGTTCGTCGCGAGTTACTATGCTGGTAACGAGAGCGTCCGCCGGGTCCGCGAACGCGTCGCCCCCGCCGACCGCGACGCGTTTCACCGTTATCTTTACGGGCAGGTCCACAGCCCGCGCAGCCTCGAGATGTTCGACCCCCAAGGGCCGACGGCATGACGCGGACGCTGAAGGTCGGCATCATCGGCGCGCACAGCTGGGCGGAGAAGGCGCATCTACCGGGCTATGCGGCGCACGACCGGGTCGAACTCGCGGCGGTCTGCGACATCGACCGCAGCCGCGCCGAGGCGATGGCCGCGCGGTTCGGGATCGCTGCGGTCTACACCGATCACCGCGCAATGCTGGCCGATGCCACGCTCGACATGGTCGACGTCTGCACGCCGACGGCAACGCACCTGCCGCTCAGCCTCGACGTGATCGCCGCCGGCAAGCACGTCATGTCGGAAAAGCCGCTCCACACCGATGCGGCACCGGCGTTCGATGCGGCGCGCCAGGCACGCGAGCAGGGCGTGCGGACCAAGCTCGGCTTCACCTTTCGCTACTCGCCCGCCGTCCGCCGGCTCAAGCGCTGGATCGACGACGGTACCCTCGGCGACATCTTCCACATCCACGGGCTCGAGCAGAATTCGCAGTTCCTCGATCCCGATTTTCCGCTGCGGCAGTTCGATGTCACGTCGCCGCGCGACCGGCTGATCCCGGCGTCGATCATCGGTTACGGCTCGCACCTTGTCGACCTGATGCGCTGGCTCGGCGGCGACTTCGCGGCGGTGGCGAGTTCGATGCGCAACTTCGTTCCGGAACGCGTCGTCCGCGGCCTCGACGGCCGCCAGCGGTTTCAGGTCGAGGACGGCACGGTTGCTCTCGTCGAGTTTGCCGCCGGCGCGCAGGGCATGCTGCAGACGAGCTATGTCGCGGTCGGCAACTATCCTGGCATCGAGCTGCGCGTCTACGGCTCGAAGGGTGCCGCGGTGGCGCGGCTGGTGACCGAATTCGGCGTCGCCGAGACGCTGCACCTCGCCCGCGCCGACGATGTCGAGTTCCGGCCCGTCGCCCCGACCGCCGACGACCTGCCGCCGGGCACCGACCTCGGCACGCCGTGGCCCGAGCTTTATTTCCGCAACCTGATCCGCTTCTTCGTCGACGAGATCCTCGAGGATCGGCCCGAGGAGTGCACCTTCTTCGACGGGGCCAAGAGCCAGCAGATCGTCGACGCGATCATCGCCGCCCATTTCGAGCGGCGCTGGATCGACGTCGGGCGACCATGACCGCAGTCGCCGACGCCCTGCTGGCGCATCACTTCGCGTTCCGGCCGGTCGATGCGAGCTTCATGGGCATCGGCGGCTACGACGACCGCCTGCCCGACGCATCGGCCGGTGCGGCAGACGATGAGCGGCGCGGGCTGGCCGCGCTGCGGGCGATGCTTGCCGGGACGCCCGAGGATGACGGCGTCGGCGCGGGGCTCGACCGTCGCCTCGCCGCGGCGCAAATTGCGATGGCCGACGCGGCGCTCGACCATCTGCCGCGCTTCGCCGATCCGGCGTGGTACACGGGCGAGGCGGCGTTCGCGGTCATCGCGCTGCTGCTGCCGAGCGGCCGGCCGACGCCGACTGCCGCAGTGCGGCTGCGGCTGGCCGGCATCCCAGACTTCCTCGCGGACGGCCGGACGCGACTGTCGACCGTGGCGGCACCGCGGGCGCAGACGCTGCGAGCGACGCGCGAGGCCGAGGCTGCAGCGATGTTCCTGACGGCGGACATGCGGCTGCACCCCGACTGGCAGACGGACTGGGCGGCCCCGGCGGCGCGCGCAGCCGATGCCTTTCGCGCTTTCGCCACCGCCGTCGCCGGCTTGCCCGATCGCCCGACAGCCTGTGGCGGCCCGTATCTCGAGCTGCTGATGCGCGAGGTCCACGGCCTCGACTTCGGTCCCGCCGAGGCGGCGCGCTGGGCTGGGCAGCGGTTCGCGGCGGACGGTGAGGAACTGGCGGAACTGGCAGCGCGGGTCGACCCGACGCAGACCGCGGAGGAGATCATCGCCGGGTTGGCCGACCGGCACCCGGCCAACCCGGAAGCGGCGATCGAGCGGTACCGCGCCCTCGATGCTGCGACGCGCACGGCGGCGGGTCCGCTCGTGTCGACCGCAGACGACTATGCGCTCGACTATCGCTGGCTCGCGTCGTGCTTCGCCAACGTCGCGCGGGTCCTGTACTTCCTGCCGTACCGCTCGCCACCGGCGGATGCGGCAGGGACCGGCAGCGTCTATTGGGTTGGCCCGCCGCCATCCGATCCCGACACATGGCTGCGGGGCAACGGCGACACCACCGTCAAGGTGATCCACGCCGTCCACCATGGCAGCGTCGGGCATCACACCCAGAATGCCCGCGCCCGCGTCGCCCAATCGCGCCTCGCCCGGGTCGCCGGAACCGACTGCGCGCTCGGGCTGGCCTTCCTGTCGGCGGGGACGATGGTCGAGGGCTGGGCCTGCTACGTGCAGGATATGATGGCCGAGGTGCCGGACTTCTACACGCCGGCCGAGCGCGTCTATCTGAAGCAGCTCGAGCGGCGGAACGTCGCCAGCGTCCTCGTCGACATCCGCCTCCACACCGGCGAATGGTCGCCGGCCGAGGCGGCGGCGTTCTACCGCGAGGCCGGTTTCGCGCCGGCGCGGATCGACGCCGAGATCACGCGCAACGGCGTGCTGCCGGCGAGCCGGCTGATGTACGCGACCGGCATCGACGCGATCCGCGGGCTCCGCGCGCGGTGGAGAGGATCGACGCGCGACTTCCACGACACGCTGATCGGCTATGGCCATGTCCCTGTCGCGTGGGCTGGCGACGAGATGGCGCGGGCTGGTCTGCTGTCGTGATGGTCCCGCCGGTGATCGACATCCGCGACCTGACGCTCGACTTTCTCGATGCCGACGGCGGGACGGTCCGTGTCCTGCACGGTGTCGACCTGTCGATCGCGGCGGGCGAGACGCTGGCGCTGGTCGGCGAGAGCGGGTCGGGCAAGTCGGCGACCAGCCTGTGCGTGATGGGCCTCCACGACCGGCGCGGCACGGTCGTCGGCGGCACGGTGACGCTGCGCTCCGGCGACGCTGCGCCGGTCGACCTGCTCGGGCTGAGCCCGCGCGCCCTGACGGCGATCCGCGGGGCGGAGGTCGCGATGATCTTCCAGGACCCGATGACCAGTCTCAACCCGGTCCAGCGGGTCGGAACCCAGATCGCCGAGTCGCTGCGCCGCCATCGCGGTCTGCGCGGTCCGGCGCTGAGGAAGGCGGTCCATGACGCGCTCCGCGAGGTCGGCATTCCCGATCCCGTCCAGCGCGCCTCGGCCTATCCGCACGAGCTGTCGGGCGGCATGAGCCAGCGCGTGCTGATCGCGCTGGCGCTGGCGTGCAATCCGCGGCTGCTGATCGCCGACGAGCCGACCACCGCGCTCGACGTCACGATCCAGGCGCAGATCCTCGATCTGCTGCGCAGCGTCCAGCGGGCGCGCGGCACCGCGATCCTGTTCATCACCCACAGCCTCGCCGTCGTCGCCGAGATCGCCGACCGCGTCGCGGTGATGTACGGTGGCCGCATCGTCGAGACCGCGCCGGCGACCGAGCTGTTCGCGCGGCCGCGCCACCCGTACACCCGCGCCCTGCTTGACAGCCTGCCCGCGGCGCATGGCAAAGCGCGGCAGCGCCTCCGCGTCATTTCTGGCGCGGTCAGCGACCCGCGCCGTCCGCCGCCGGGATG
>CAHJWP010000033.1 GCA_903642255.1 Sphingomonadaceae bacterium | reverse complement strand
CCCGCACCCCGCGGCGTTGCTCAAAAGCCGCACTCGGTTGACCTTCGCGTAACGCAGGCGACGCCTGCCCTTGCCCGGGCCGGCGGATCGGTTATGAGCCCTGCCCATTCAATCTGTGCGGTAAAAGCTCCAGCGTCGCCCGACGCATGGCGCGGCCGATGTTCCTGGGGAGTGACCAATGGTTATCGATCGTAGCTTTCGTGCCGCCGTTTCGGTCGCGGCGCTCGCCGCCGCGCTGATCGCGGTGCCCGCCGCCGCGCAGTCGGCCGCCAATCCCGCACCCCAGCCGCAGCCGTCGAACGCCGACAGCCTGCCGTCGGGCGCGACGACCGGCGTCGGCCAGTCGGGCGTCGCCAGCGGCGGCGGCGCGCCGGCCGGGGCGATCCCCGCGACGACCACCGCCGGGACCGTCGACGAGATCGTCGTCACCGCCCAGAAGCGGTCGAACAGCCTGCAGAACGTGCCGATCGTCGTCACCGCGCTCAATCGCCAGATCCTCCAGGATACCGGCGTCAAGGACATCAAGGACCTCGCGATCCTGACGCCGGGCCTGCTCGTCACCTCGACGACCAACGAGGGCTCGACGACGGCGCGCATCCGCGGCGTCGGCACCGTCGGCGACAACCCCGGTCTCGAATCGTCGGTCGGCGTCGTCATCGACGGCGTCTACCGCTCGCGCAACGGCGTCGGCTTCGGCGATCTCGGCGACGTCGACCGGATCGAGGTGCTGAAGGGTCCGCAGGGGACGCTGTTCGGCAAGTCGGCGACGGCGGGCGTCATCAACATCCTGACCGCACCGCCGGAGTTCAAGTTCGGGGCGAGCGCCGACTTCACCGGCGGCAACTACGGGGCTTACGGCGGCGCGGCGGAGGTCACCGGGCCGATCGTCGGCGACAAGGTCGCTGCCAGCCTGTACTTCGCCGACCGTCAGCGCGACGGCTATTTCAACGTCAACACCGGCCCCGGGCCGCGCACCGCGACGACCGACACCAACCGCAACTTCTACACGGTCCGCGGCCAGCTGCTGATCGAGCCGTCGGACGACTTCAAGCTGCGCATCATCGCCGACCATTCGCACCGCAACGAGCTGTGCTGCATCGCCGTCATCACCCGCGCGAGCCAGGCCCCGGCCCCGAACCTCGCCAACAACCTCGTCGCCGCGCTCGGCGGCAACGACGGCAATCCGGCGACGCCGTACGACCGCAACGCCTATGCCAACCGGCCCGACGGCCAGCGGGTCAACGACAGCGGCATCTCGGCGCAGTTCGACTGGAAGGTCGGGCCGGGGACGCTGACGTCGATCACCGCGTATCGCGACTGGAAGAACACCGCCGGCTTCGACGCCGACTTCTCGACCGCCGACCTCGACTACCTGCCGTCCGACGACAGCAATTCGTCACAGTTCCGCACCTTCAGCCAGGAAGTCCGCTACGCCGGCACGTCGGGCAAGCTCGACTATCTGTTCGGCGCGTTCTTCTCGGACGAGAACCTGCGGCAGAACACCAGCGTGCTGGTCGGCAGCCAGTTCACGCCGTATCTCAGCCTGTTGTTCTCGTCGCTGGTCGAAGGCAAGCCCGACCCGACGTTCCTCCAGACCGGCCTGACCTTCCCGTTCGTCGGCGGCGTCAACTTTCCGAGCGGCAGCGGCTCGGTCGACCGGTATCGTCAGCGCGACGACACCTATGCGCTGTTCACCGACAACACCTTCCACGCCACCGACAAGCTCGATTTCAACATCGGCGTGCGCTACACGCTCGACGACAAGAAGCTGGACGCGACGAGCAGCAACATCGGCAACGGCGGCGGCTGCGCATCGTCGAACGCCGCCTTCGGCATCCTGAACGCGGTCAATCCGGCGGCGGCCGCCCAGCTCGCCGGCGTCAACGGAACGCTGTGCCTGCCGTTCCTCAGCCCCGGCTACAATAACTTATTCAATCACCAGTCGCGCGAGGAGAACGTCCCCTCGGGCACGGTCAAGGTCGCCTATCGCGTCAGCCACGAGCTGCTGCTCTATGCCTCGGCGGCGCGCGGCTACAAGGCCGGCGGCTTCAACCTCGACCGCGTCGAGTGCACCGTCGGCACCGCCGGCTGCGCGCCGGGCAGTGCGGCGGTCGTCACGCCGATCCGCGACACCTCGTTCGGCAAGGAAACCAACGACTCGTACGAGGTCGGCGAGAAGGCGACGCTGTTCGACCGCAAGGTGCTGCTCAACGCGACCGCCTTCTACCAGAAGTACAAGGGCTTCCAGCTCAACACCTTCACGGGGCTGGTCTTCGTCGTCACCTCGGTGCCGCAGGTCATCAGCAAGGGCGTCGACGCCGACTTCGTCTGGCTCGCGTCGAAGGCGTTCAGCTTCCAGGGCGGCATCACCTACGCCGACACGCGCTACGACCTGAACGGCGCGCAGCTGGCGACGCTGCAGGCGCAGACCGGCTTCCTCGGCGGCCCGCATTCGCGCCTCAGCCTCGCGCCGCTGTACTCGGCGTCGCTGTCGGGCACCTATTCGCTCGACGTCGGCAACGACTACAAGGTCCGCCTCAACCTCGGCGCGAAATACTCGAGCGGCTACAACACCGGGTCGGACCTCGACCCCGGCAAGTACCAGTCGGGCTATGTCGTCGCCAACGGCCGCCTCGCCTTCGGGCCGAAGGACGGCCGGTTCAGCGCCGAAGTCTGGGCCGAGAACCTGCTCAACACCAACTATCAGCAGGTCGCGTTCAACTCGGGCTTCCAGAACGTGCCGACCAATGCGACCGGCGTCCTCGACGCCTTCCTCGGCGCGCCGCGGACCTTCGGCGGCACGCTGCGGATCAAGTACTAAATACCCACGACCTTTGTCACGCACGGCCGCCGACCCATCCGGTCGGCGGCCGTTGTTGCGATCGGGGGCGGCGCTGCCTGCCCGCCCTACGGCCGCGCGGTGAACAGCGCCTTCGACACGACGACATGCACCCCCTTGTTGCGGTCGACCAGTTCGGTGATCTCGACGTCGCCGGCGACGCTGATCAGCATATAGGCGTCGTCGCGGCTCAGGTGCTTTTCGGCGACGAGGAAGTCGATCATGTTCCGCAGCGCCTTGCGCGTCGCGTTCGACAGGTCGTCGTCGAAGCCCATCGCAATATACTGCGTCGGCGTCTCGGCGCGCGGGTAGGCGAGCTTCTCCCCCTTGTGCAGGACGAATTCGAGCGTGCCGACGAGCGACGTCTCGAGCGCGGTGATGTCGACCTCGCCGTTGCCCTGCCCCGCATGGCCGTCGCCGATCTCGAACAGCGCGCCCGTCGCGTGGACCGGCAGGAACAGCGTCGTCCCGGCGACCAGCGAATGATCGTCCATGTTGCCGCCGATGATCGTCGGCGGCGCGCTGTCGTAGCGGCCGAACGCCGGCGGCGGCGCGACGCCCATGCTGCCGAAGAACGGGTGGAGCGGCACGCGCACGCCGGGGGCGAAGGCGGCGGTCATCGTCGCCTTGTCGAGGGGGACGATCTTGACCCGGGCGTAGGGGAAATCGTCGGTCAGGAACCCCGCGCCGTAGCGGAAGCCGTTGTAGGCATAGGGGATCGCCAGCTCGATCCGGCGGATGCGGATTTCGAGCGTGTCGCCGGGCTCGGCCCCGTCGATCGCCACCGGGCCGGTCAGGATATGGCCGCCGGGGCCGCGGTCGTGGACCTCGTCGTAGACCTTCCGCAGCGCCGGCTCGACGTCGGCGGGGGCGATGCCGGCCTTTTCGAGCCCTGTCGGACTGTTGGTCAGCAGCGTGTGGAAGACGACGGTGTCGCCCGACCTGATGTGCAGCACCGGCTTGGCGGCCGCGTCGTAATTGCCCCACGCGACCGTCGTCGGCGTCGCCGGCAGGTCGAAGGTCGCCGCAGCGGCCGGCGCGACGGCAAGCAGCGCCGCAAGGACAGTCAGTCTGGCCGTCATCGTCATGTCGATCCTTGTGTCCGCGCCGGTCGCCATCATGCACCGCGCGCGGCCGCGCTCAACCGTTAATGTCCGCGGCCATGATGCGGGGAAGGTCCGCGGCGGTCCGCGGGTTGTCGTTGCCCGGCAATGGCTTAAGCTGACGCGGGACTTGCCGGCCGGAGACTGCCCGATGCTCGCCCTGCTGCTTGCCGTGACGATCGCGGCCGCGCCGTCGGCCCCGACCGACGCCGACACCCGCGCGTGGTGGGCGACGACGGCCGCGCTGTCCGACGACGCGATGGAAGGCCGCGACACCGGCTCGGTCGCCTACGAGCGCGCGGCGAAGGTCGTCGCCGACCGCTTCGCCCACGCCGGGCTGGTGCCGGCGGGCGACAATGGCACGTGGTTTCAACGGGTTGCGATGGTGCAGGTCGCGGTGACCGCCGCGACGTTCGACGTCGGCGGCCGGCCGCTCGCCTTCCTCCACGATGTCACCCTCGCCCCCAGCGAGACGATGTCGGCCAGGCTCGACGCGCCGCTCGCCTACCGCGGCTACTGCGCGGCCGACACGCTCGGCGACGTGCGCGGCAAGATCGTCGTCTGCCACGGCACCCACCGCCCCGGCCTGCCCGGAGACGCAGCACGGGTCGCGGCAGTTCGCGCCGCGGGAGCGGTCGCGATCGTCACCGTCGCCGACCCCGGTTTCGCCGTCGAGCCGCCACGCTGGCCGTACGCCTACGCCCGCACCGTCCGCCTCGCGTCGTCCCCGTCGGCCGACGACCCGTTGCTGCGGCTGACGCTCAACGCCGCGGCGCTCGCCACCGTCGTCGGCGGCGAGCACGATGCGGCGGCGCTGGTCGCGGCTGGCAGCAAAGGCGCGCCACTGCCGAGCTTCGACCTGCCCGACCGGCTGCACGCCACCTTCACCATCGTGCGCCGCATGATCTCCTCCCCCAACGTCCTCGGCCGTCTGCCCGGACGCGACCCGGCGAAGGCGTCCCAGGCGATCGTCCTCTCGGCCCACCTCGACGGCTACGGCCCCGGCGAGCCGGTCGACGGCGACGGGCTGTACAACGGCACGCTCGACGACGCCGCCTATGTCGCCCTGCTGATCCGGCTCGCCGAGCGCCGCCACGGCGACGGCTTCGCCCGGCCGGTCGTCTTCGCCGCCTTCACCGGTGAGGAGAAGGGCCTGCTCGGCGCGCGCTGGTTCGTCGCCCACCCGACGGTGCCGGTCGACAAGATCGCCGCCGACATCAACCTCGACCAGCTCCGCCCGATCTTCCCGCTCGACCTGCTGACCGTCCACGCCCTCGACGCGACGACGCTGGGCGACGACGTCCGCACCGTGGCGGGAGCGCTCCGCATCACCGTCCAGCGCGACCCCGAGCCCGAGCGCAACCTGCTGCGCCGCGCCGACCAGTGGCCGTTCCTGCAGGCCGGCATCCCGGCGACCGCGTTCGTCTTCGGCTACCGCCCCGGCAGCCCGAGCGAGCGCATCTATCGCCACTGGTACGAAACCGGCTACCACCGCCCGCAGGACGACCTGCGCCAGCCGATCGACTGGCAGGCGGCGGCCGACTTCAACCGCTTCTTCTACGCCCTCGTCGCGCGCGTCGCCGATGCCGACGCCGCACCGGCGTGGAAGGTCGACAGGGTGACCTACACCGCGCCGGCGTTGCCATGACCGGCTTCCGCCGCGGGCTGGTCGCGCTGGTGCTCGCCGCGATGCCCGCCGCGGCCGCGCCGGTCGTCGATCCCGGCGTGCAGTTCGCCCGGCTGCCCGACGGCCGGGCGCTCGCCTTCCGCTGCACCGGGGCGGGCACGCCGACGGTGCTCCTCGACGGCGGGTGGGGGGCGTCGTCGCTGGCGTGGAGCAAGGTCCAGCGCCTCGTCGCGCCGACGACGCGCGTGTGCAGCTACGACCGCGCCGGCATGGGGCTGAGCGACCCCGGTCCCGCCCCACGCGACGGGGCCGCCATCGCCCGCGATCTCGACGAAGCCCTGCGTGCCGCGCACATCGCCGGGCCGTTCGTCGTCGTCGGTCATTCGGCCGGCGGGCTTTACGTCCGCCTGTTCGCCGATCGCCGCCCGGCCGACGTCGTCGGCATGGTCCTCGTCGACCCCAGCGTCGACCATCAGGACCGCCGGCTGAGCGCGGTGTTCGGCCCCGGTGCCGGCAGCGTGGCCGGGCTCCGCGCGCGCTCGGCCGCGTGCCTCGCCGCGGCGACAGCGCATGCCCTGCCGTCGGTCGACCCCCAGCTGGCGCGGTGCGACGCCGCAACGCCGGTCGCGACATGGGCGACCGAGGTCGCCGAGCTCGACTCCCTGTGGGGCGCGACGTCGGACGAGGTCGTCGCCGGCCGGTCGAGCTACGGCGCGCTGCCGCTGATCGTCCTGACCGCCGGCGATACCAATGCGGCGCTGCCCGAGCCGGCGCGCCGCGTCGCCGATCGCGTCTGGGCGGGCCTCCACGACGAGATCGCCGAGCACTCGACGGTCGGCGTGCGGCGGACGGTGGCCGGGACCGGGCACCTGATCCCGAAGGACCGGCCCGACGCGGTGGCGGCGGCGATCGCCGAGGTGATCAGAGCCGCGCCGCGTGCCAGCGCAGGTGGTCGGCCATGAAGGTGGAGACGAACAGATAGCTGTGGTCGTAGCCCGGCTGGAGGCGCAGCGTCAGGTCGATGCCCGCGGTGGCGCAGGCGGCGGCGAGGCGCTGCGGTTGCAGCTGGGTGGCGAGGAAGCTGTCGGCGTCGCCCTGGTCGACCAGCAGGGCGGCGACGCGCGCGCCGTCCTCGATCAGCGCTACCGCGTCGTGCTTCCGCCACGCGGCACGATCGGGTCCGAGATAGCCGCGAAACGCCTTCTCGCCCCACGGCACCGCGCTCGGCGCGACGATCGGCGCGAACGCCGAGACCGCGCGGAAGCGGTCGGGAAAGGTCAGCCCCATGGTCAGGGCGCCGTGGCCGCCCATCGAATGGCCCATGATCCCCTGCCGCGCCATGTCGACCGGGAAATGGGCGGCGATCAGGTCGGGCAGTTCGGCGGTGACGTACGACCACATGCGGAAATGCTCCGCCCACGGGGCCTGTGTCGCGTCGACGTAGAAGCCGGCCCCCTGACCGAAGTCGTACTCCGGGACATCGGCGACGCCGTCGCCCCGCGGCGAGGTGTCGGGCGCGACGAAGATCAACCCCAGCTCGGCGCACGCGCGCCGGTACTCCCCCTTGTCGGTGACGTTGGCGTGGGTGCAGGTCAGCCCCGACAGATACCACATGACCGGCAGGACCGCGCCCGGCCGATGGTCGGGAACGAAGACCGTGAAGGTCATGTCGGTGCCGGTCACCGCGGATCGATGTCGATAGACGCCCTGCACCCCCTTATGGGCACGAATTAACGACAGGATCTCCACAGTCACGCCGCCTAGCGATAGATCGCGCACAGCTTGTTGCCGTCGGGATCGCGGACATAACTCAGATGGACGGTGCCCATCGCGCCACCGTCGCGCGGTCCGGGCGCGTCTTCGATCGACTCGCCGCCATGCGCGACCGCGACGTCGTGGAACGCCGCTACCTGCTCGGGCGAAGTGCACTTGAACCCGATCGTTGCGCCGTTGGCGCACGACGCCGGTTCGTCGTTGATCGGCTGCGACACGCCGAACGTGTTCCCCGCGTGGCGGTAGAACAGGCGGGTGTGCCCGCTGGGCGCGACATTTACCAACGGCTCACCGTGGAAGCCCAGCGTGCCGAGGACCGCGTCGTAGAAACGCCGCGAGCGGTCGATGTCGTTCGACCCGATCATGACGTGATTGAACATGTCGTCGCTCCCTCATTGCCGTCAGAATACCACCACGCTGCGGATGCTTGTCCCCGCGTGCATCAGGTCGAAGCCCCGGTTGATCTCGTCGAGGGTCAGGACGTGGGTGATCATCGGGTCGATCGCGATCTTGCCGGTCATGTACCAGTCGACGATCTTCGGCACGTCGGTCCGGCCGCGCGCGCCGCCGAACGCCGAGCCCTTCCATACCCGCCCGGTGACGAGCTGGAACGGGCGCGTGCTGATCTCCTTGCCGCTCTCGGCGACGCCGATGACGACCGAGACGCCCCAGCCGCGGTGGCACGCCTCGAGCGCCTGCCGCATGACGGCCGTGTTGCCGGTGCAGTCGAAGGTGTAGTCCGCGCCGCCGTCGGTCAGCGCGACGAGGTGCGCGACGATGTCGGGGACGTCCGTCGGATTGACGAAGTCGGTCATGCCGAACCGCCGGCCCCATTCCTCCTTGGCCGGGTTGATGTCGACGCCGACGATCTTGTCGGCCCCGACCAGCCGCGCGCCCTGGATGACGTTCAGGCCGATGCCGCCGAGCCCGAAGACGACGACGTTGGCGCCGGGCTCGACCTTCGCGGTGTTGACCACCGCGCCGACCCCGGTCGTCACGCCGCAGCCGATGTAGCAGCTCGTGCCGAACGGCGCGTCGGTCCGGATCTTCGCGACCGCAATCTCGGGCAGGACGGTGAAGTTCGAGAAGGTGCTGCAGCCCATGTAGTGAAAGACAGGCTGGCCGTTGTACGAAAAGCGGCTGGTCCCGTCGGGCATCACCCCCCGCCCCTGCGTCGCGCGGATCGCGGTGCACAGGTTGGTCTTGCCGCTGAGGCACGACTTACACTGGCGGCATTCGGGCGTGTAGAGCGGGATGACGTGGTCGCCGACCGCGACGCTCGTCACGCCCGCGCCGATCTCGCAGACGATGCCGGCACCCTCGTGGCCGAGGACGCTCGGGAACAGACCCTCGCTGTCGAGCCCGTCGAGCGTATAGGCATCGGTATGGCAGATGCCGGTCGCCCTGATCTCGACGAGCACCTCGCCGGCACGCGGCCCGTCAAGGTCGAGCTCGACGATCTCGAGCGGCCGCTTGGCCTCGAACGCGACAGCGGCACGGGTCTTCATCGGGGTCTCCGCGAGCTCGACGCCGTTCGGACGCCTACGTAACCGAAGGGCACCGCCGCCTTTGCCTTGCCGGCGCTCGTGCGGTCAAGGCAGCGCGCCGGGCGGGTCAGGGCAGCCGTACCGCGTCGTCGGCCCCGGGGTCGCCGGCCCATAGCAGGCGCTGCGCCGCCCGCCGGGCGAAGCGCAGCGTCTCCGCCCGGCGTCGCGCGCCGCTGAGCGGGACCCACGCGGCCGGGCGGACCTCGGTGCCGTCCCAGCGGTCGGCGACGATCAACCCGGCGCGGGCCGGCTGAAACCATTCGGTCTCCAGGTCGTCGCGCGGCAGGGCGGGCGGCACCGCCCAGAAATACCGGTCGCAATAATCGAGGTAGTCAGGCCACTTGCCATCGCCGCGCAGGTCGGCGAGCGACACCTTGATCTCGACCAGCGTAAGCCGCCCGTCAGGCCCGAGCCCGACGACATCGGCGCGGCGACCGTTACCGAGCGGCACCTCGGTCAGCGGCGCGATCCCGGCGCGCCACAGGAGCCGCGACACGCCGCGCGCGACATCCTGCGCGGTCTGAACGTCGTGATCGGAGAGGGCGACGCTGGCCACACCCCCGTCTAGCAGAACAGGACGCGAACGGTCTAGCGGTAGAAGACGTGGTTGCCGATCGTGCCCACCTTGCGCATCGCCGTCCAGCTCGCCGCGACGCGGGTGGCGTGGAATGCGGTTGCCTGGGGCGCGACGACATCCCATGCGGCGGTCGCGGCGATGGCGGCGATCGCCTTGGCGGTGCGCCAGTCGCGGCCGTCGGCCGGCGCGCGGGCGCGATCGAAGCTGAACTGGCCGTGCTGGCTGATGACGCCGCAGACGGTGCTGGCGAAGCGGCCCGAGGCGACCCGGTTGAGGATGACCTGGGCGACGGCGAGCTGACCTTCGAGCGGTTCGCCGCGCGCCTCGAAGAAGACGGCGCGGGCGAGACACTCGCGGTCGCCGTACGCCGTCGGGTTGGCGTCGATCGTTTGGGCGACCAAGGTCGCCAGCAGCGCCGGACGCGGCGCGGCGACCGCATCGTCGTCGGAAAGGACGGGAGCAGTCGTGCTGTCGAACGCGGTCGCCGGGATGGTCGAAGCGAGTATCGGCTCGGGCGAGGCCGCGAGATGCGCCGCGGCAGTCGGGGCGGCGGGGAACTGGCCCGCGGCGGAAAGCACCGTACCGGTCAGCGCGAGCGCGGCGGCACGGAATATCGGGAACCTGAAGGTCATTCGTTCGCTTGTCACCCACGGCGTTCCCGGATCCGCTCGGCTACGGCCCGTATGGCCGTGCGTCGCTGGGCTGAACCCGGTGCGGTCCGCTTGGGCTGATGATCGTCGGACCCGCCCACGGTTCCGACATCGAGCCTTGGCCGTGCGAGAACCGGCGACCGGCCGCAAGTTCAGATGATCGTTTCGTCGATG
The DNA here is from genome assembly GCA_903642255.1 of Sphingomonadaceae bacterium. Classification (GTDB taxonomy): domain Bacteria; phylum Pseudomonadota; class Alphaproteobacteria; order Sphingomonadales; family Sphingomonadaceae; genus Polymorphobacter_B. The sequence continues at coordinate 7,166 of CAHJWP010000033.1, read as the reverse complement.
AACCGTGCGAGATCAGGGGTGTCCAGTTCGATGACCCACAAGTCGGGGTCGTAACGGCGCTGCCGCGCCACCCAGTCATTGACCGAGTCGCCGCGCGCCGCGACCTGCCAGACCGTGCTGCCATCCGGCCCGATAGCGCGCGCCAGCGCCCGCTGCGTGCCGCGTTCCCGGTGGATCAGGATGACGCTGCCGGCAACGTCGTCGCCGTGATGCAGGACAGTGGCGAAGTCGCCCGCCGCGCTGACCCGCCGCAGCAGCGCACCGGTCCACACCCGCGTGGCGAGGCGCGGTTCGGTCAGGCCGCGTCGCTTTGCCGGGCGCCGGCAAGGAGGGCATACAAGGCCTCGCCCGTCGCTGCTCCACGTAGCGCGCTGCAGAACGCCGCGTTGCGCAGCGCCCGGCTGACGCGCGCCAGCGCCTTCAGATGATCGGCCCCGGCCCGGTCGGGGGCGAGCATCAGGACGACGAGATCGACCGGCAGGCCGTCGAGTGCCGCATAGTCGACCGGTACGGCAAGCCGCGCGGCGACGGCGACGATGCGCGTCAGGTCAGGCAGCCGGCCGTGCGGGATGGCCGTGCCCGCGCCGAAACCGGTCGAGCCGAGCGCCTCGCGGCCGAGAATGACCTCGATCACGCCGGCGGCGTCGCAGCCCGCGAGCGCGGCGGCGCGCGTCGCAAGCGCCTGCAGCACGGCACGCTTGTTCGGCGCGGCAAGGTCGAAGACGACGCCGTCCGGAGCGATGAGGTCGCCGAGGGCGATGTCGTTCACGCCTGCGGCTCGACCCAGCCGATACTGCCATCCTCGCGGCGGTAGACCATGTTGTGGACGCCCGACTTGCTGTTCCTGAACAGCAGCGCCGTCGTGTTGCGCAGGTCGAGCATCATCACCGCGTCGCTGACCGTCGCGTCGGGGATGTCGACGCGCGTCTCGGCGATGATCAGCGGGTTGTCGACCGGCTCCTCGTCGGCCGATTCCGGGGGCGCGGCGAAGATCGTGTAGGCGGCGTTGTCGAGGTCGGTCGCCGACTCGATCGCGCGGCCGTTGCCGGGGCCGTGGCGGTCCTTCAGCCGGCGCATGTAGCGGCGCAGCTGCTTGTCGATCCGGTCGGCCGCGCCGTCGAATGCCGGATGCGCCTCGTTGGCGCGGCCCGACCCCTTGAGGATGAGGTCGGCCATGACGTGCATGACGATGTCGACGGCGAAGCCGCCGTGCGGCGCGGGGCTGAGCGTGACGTTCGCGCCGATCGCCCGGCTGAAGTACTTGTCGGCGATCGCCGTCAGCCGCGTGCGGACGTGCTCGCGGAAGGCCGCTCCGGCGTCGACCTGGTGGCCCGAAACGCGGATGTCCATCGCTCGTCTCCTGACTAAGGGCGGTCGCTCTAGGCGCGCGCCGGGGCAGCGTCAATCAACGCCCCGGCGGTGGGATTTGGCGCTACGCCAGCCAGATCGGCTTGGTCAGCCCGCCGATGAACGCCGCGTGGCGCGCCAGTTCCTCGGCCGACGCGGCATGGGGGCGGGCCGGCCGGAAGGCGCGCGGCGCCGGCGCGGCGTCGGCGACGGCGTCGGCGGTCAGGTCGAAGCCGATCTGCCGCCCGCCGATCAGCTCGACGTAGACGCGGGCGAGCAGCTCGGCGTCGATCAGCGCGCCGTGCTTGGCGCGGCCCGACAGGTCGATGGCGTAGCGGTTGCACAGCGCGTCGAGCGTGTGCTTCGCCCCCGGGTGCTTCTTGCGCGACAGCTCGAGCGTGCAGATCGCGCGATGTGCCGGGATCGGCGGCAGCCGCGCGCGGCGCAGCTCCCAGTTCAAGAACTCCATGTCGAACATGGCGTTGTGCGCGACGAGCGGCGAGTCCTCGATGAAGGCGAGGAAGTCGTCGACCACCGCCTCGAACACCGGCTGGCCGGTAAGGAACGCGGTCGACAGGCCGTGCACCCCCTCGGCGTCCTTCGGCATGACGCGGCACGGGTCGATATAGGTGTGGAAGCTGCGCCCGGTCGGCACGCGGCCGCGCAGCTCGATCGCGCCGATCTCGACGATGCGGTGGCCGTCGCCGGGCATGATGCCGGTGGTTTCGGTGTCCCAGACGATCTCGCGCATGGGCCCTATCTAGCGCCGGCAAGCGTCGAGACAAGCGCTCGCACCGCCCGGCGCGTCGCCAGCAACGATCCCCCGGTCGGGATGACGACGTCGGCGCGGGCGCGCTTGTCGGCGTCGGGGACCTGGCGGGCGAGGATGTTGTCGAGCTTGTCCGGCGTCATGCCCGGCCGCGCGAGGACGCGGGCGCGCTGGACGTCGGCGGGGGCGGAGACCACGGCGACGAGGTCGCACCCCGCCGCCCCGCCGCGCTCGAACAGCAGGGGGATGTCGAGGACGACGAGCGGCCGGCGGCGGTAGCGGACGAGGAAGCGGGCGCGGGCGGCAGCGACCAGCGGGTGGACGATGCCCTCCAGCGTTTTCAGCGCCTTGTCGTCGCCGAACACCGCGCTCCCGAGCGCCGCGCGGTCGAGCACGCCGCCGGTCACCACGCCGGGGAAGGCGGCGGCGATCGCCGGGAGCGCCGCGCCGCCGGGAGCCTGCAGGGCATGGACCACCGCGTCGGCGTCGAACACCGGCACCTTGAGCCGGCGGAACATGGCGGCGACGGTCGATTTGCCCATGCCGATCGAGCCAGTCAGGCCGAGGACGATCACCGGTCGCGCCGGACGCGAAGATGAACAAGTATGCGAAGTAAGCGCCCACGCATGGTGTCGTTTCCGGCCGCCGGGCTGTATGGTTGGACGTTTTCCCTCGTCATACCAATGGCTTAGTAGATGTCGGGGCGACGAGCAGCGCGCGCAGCTCGGCATCGTGTTCGCGCGGGGCCGCGGCCCCGTAGAAGCGCGCGAACGCCGCCGCCGCCTGGCCGATCAGCATGGCGAGCCCGTCGACCGTCCGCAGGCCCCGCGCCCGCGCCGTGGCGAGCAGCGGCGTCTCGAGCGGGGCGTAGACCAGATCGAACACCGTCGCCGTCGGCGGCAGCGGCGTCAGGTCGATGGCGAGCGGCGGCGCGCCGGTCATGCCGAGGCTCGTCGCGTTGACCAGCAGCACCGTATCGGCCGGCAGCGGGGTATCGAGCGGGCCGGTCGTGCCGGCGGTTCCGAGGTCGGCAAGGACGGCGGCACCGCGCGTCGGATCGCGATTGAGGACGAGGACCTCGCCGCGCCGCCCGCGGACATCGCCCGCATCACGTCCGCGGACACCCTGATGCACGGCGGCGACCACCGCGCGCGCCGCGCCGCCCGCGCCCAGTACCACCGTCCGCCCCGCCGAGCGGTCGATCCCGGCCAGCGCCTCGATCACCCCGTCGACGTCGGTGTTATGGCCGACGAGCGCGCCGTCCGCGACGACGACCGTGTTGACCGCCCCGACCCGCGCCGCCGCCGGGTCGACCCGGTCGAGATGGGCGAGCGCCGCGACCTTGTGCGGCACGGTGACGTTGACCCCGGCCAGCCCGAGCGCCGGCAGCGCGCGCAGCGCGTCGCGCAGGCCGTCTGGGTGGACGGGAAAGCGGCCATAGTCACCGTCGATCCCCAGCTTCGCCAGCCAGAAGCGGTGGATCAGCGGCGACCTGCTGTGCGCGACCGGCCAGCCGATGACGCCGGCCGACCTCACGCCATCACCTCGCCGCGGATGCGCAGATAGTCGAGCACGGCGAGCAGCGGCAGGCCCTGGATGACGAACGGATCACCGGTGACCTTCGTGAACAGCTGCGCCCCCAGTCCCTCGATGCGGTAGGTGCCGACGCAGCCGAACACCGCGTCGCCCTCGTGATCGAGATAGGCGGCGACGAACGCGTCGGACAGCGGCCGCATCGTCAGCGTCGCCGACGCCGTCGCCCGCCACACCGCGACGCCGTTCTCGGCGACGACCGCCGCGGTGACCAGCCGGTGTTCGGCCCCGGCCAGCGCGCGCAGCTGACGTTCGGCGCGCTTGCGGTCGCCAGGCTGGTCGAGCAGCGTCCCGTCGGTGGTGACGAGCACCTGATCGGCCCCGAGGACCAGCCCGGCGGCGCGGCGCGACACCTTGACCGCCTTCAGTTCGGCGAGCGCGTCGGCGACCCGCGCCGGCGTCGCCCCCTCGGCGGCAAGGCCGGCCTTGATCGGCGCTTCGTCGACGTGGGGAGCGGTCGCCGTGAAGGCGATGCCGGCCGCGGTCAGCATCGCCGCGCGCGCCGGGCTGGTCGAGGCGAGGGTGATCACGACCCTCTCCTCCCGTTGGCGTACCGCCGCCTTCGGCTCAGGGGGTCGGTGGGAAAGTACCGCGGGGTGTTCCCCTCCCCTTCAGGGGAGGGGAGATCGGCCACCACCGGTCTCGCCCCCGACAACTCCGCTCACTTCGCCCCACCGACATCCGTGCCCCCCTCGGCCCGCGCCTGGACGAGGTTGATGATCGCCGCGGCGGTCTCCTCGATCGACCGCCGCGTGACGTCGATCACCGGGATGTCGTGGTCGGCGAACAGGCGACGGGCGAAGGCGACCTCGGCGGCGACGTTGGTCGTGTCGACGTACGCCGTGTCGGCGACCTGGCCGAGCGACAGCAGGCGGTTGCGGCGGATGGCGATCAGCCGCTCGGGCGAGTTGGTCAGGCCGACGACGAGCGGGTGCTTCAGCCGGAACAGCGACGGCGGCGGCGGCGATTCGGGAACCAGCGGGATGTTCGCCGTCTTGTAGCCGCGGTTGGCGAGGTAGATCGACGTCGGCGTCTTCGAGCTGCGCGACACGCCGGCCAGCACGATGTCGGCCTCCTCCCAGTCCTCCGATCCCGCGCCGTCGTCGTGGACCATGGTGAAGTTGATCGCGTCGACCCGCTCGAAATAGGCGGCGTCCATGACGTGCTGGCGCCCCGGCCGCGTCACCGCGCTCCGCCCGAGGAAGTTCGACAGCGCGCCGATGATCGGGTCGAGCACCGACACCGCCGGCAGCGCGAGCTGGTCGCAGCGCAGCTCGAGCCGGTCGCGGACCGCGCCGTTGATGAGCGTATAGAGGACCAGACCCGGGCGCTTGGCGATCTCCTCGACGACACGGTCGAGATGGCCTTCGGAGCGGACCATCGGCCAGAAATGCTTGATCGTATCGGCCCCCTCGAACCGGCCGAGTCCCGCCTTAACGATCGACTCGAGCGTCTCGCCGGTCGAGTCGGAGACGAGATGGAGATGGAGGCGGGCCATGACGGATTTATTTCAATACTGCCAAGTCTGGGGATAACCCCGTGACCGACGCCTAGCGGCCGGCGCGACCGGCGGCAAGCCGCCGCGGCCGCGGCCGCTGCCCCCACGCCGTCCACAGGGGGACAGGAAAATTCCGCGGCTGTGAACTTCGGGGATAAGTCGGGCGACTCGCGGGATTCGCCGCGGTTGGCGACGGCGTCGGCGACCCGGCGCAGGGGACAGACGTTGAATCCCCCACGACTCACAGCGCTACTACTATCAGAGTCTTGGTTAGATTCTCTGAAGGATAGTGGTTCCAGACCGGGTCGACCGGGGGGTTGACGGCGTGGCGGGGACGGGCTTTGCACGGGGCCATGATCGTTCCGTCCGCCGTGCCCGTTCCCCCCCTGCTCGCCGTTCTCGGCGGCGAGCGGCTCGACCCGCCGCCGGTCTGGCTGATGCGGCAGGCGGGGCGCTACCTGCCCGAATATCGCGCGCTGCGAACGGCCAAGGGCGGCTTTCTCGAGCTGGTCTACGACAGCGCCGCGGCGGCCGAGATCACGTTGCAGCCGATCCGCCGTTTCGGGCTGGATGCGGCGATCCTGTTCTCCGACATTCTGATCGTGCCGCACGCGATGGGCATGGACCTGACCTTCGGCGTCGGCGAGGGGCCGCGGCTGACCCCGCCGCTGACGGACGGGCTGATCGACGGCCTGACCCCGGTGCCGGGCCGCCTCGAAGCGATCTACGCCACCGTCGCCGCGGTCCGGGCGGCGCTCGACCCCCACGTCGCGCTGATCGGTTTCGCCGGTAGCCCGTGGACCGTCGCGACCTACATGGTCGCCGGCGCGGGCAGCAAGGACCAGGGCGCGGCGCGACAGCTCGCCTATCGCGACGCGCCGGCGTTCCAGGCGCTGATCGACCGCATCGTCGCTGTCACCGTCGACTATCTGTCGGGCCAGATCGCGGCCGGCGCGCAGACCGTCCAGCTGTTCGACAGCTGGGCCGGCAGCCTCGCCCCGGCCGAGTTCGAGCGCTGGGTCATCGCGCCGACCGCGGCGATCGTCGGCCGGCTGATGGTCCGCCACCCCGACGTGTCCGTCATCGGCTTCCCCAAGGGGGCTGGGGCAAAGCTCGCCGCTTACGCTGCCGAGACCGGGGTCGATGCGGTCGGGCTCGACGAGACGGTCGACCCGGCGTGGGCCGACGCGATGCTGCCGCCGGGGATGCCGGTGCAGGGCAATATCGACCCGCTGGCGCTCCTCGCCGGCGGCGCGGCGCTGCGCGAGAGCGTGACGCGGGTGCGCGCGGCGTTCGACACCCGGCCGCACGTCCTCAACCTCGGCCACGGCATCCTGCAGGAGACGCCGATCGCCCATGTCGAGGAGCTGCTCGCGATGGTCCGCGGGGCATGACCGGCTGGCTCGGCGCGGCCTATCCGTGGGTCCAGGCGCTCCACGTCATCGCCGTCATCTTCTGGATGGCCGGCCTGTTCATGCTGCCGCGCTTCCTCGTCTACCACATGGAGGAGCCCGTCGGCTCGGTTGGCGACGCGGCGTGGGTCGAGCGCGAGGCGCGGCTGAAGCGCATCATCCTGACGCCGGGGCTGATCGCCGTCTGGCTGCTCGGCCTCAGCCTCGCGACGAGCTACGGTTTCGCCGGCGCCGGCTGGCTCCACGCCAAGATCTTTGTCGTCGTCCTGCTGTCGGGCTATCATGGCTGGGCCTCGGCGACGGCGGCGAAGTTCGCGCGCGGGGTGCGGCCCTATGCCAACAAGACGCTGCGATTGTTGAACGAGGTACCGGCACTGGCGACGATCGTCATCGTTGTGCTGGTCGTGGTCAAACCGTTCTAGAGGGAGAGAAGTCATGGCGAGTGGCGAGCAGAAGCCCAACAAGGAAGCCCGCAAGCCCAAGGCGAAGAAGCCCAAGACGATCGCCGCCAACCCGTCGACCAAGGGTACGGCACCGAAGGCGTGAC
>CAHJWP010000032.1 GCA_903642255.1 Sphingomonadaceae bacterium | reverse complement strand
TTTCCGCCGCCGTCATGCCGCGAGCGGCGACGCGGCGTAGCCGGCGAGCAGCGCCGCGACATCGTCGTACACCGCGACCGCGCCCGCTTCGCTCAGCACCGCGTCGGCGAACCCGCCCGAGCGCAGCGCGACCGCGGCGATGCCGCAGCCGCGCGCCGCCTCGACATCGTACGGCGAGTCGCCGACGACGACGACCTCGCCGGGGTGCAGCGGTGCGACCTTGGCGAAGGCGGCGGCGAAGATGTCGGGGGCCACGACCGATCGTCGACGCGCACGTCCCCGTGCCATCGCCATCGTCGGCACGACCGAAAAAGCGATCTGGACCGGCATCCTCCGAAACTGCGCGGCCGGGCCTTCGACGGCACGGCCTATGCGGTCGCTCGCTACGGGAAGGACGTCCTCGGCGTCAAGGGCTTCACGTCATGCCGGAGCATCGGCGAGACCATCGATGCCGCCTATATCCTCGTCCCGGTCCACGCGATCCGCGATGCGCTGGGAGTCATCGGGGGAGACCTCGCGATCCTCCCCCGCCAGTGAGCAGGTCGAATGGAACGAAGACGGAACACCCACGCCGCTCACCGGTTTACGCCCGTGAAGGAGACCATCATGGCCGACATCGCCAACCCGAAGACGCACCCGACATCCAATGCCGAGAAGGATCCGCACGACTGGACCACCGGCGACGAGCCGATGACCGGCGCACAGGCGTCGTACCTCAAGACGCTGAGCGAGGAGGCGCACGCCGACTTCGACCCCGACCTGTCGAAGGCCGACGCGTCGCTGAAGATCGACGAGTTGCAGGACGTGACGGGGCGGGGGAAGTAGGGGACGGTCGATCCTCTGCTGTCATCCCCGTGGAAGCGGGGATGAGCGGATGATTGGGTTGCCCCCTGCCGCCCGCGCGACTACCCCGCACGCCAACATGAAGCGGGGTAGTCCATGTCGCTCACTGTCGCCGTCCAGATGGACCCGATCGAGGCCGTCAACATCGCCGGCGATTCGACGTTCGCCCTGATGCTGGCGGCGCAGGCGCGGGGCCATGCGCTGTGGCACTATCTGAGCACCGACCTGAGCTACGCCGGCGGCCGGGTCCGCGCCCGCGCCCGGCCGTTGACCGTCGAGCGGACGCACGGCGCGCATTACCGCTGGACCGGCGACCTAACCACTCTCGACCTCGGTCGCGACACCGACGTCGTGCTGATGCGGCAGGACCCGCCGTTCGACATGGCGTACATCACCGCCACCCATCTTCTCGAACGGGTCCAGGGTGAAACCCTGGTCGTCAACGACCCTGCCGAGGTACGCAACGCCCCCGAGAAATTGTTCGTTCTCGGCTTCCCCGACCTGATGCCGCCGACCATGGTGACCCGGTCGCTCGCCGACGCGCAGGCCTTCCGCGAGGAACACGGCGCGATCGTCGTCAAGCCGCTCTACGGCAATGCCGGCTCGGCGGTGTTCCACGTCGGCGACCACGACGCCAACCTGCCGGCGCTCGTCGAGCTGTTCGCGCAAGTGTGGCGCGAGCCGTTCATGGTCCAGAAGTTCCTCCCCGACGTGTCGGCCGGCGACAAGCGCATCGTTCTGGTCGACGGGGTGCCGACGGGGGCGATCAACCGCCGGCCCAAGGCGGGCGAGATCCGCTCGAACCTCGCCGCCGGCGGGGCGGCCGAGGCGGCGATGCTGACGCCGCGCGAGGAGGAGATCTGCGCCGCGATCGGCCCCGAGCTCAAGCGCCGCGGGCTGGTGTTCGTCGGCATCGACGTCATCGCGGGATATCTGACCGAGATCAACGTCACCTCGCCGACGGGGATCGTCGCGATCGACCGGTTCAACGGGACGGATACGGGGGCGAGGGTGTGGGAGGCGATCGAGGCGCGGGTAGGGCCGTAGGGGTTGTGTCTCTGTTTGTTCAACACCGCTCACCGCTAACCAACCCCGCTCATGCTGAGCTTGTCGAGGCACGCTGCAACGTTCGTGCGTGTTTCGACAGGCTCAGCATGAGCGGGGTTGGGTAAGAGGGTGCGAAGTTTAGAAACATGCACGAGTTAAAAACACGTACGAGGCGATTGCGGGCAGTAATGGCACCCGTCGCGGCAAAGCCGCGCCGTCGGACGGGTTCGGACGGCAGGTCGCCCGACCCGCCGGCCGGCGGGCGGACGAGTCCGCGGTCAGCGGTCAGTGGGGAAGCGCGAAGAACGTTTCCCCACTGACCGCCGGCCGTCCTACTTCAGATGCTGCGCCAGATACTTGTTCATCTCGAACATCGTGCACTTGTCGCGGCCGAAGACCTTCTTCAGCTTGGCGTCGGCGAGGATTTCGCGCTTGTCGGCGGGGTTCTGCAGGTTGTGCTTGCGGATATATTCCCACACTTTGCTGACCACCTGACCGCGCGGCAGGACGTCCTTGCCGACGATCTCGGCCAGTTCGGGCGACGGCTGGAGCGGCTTCTGCAGCGCGTCGACCTTCTTCGGCGCGTTCGGATCGGCCGGGGCCTTCGCCTTGGATGCCGCATTCGGCACCGCTGCCTTCTTGGCGGCCGGAGCCTTCGCCGCAGGCGCGGCCTTGGCAGCCGGTTTCGCGGTCTTCGGTGTCGTCGCCATCATGCTCTCCCCTGCCCGTGGTCCCGGGCTCTGTGCAACCGGCCATGATCGGCCTTGTTCCGTACGTGAACCTTAGTCGTTTTGTCATGGCGCGCAATTGCCCCCTGCGACGATTTGCGGGGGCGGGCGATCAGCGGCAGGCGGCGATCGTGTCCGGTACGGCGCGCGGCTCGAACACCGCGAGATAGACGCCGTCGCCAACGCTGCGCGTCGCCGTCCGGGCATAGCCGATCGCGCCGAGCTCGCACGCCAGCAGCGCCGGCGGCGTGCCGTGGTCGGCCGTCGGCCGGTCGGCGTCGACCACCGCGACGCGGCCGCCGACCTTCAGGCTCCGCCGCAGCCGCCACAGCAGGGCGTAGGGCTGGGTGATCTCGTGATACATATGGACCATCAGGACGAGGTCGACGCTGCCCGGCGCGAGGCCGACGTCGTCGGGCCGGCCGAGCAGCGCGCGGACGTTGCGATACGGCCGGACGCGCCGTGCGAGCTTCGCCACCGTCACCGCATCGATATCCTCGGCGACGACCCGGCCGTGCGGCCCGACGGCACGCGCGAGGTGCGGTTCGTAATAGCCCTCGCCCGCGCCGACGTCGGCCACCGTCCGCCCGGCAAGCGGGCCGACCGCGGCGATCACGGTCTTCGCCTCGCCGGCATTGTCGCGGACGTCCTCGCTCGACCAGCGCGGCGAGACGACCGGCGCGACGGGCCGGGCCGGCGACGGGAACACCGGCTCGCGCGTCGGCGGGTTGGCGTCGCACGCCGTGGCGAGCGCCGCGACCAGCAGCAGGACTCCGGCCCGGATCACCTGCCTAGCGCGGCGCAATGACCATCAGCATCTGGCGACCTTCCATCTTCGGCAGCTGCTCGACCTTGGCATAGTCGATCGCGTCGTCGCGGACGCGTTCGAGCAGCGCCAGCCCCAGCTCGCCGTGGCTCAGCTCGCGGCCGCGGAAGCGCAGCGTCAGCTTGACCTTGTCGCCCTCCTCGATGAAGCGCTGGACCGCCTTCATCTTGGTGTCGTAGTCGTGGTCGTCGATGTTGGGACGCATCTTGATCTCCTTGATCTCCTGCGTCTTCTGGTTCTTGCGCGCCGCCGCCGCCTTCTTCTGCGCCTCGTACTTGAACTTGCCGACGTCCAAGATCTTGCACACCGGCGGGTCGGCTCCCGGCGACACCTCGACGAGGTTCATGCCGACCTCGTGCGCCGTGGCGATCGCTTCCTTGGTGTAGAGGACGCCGAGGTTCTCGCCGTCCTGGTCGATCACGCGCACCTTGGGCACGGTGATGAATTCGTCGTAGCGCGGGCCGTTCATCGGCGCGGGCGCATTCTGCGGCCTTCGGGTCATGGGCGGTGGTATGGCGGGGTCTCCTGACGTGATTCTCGACAATAGCTTGATGTAGCGCTTTTCAGGTGATTCCGAAAGGCGGCGAGGGTGCGATTTTCGCCATCCCTTCCCGCCGCGCCCGCGCTTCCTACATTGGGGACAAGCACACCCCCTTTGTTTCGAAAGCACCCCTCCTTCCATGAGCGATTTTCCCGACTGGCACGGCACGACGATCGTGTCGGTGCGCAAGAACGGCCGCGTCGTCGTCGCCGGCGACGGGCAGGTGACGATGGGCCAGACGGTGATGAAGGCCAACGCCAAGAAAGTCCGGCGGCTCGGCACCGACGGCGCGGTGATCGCCGGCTTCGCCGGGGCGACGGCCGACGCCTTCACCCTGTTCGAGCGGCTCGAGGCGAAGCTCGACCGCTATCCCGGGCAGCTGACCCGCGCCGCGGTCGAACTCGCCAAGGACTGGCGGACCGACCGCTACCTGCGCCGCTTGGAGGCGATGATGATCGTCGCCGACAAGGACGTCACCCTGATCCTGACCGGGACCGGCGACGTCCTCGAGCCGGCCGACGGCGTCGCGGCGATCGGCTCGGGCGGCAACTACGCGCTCGCCGCGGCCAAGGCGCTGCTCGGCGAACTCTGGGCGTCGGACGAGCCGCAGCACAGTGCCGAGGCGATCGCCCGCCGCGCGATGGAAGTCGCCGCCGACATCTGCGTCTACACCAACACCAACCTCACCGTGGAAAGCATCGGATGAACGCCCACAGCCCCATCGACGTCCCCGCCGGCTTCGACGCCCTGACGCCCGCGGCGATCGTCGCCGCGCTCGACCGTTTCATCGTCGGCCAGACCGACGCCAAGCGCGCGGTCGCCGTCGCGCTGAGGAACCGCTGGCGGCGGCAGCGGCTCGGCGACGACCTGCGCGACGAGGTCAGCCCGAAGAACATCCTGATGATCGGCCCGACCGGCTGCGGCAAGACCGAGATCAGCCGCCGGCTGGCGAAGCTCGCCGAGGCGCCGTTCCTCAAGATTGAGGCGACCAAGTTCACCGAGGTCGGCTATGTCGGCCGCGACGTCGATTCGATCGTCCGCGACCTCGTCGAGGAGTCGATCCGCCTCGTCCGCGAGAGCCGGCGGGCGAGCGTCAAGGACAAGGCCGAGGCCGCCGCCGAGGCGCGCCTCCTCGACGTGCTCGTCGGCAAGGACGCCAGCGAGGCGACGCGGGCGGCGTTCCGCCAGCGGTTCTACGACGGCAACCTGAAGGGCCGCGAGATCGAGATCGAAGTCGACGACAGCGCCGGACCGTCGTTCGAGCTGCCCGGCATGCAGCCCGGGCAGGTCGGCATGATCAACCTGTCGGATATGCTCGGCAAGGCGATGGGTGGCCGCACCAAGCGGCGCAAGATGACGGTCGAGGCGGCGTGGGACGTGCTCGTCGCCGAGGAGAGCGACAAGCGGCTCGACAGTGACGACATCAACCGCGATGCGGTGCGCAGCGCCGAGCAGAACGGCATCGTCTTCCTCGACGAGATCGACAAGATCGCCGTCAGCGACGTCCGCGGCGGGTCGGTGTCGCGTGAGGGGGTGCAGCGCGACCTGCTGCCGCTGATCGAGGGCACCACGGTCGCGACCAAGTACGGCCCGGTCAAGACCGACCATATTCTGTTCATCGCGAGCGGCGCGTTCCACGTCTCGAAGCCGAGCGACCTGCTGCCCGAGCTGCAGGGCCGCCTGCCGATCCGCGTCGAGCTGAAGGGGCTGACCAAGGCCGACTTCATCCACATCCTGACCGACACCGAGGCGTCGCTGATCCGCCAGTACACCGCGCTGCTGGCGACCGAAGGCGTCGCGCTGGCCTTCACCGCGGACGGCATCGAGGCGATCGCGGCGACCGCGGCACAGGTCAACGACGCCGTCGAGAACATCGGCGCGCGCCGCCTCCAGACGATCTGCGAGAAACTGCTCGAAGGCCTGAGCTTCGACGCGAGCGAGCGCGGCGGCGAGACGGTGACGGTCGACGCCGCCTACGTCGAGCGCGAGCTGGGCGACATCGCGCGGGATACCGATCTGTCGAAGTTCATCCTCTAAGCTGCTCCGCGTGCCCGGGAGGATCAAGGCTGTCCTCCACGCCGTGTTTCAGCCAGGGTCGCGCGATGGCCTCCGCCCTTCCCACCCCCTGCGACGGCCATCCCGCCGCCGCCGCCCCCGACGGCACGACGCCGCACGCCGGCTTCGTCCTGGCGGCGACGATCCTTGCGTCGAGCCTCGCCTTCGTCGACGGGTCGGTGGTCAACGTCGCGTTGCCGGCGATCGGGGCGAGCCTGCAGGGAAGCGCAGGCGACCTGCAGTGGGTGGTCAACGCCTATCTCCTGCCGCTGTCGGCGCTGCTCCTCCTCGGCGGCGGCGCGGGCGACCGCTTCGGGCGGCGGCGGCTGCTGGTCGGCGGCACCGTGTTGTTCGCGGTCGCCTCGTTGGCCTGCGCGCTCGCCCCGTCGCTGCCATGGCTGCTCGCCGGACGGACGCTGCAGGGCATCGGCGCGGCGGCGCTGATGCCGAACAGCCTCGCCATTCTCGGCAGCTCGTTCGCCGGCCTGGCGCGGGGCCGCGCGATCGGGACGTGGGCGGCGGTCGGCGCGATCGCCGGCGCGGTCGGGCCGCTGCTCGGCGGCTGGCTCGTCGACCTCGTCGGCTGGCGGACGATCTTCCTGATCAACCTGCCGATCGCGGCGGGGGCGATCGTTCTCGCGCTCCGTTTCGTCGCCGAATCGACCGACGACGGCAGCACGCCACTCGACTGGGCCGGCGGCTGCCTTGCGACGGCGGCGCTCGGGCTGCTGACATGGGGCCTGACACTGCGCTCGGCCGGCCACGGCGGGACGGTTGCGCTGCTTGCCGGCGCGGCACTACTCGCGGCGTTCGTCGCGGTCGAGGCGCGCAAGGGTGAGCGGGCGATGATGCCGGTGTCGCTGTTCACATCGCGCAGCTTCATCGGGCTGACCCTGCTGACGCTACTCCTCTACGGCGCGCTCGGCGGGCTGCTGTTGCTGTTGCCGTACCTGCTGATCCGCGCCGGCGGCTATTCGGCGTTCGCGGCGGGGGCGGCGCTGTTGCCGCTGCCGCTTGTCATCGGCGTCGCGTCGCGGGCGATGGGGCGGCTCGCGGCGACGATCGGCCCGCGCCTGCCGCTGACGATCGGGCCGCTGGTCGTCGCCGCGGGCTTTGTGCTGGCGACGCGGATCACGGGCACGGGGTCGTACTGGACCGGCGTCCTGCCGGCGCTGCTGGTCATCTCGCTCGGCATGGCGGGCGCGGTCGCGCCGCTGACGACGGCGGTGCTGGGTTCGGTCGACGCGCGCCATACCGGCACCGCGTCGGGGTTCAACAGCGCGATCGCCCGGACCGGCGGCATGGTGGCGACAGCCATGCTCGGGGTCGCGCTGGCGGCACGAGGCGACGCGCTGGTCGGGGCGTTCCATGCCGCGGCGTGGGTGGCGGCAGTATCGGCGGCGATGGCGGGGGTGGCGGCGCTGGTGCTCGTCGCGCCGCAGAAGCCGGAGCCTCAGAAAGCGGGGTCGTGAGCCCCGGCCACAGCGCGGTGAATGCCGCACTCGGTCTTGTCCCAGCCGCGCCAGCGGCCTGACCGCGGGTCCTCGCCGGGAGCCACCTTCGTCGTACACGGGACGCAGCCGACCGAGGCGAAGCCGGCGGCCTCGAGCGGGTGGCGCGGCAGGTCGTGGGCGGCGAAATAGGCGTCGAGGCGCGCCTTGTCCCAGTCGGCCAACGGGTTGACCTTGAGCTTGCCCTCGTCGAGCTCGAACCGCGGCAGCCGGCTACGGGTCTTGCCCTGGAAGCCCTTGCGCCCCGACAGCCAGGCATCGAACGGAATCAAGGCCTTGCGCAGCGGCTCGACCTTCCTGAGGTCGCAGCAGCCGTCGGGATCGAAGCTCCACCGCAGGCTCGTCGCGTCGCGCACCGCCAGCCGGTGTGGATCGGGCCGGTGGACGCGCAGGTCGGTGAAGCCGAGCCGCTCCGCCAGTTCGTCGCGATAGGCCAGCGTCTCGCCGAACATCTTCTGAGTATTGACGAAAATCACCGGGACCGACTTGTCGACCTGCGCGATCAGGTGGAGCAGCACCGCCGATTCCGCGCCGAACGACGACACCACGGCGATGCGGCCGGCCAGCTCGCCGACGACGCCCGCGACCAGCGCCGCGGTGTCGACGCCATCGAACCGCGCGGCATAGTCGGCGACCTCGTCGGCAGTGAACGCCGGGGCGAGGTCGATGATGTCGGGGACCCGCGCCGCCTCACCCATGGCGCAGCGCCCAGACCGGCCGCTTGTCGTCGGCAGCGCGCTGATAAACAAAGGGAAAGCGGGCCAGCGCCGCATCGACGCAGGCGCGGTCGAGCGGCTTGGCCGGGGCGAAACTGTCGAACCCGACGCGGCGCATGAAGACGATCTGATCGATCAGGACGTCGCCCGCCGCCCGCAGCTCACCGGTATAGCCCGCCTCGCGCAGGATGCGGGCCGACGAATAGCCCCGCCCGTCGCGGTACTTCGGAAACGACACCTCGATCAGCCGCAGACCGCCGAGGTGCGGGATCAGCCCGCGGGCGTCGTCGCCGGGGTCGAGGCGGACGGCGGCGGCGTTCGACGCCGCGCCGAACCCGGCGAGCGGCACGACCGGGCCGTCGTACAGCGGCGCGTCACGGAAACTCACGATGTTGGCCACCGTCTCGGGCGGCGGCGGCGCATCGGCGACCGGCGACTGGTCCTGCACGTCGGTCATGCCGGAACGCCGTACACCGCCGCCTTGAACGGCGCTTCGCCGACCCGGCGGTAGGTGTCGAGGAAGCGCTCGGCCGGGCCGGTCCGCACCGCACGATAGGTTTCGATCACCTTCTCGACGGCATCGACGACGCCGGCCTCGGAGAAACCGGGCCCGATGATCCGCGCGAGGCTGGCGTCTTCCGCCCCCGACCCGCCGAGGCTCAGCTGGTACGCCTCCTCGCCCTTCCGGTCGACGCCGAGGATGCCGATGTGCCCGGCGTGGTGGTGGCCGCAGGCGTTGATGCAGCCCGACACCTTGATCTTGAGCTCGCCGATGTCGTGCTGACGGGCCAGATCGGTGAAACGCTCGGCGATCCGCTGCGCCACCGGGATCGACCGCGCATTGGCCAGCGCGCAGTAATCGAGCCCGGGGCAAGCGATGATGTCGGTGACGAGGTCGAGGTTCGGCGTCGCGAGCCCGGCCGCCGCCAGCGCGGTCCACACGGCGTACAGGTCGGCCTTGCGGACATGGGCGAGGACGAGGTTCTGACTGTGCGTTACGCGAATTTCGTCAAAGGCATAGCGCTCGGCGAGATCGGCAATGAGGTCCATCTGCCCGGCCGAGGCGTCGCCGGGGATGCCGCCGATCGGCTTGAGGCTGATCGTCGCGATGGCGTAGCCCGGCTGCTTGTGGCGGTGGACGTTCTGGTCGAGCCACACCGCGAAGTCGGGATCGCTGCGGTCGATGCTATCGGACGCGGCGAGGTCGTACGGCGGCTCGGCGAACTGGGTGACGATCCGGGCGTATTCCGCCGCCGGCGCGTCGAGCGCGAGGGGTTCGACCTCGGCCCATTCGGCCTCGACCTGTCGCGTGAATTCGGCTGCGCCGATTTCGTGGACGAGGATCTTGATCCGCGCCTTGTAGATGTTGTCGCGCCGCCCGAAGCGATTGTAGACCCGCAGGATCGCCTCACAGTAACTCAGATACTTGGCCACCGGGATGAAGTCGCGGATGACGTGGCCGAGCATCGGCGTCCGTCCCATGCCGCCGCCGACCCACACCTTGAAGCCGAGGTCACCGTCGCGTCGCACCAGCTGCAGCCCGATATCATGCAGCTGGATCGCCGCGCGATCGGTGTCGCTGGCGATCACCGCGATCTTGAACTTGCGCGGCAAGTAGCTGAATTCGGGATGAAAGCTCGACCATTGCCGCAGCAGCTCGGCGTACGGCCGCGGGTCGGCGACCTCGTCGGCAGCGGCCCCGGCGAACTGGTCGGAACTGATGTTGCGGATGCAGTTGCCGCTGGTCTGGATCGCATGCATCTCGACTGTCGCCAGTTCGGCGAGCAGGTCGGGGGCCTCGGCAAGCTTGATCCAGTTGAACTGGATGTTCTGCCGCGTCGTGAAGTGGGCATAGCCGCGGTCGTACGTCCTCGCGATGTGCGCCAGCATCCGCAGTTGCGTCCCCGACATCGTCCCGTACGGCACGGCAACGCGCAACATGTACGCGTGAAGCTGGAGGTAGAGGCCGTTCATCAGCCGCAGCGGCTTGAACTGGTCTTCGGTGATCTCGTTGGCCAGCCGCCGCTGCACCTGATCGCGGAATTCCGCGACGCGGGCATCGACGATCGCCTGGTCGTAGCCGTCGTACCTATACATCGCCGGCCATCCGGTTGAGATCTAGGCGCACCGTCGGCCCCGCGCCACGAACCCGCTCACGTATCGTGCGGGGCCGCGGCCCAGCTGGCGTCGCCACGGCGTCGACCAGCGCGGCATCGTTGATCCGTTCCGCGGCGAGCGTCCGGGCGAGCAGCATGTCGCCCTCAGCACCGACATCGACCGCGTCGACGAGGTGCAGGCTCCAGCCGGTGCCGTCCCACCACACGACATCGCCGGTCTCGAGCGTGTTGCCGGTCAGCAGGCGGATCATGCCATCCCCTCCACCGCGGCGCGGACCGCCGCGGCGTCGCCGAGCCGCGCGACGTCGCCGATGACGAGCAGCGCCGGCGAGACGACCCCGTGCGCGGCGACCGCGGAGCCGAGATCGGCGAGCAGGGTCCGCACGACACGGGCGCCGGGCAGGGTCCCGCGTTCGAGCACGGCGCACGGGCAATCGGGCGACAGGCCGTCTGCGATCAACTTGTCGGCGATCGCGCCGGCGTTCGTCACGCCCATGTAGACGACGAGCGTCCGCCCCTTGCCCGCGAGCCCGGCCCAGTCCTGCTCGGCGAGGTTCTGGCAGGTGCCGGCAACGAAGCTGACCGACGAGGCGTGGTCGCGGTGGGTCAGCGGCATCAGCGCGCCCGCCGCCGCGCCGAGCGCCGCCGACATGCCGGGAACGACCTCGACCGGCACGTCGGCCGCGATGCAGGCGTCGACCTCCTCGCCGCCGCGGCCGAAGATGAACGGGTCGCCACCCTTCAGCCGCACGACGGTGTGGCCGGCTCGCGCCTCGGCGATCAGCAGGGCGTTGATCTCTCCTTGCGGCAGGGTATGCCGCGCACGGCGCTTGCTGACGTCGATCCGCCGCGCCCCAACGGCATAGTCGAGCACGCCCGCGTCGATCAGCCCGTCGTGGACGACGACCGTCGCCGCGGCGAGCGCCCGCACCCCGCGGACCGTCAGCAGGTCGGGCGCGCCGGGGCCCGCGCCAACGAGGACGACACGACCGATTTGTCCGACAGGCTGATCCATCACCGGCAGATGGGTTGTGCAGTGCGGCAAGGAAAGCAAGGGTTTCTTGTCAGCGGCGAAGGTGGGTTTCCCAACCGATATGCTAGGAAATCACGCGAGTTCAACGAGATCGAGCTCGTCCAGCAGCGCGGCACGGGCGGTGCGGCACTGCCGCCACAAGGCCGGGCTGCCGAGGTCGCCGGGCGCGATCTCCACCGGCCAATAGGCGGTGACGAGCGCCGTAAGCCGGTCGAGCCTGGCCGCATCGACGAGAAACCGCGGGTCGACCGTTGCCGGATCGGCGACGACGCGCAGCCGAAGGCACGCCGGTCCGCCGCCGTTGCGCATCGACTCGCGTACCTCGACGACTTCGACGCGACGGATCGGCCCGTTGCCGGCGCCGAGAGCGTCAAGCCACTCGGCGACGCGGGGATTGACCCGGCACTCGGACGGGACGATCAGCGCCATGGTCGCATCGGGCAGCGTCACCAGCTGCGAATTGAACAGGTACGACCCGATCGCATCTTCTAGGCTGATAGCGGCGGCGGGCACCTCGATCAGCATCGCCTCGGGCATCGCACGCGCAAGGTCGGCGGCGAAGCCGGCGGAGTCGGCGAACGCCTGTTCATGGGCGAAGACGACCGCCTCATTGGCGACGGCGACGACGTCGTTGTGGAACGCGCCGGCGGCGATCGCCGCGGTCGACTGCTCGACGAACAGCGTGCGGACAGGGTCGAGGCCGTGGCGGCGGGCGACCGCCTCGCCCGCGGCGCGGCTCTGCCGGGCGGGAAAGCGGCCGCCGTCGACGCCGTAGACGAAAATCTCGACGCCGGGTGCACCGTGCGCCGGGGCGACGCGCATGTGGTTCGCCGCGCCTTCGTCGCCAAAGCTCGGCACCGGCGGATGGACGGCGAAGGCGGGGTCGGCGAAGGCGACGCGGAGCTGCGCCAGCGTCGCCGCCGCTTCGTGGCTGCGGTGCGGCATCGCCGAGAGGTTGGCGACGGACAGGTGGCAGCGGCCATCGGCGCTGTCGGCAGCGGGCGAGACGGTGGCCGCGTTCGCCGTCCACATCGGCGACGCGGACATCGCCTGCGCGAAGCGCATCGGATCGTCCGTCGCCGCGGCAGCAGCAATTTCGTCGTCGCCACCGCGATACCCGAGCGCGCGCAGCCAGCCGGTCGCCGGGCGGTCGTGGGGTAGGAACAGGCCCTGCGGCAGGCCGAGATCGAGCGCGCGGCGCATCTTGCCGAGACCCTGCAGCGCGGCCGCGCGCGGCCGCGAAACCGCGCCGAGGTTGCTCGCGCTGGCGCGGTTGCCCGGCGACAGCGCCGCATAATTGTGGCTCGGCCCGATCAGCCCGTCGAAGTTGATCTCGACCATCACGGCCGCAGCCCCGTGACGATGCCGCTGCTCGCCGCGTCGGCCTCGAGGCTCGCCACCGGCCAGGCGCAATAATCGGCGGCGTAGAAGGCGCTCGGCCGGTTGTTCCCACTGAGCCCGATGCCACCGAACGGGGCGTTCGACGCGGCCCCGTTGGTCGGGCGGTTCCAGTTGACGACACCGGCGCGGCTGGCTGCCCAGAAGCGGTCGTACAGCGCTGCCGTGCCCCCGATCAGCCCCGCCGACAGGCCGAACTTCGTCGCGTTCGCCTCGGCCAGCGCTGCGGCGAAGTCGGCGACGCGGATCACCTGCAGCACCGGGCCGAACAGTTCGGCGTCGGGCCGATTGGCAACCGCGGTGACGTCGATGATGGCGGGGGACAGGAGCGGCCAGCCGGGATCGCGGCGGGTCAGCGGTCGGATGACGTCGCCGCCGCCGTCGATCAGCCGGGCGAACCCCGCCTGCAGGCCGTCGGCGGCGCGATTGTCGATCACCGGTCCCATGAACGGCGCGGGATCGTCGAACGGCGCGCCGACGACGAGGCGGTCGACGAGCGCCGCGACGCGATCGAGCAAAGCGTCGCCGTCGGGACCGACGATCAGCCGCCGCGCGCAGGTACAGCGCTGCCCGGCCGACAGGAACGCCGACTGGACGACGAGCGCCGCGGCGGCGTCGAGTTGCTCGGGCGGCACGTCCCAGACGACGAGCGGGTTGTTGCCGCCCATCTCGAGCGCGAGCATCTTGTGCGGCGTGGCGGCGAACTGCCGGGCGAGCGCCGCGCCGGTATCGGGCGAGCCGGTGAACAGCAGCCCATCGATGTCGGCGGCGGCCAGCGCCTTTCCGGTATCTCCTGCGCCGTGGACGACGGTCAGGACGCCGTCTGGCAGACCGGCGGCGGCCCAGCAGTCGGCCATGAAGTCGGCGACGGCGGGGGTATGCTCCGACGGCTTGAACACGACGGTATTGCCGGCCAGCAGCGCCGGCACGATATGGCCGTTCGGCAGATGCGCCGGGAAATTATACGGCCCGAGGACGGCGAGTACGCCGTGCGGCTTGTGCCGCACGACCTGGCGAATACCGCCTGCCTCGCCGTGGCGCTCGCCGGCACGCTCGGCCTGGGCGGTAATCGAGATGGCGACCTTGGCGGCAACGCTGACGACCTCGGTCCGCGTCTCCCACAGCGGCTTGCCGGTTTCACGAGCGATCAGCGTCGCGAACGCCTGGGCGCGCGCGGTGACGACGGCGGCGAAGGCGTGGGCGACTGCGGCGCGATCGGCGAGCCGCGTGGCGGCCCAGCCCGGCTGCGAGGCACGGGCGGCGGCGACGGCGGCGAGCGGGTCGCCGGGGCTGCCCTGCCAGACGACCTCACCGGTGCAGGGGTCGGTGGAGACCAGATCAGAGCCCGACATGCCGCACCTCGTCGCCCAAGCCCACCCCCATCAGCTCCGCCTCACCCGCCGGCAGGACAAGGCCGCCGCTGCACCAGTCGGCATGGCCGATCCAGCTGCGGAAGTCGCCGAGGTGCCCGGCGGCGAGCAGCGCGCGCGGCAGGCCGCCGGGGCCATCGGCCAGCTCGCCGACCGGCGCGGCGCGGCTCGTCGCGATGGTCCGCACGAGGTCGGTCGGGCACGTCACCGTCGGGCCGCCGTCGAAGATGTCGACGTAGTTTTCATAGCGGAAGCCCTCGGCCTCGAGCATCTTCAGCGCCGGCACGCCGCGGTCGTGCGGCCGCCCGATCACCGCCTGCGCCGCCTCGCTGAGCAGCGCGACGTAGACCGGGGACTTGGGCATCAGGTCGGCGATGAACTGATTGCCGTGGATGCTGTTGAACTGGTCGGCGTCGCGGAACGCCATGCCGAAGAAGCGCGCGCCCAGCCCGTCCCAGAACGGGGAGTCTCCGTCGTCTGTCAGCACCCCGCGCAATTCGGCGAGCAGACGGTCGGCGAAGCGCGCCCGGTTGGCGGCGATCAGCAGATAGCGGCTGCGCGCCAGCAGTCGGCCGAGGCCGCCAGTCCTGAGGTCTGGGTGGAGGAACAGCCCGCCGACCTCGCTCGCCCCGTCGTGGTCGGTGACGAGGTTGAGCAGGCGCATCGAGAAGGTCTTGCCGAGCGCGCGCGAGGTCTGCGACGCCGACGATATCTTATAGCTGTAGAACGGCCATTCGCTGCCGACGCGGCTGAACACCGCCGCCGTGCCACCGATCCGCCCGGTCGACGCCTGCTCGAGGATCAGCAGGTACATCTCGTCGGCCGGCGCGGCGAGGTCGGTAGCGAACGATGCGGTAGACTTCGCCAGCCGGCGTTCGAGCGCCTCGCGGTCGGGCGGCAGGTTGGTGAACCCGCCGCCGGTCAGGTGCGACAGGTCGAGCAGCGCGTCGAGGTCGGACGCGCGGGCGGGGCGAACGTGCCATGTCACGATCGGACAAATCCGTGCTGCGCCACGCGCATCAGGACGAGCGCCGACAGCGCCGCGCGCTCGCCGAAGCTGTCGACGCGCACGAACTCGTCCGCCGAATGGATCGCGCCGCCGCGCACCCCCATCGTATCGACCACGGCGAGCCCCGTCGCCGCGAGGTTGTTCCCGTCGCACACGCCGCCGGTGTCGCGCCATGCAATGGGCGTTCCGAGGGCCGCGCCGCAGGCCGCGACGAGATCGAAGGCGCGGCGCTGGTTGGCGTCGAGCGGCTTCGGTGGCCGGGCGAAGCTGCCGTCGAGCGTGATGCCGACGTCGTGCGCCGTGACGATCGCGGCGACCGAGGCGGCGATCCCGGCTTCGGCGTACGCCTGATCCGACAGCGTTGCCGGTCGGACGTTGAAGCGCAGCACGGCCGTGTCCGGGACAATGTTGTTCGGCCCGCCGCCGTCGATCTTCGCCGGATTCACCGTGCAGCCGGCCCGCGCCAGCCGGCTGAGGCGCAGCGCAAAGTCGGCCGCGGCGACCACCGCATTGCGCCCCTTCTCCGGCTCGCGCCCGGCGTGCGCCGCGCGGCCGCGCACTGTCGCGCTGAAATTGCCCGAGCCGCCACGCGCGCCGGCGAGCGTCCCGTCGGGCAGCGCCGGCTCGTAGGTCAGGCCGAGGTGGCAGCGGCGCGCCGCCTCCTGCAGCAAGCCGGCGGAGCCCGGCGACGACACCTCCTCGTCGCTGTTGATCACCACCTCATAGCCGATGCGTTCGGCGAACGGCGACGCCTCGACTGCGGCGAGCGCCGCCATCATCACGGCGATGCCGCCCTTCATGTCGGCGACGCCGGGGCCATTCAGCGTCGCGGCGTCGATCCAGCGCGTCGCCTGAAACGGGTGGTCGGCGGCGAACACCGTGTCCATGTGTCCAGTCAGCAGCACACGCACCGGCGCATCGGCGCGCACCGTCAGATGAAGGTTATCACCGTGCACTAGCGGCACCGCGGTACCCGTCGCATCGACCGCGCTCGCCGCCGACGGGGCGACCCGCGCGACCGGCCCGAAAGCGGCGAGCAGGGGCGTCAGCGCATCGGCCATCGCTGCAAGCCCGGCAAGATTGCGACTGCCGGAATTGACCGCCGACCACCGGATCGTCCGGTCGATCATCGCTTTGGCATCGATCCTGGCGAGGATCGCGGCCTCGGCGGCGGTCGGCGGAGCGGAGTCGGACATCACGCGCCTTCTAGGCGGAGCGACGGCGGAGCGCCACTCATGGCCTTGGCCTTGCGCACCGGCTGCGCTAGCCAGCGGCGATGCTGCCGATCCGCCCCGCCACCGCCGCCGACGTTCCCGCGCTGCACGCGCTGATCGAACGCGCCTATCGCGGTGAGGCATCGCGCGCCGGCTGGACCCACGAGGCCGATTATCTGACCGGCCCGCGAACGACCGCTGCCGCCGTCGCGGAGATCATCGCCGTTCGGGCGGCGACGATGCTGCTCGCGGTCGACGGCGACCGCCTCGCGGCGTGCGTCCAGGTCACCGATCGCGGCGACGGCGTCGCCTATCTCGGCCTGCTCGCGGTCGAGCCGGGCGAACAGGCAGGAGGGATCGGCCGCGAGATGATCTCCGCCGCCGAGGACGTCGCCCGTCGCTTCGGCGCGACGCGGATCGAGATGACCGTCGTCGACCGGCGCGCGACGCTGATCGCATGGTATGAGCGCCGCGGCTACGTCCTGACCGGCGAGACGCGGCCGTTTCCCGCCGCACTGCTCGAACGAGTGCCGCTCGCCTTCGTCGTGCTCGCCAAGCCGCTCTAGCCGCGCCGGCCGACGCCGGGGACGAGCATCCCGGCGCTCGCCTGATAGGCGGCGTAGTTTTGGCCGAACAGCGCGACTACGTCGTGTTCCTCATAGTGGACGGCGACGAGGACATAGATCGACATGCCCGCCGCCAGCACGGCATGACCGACCGTCATCACCGGCGTCGCCCAGAAGGCGATCAGGAACCCCGAATACAGCGGGTGGCGGACCAGCCGGTAGAACAGCGGCATGCGGAACCGTGGATCGATGGCGCTGTGTCCGCGCCAGTGGCGATAGACCTGCATCAGGCCGAACAGCTCGACGTGGTTGATGAGAAAGGTGCTCGACAGCACGATCGCCCAACCGGCAGCGAACAGGGCCCAGAGGATCGTCGCCGGCACGGGACTCTGCATAAATTGCGGCGTGACGCCGTTATTTGCCTTCGTCTTGCGCGCGCTCGAACAGCCAGACGCGGACGGCGCTCGACAGGTTGGTCGTGCGCGCCTCGTCGATCTC
>CAHJWP010000031.1 GCA_903642255.1 Sphingomonadaceae bacterium | reverse complement strand
TACTGAGGCGAGATTAGGCGCTTTCCGGCGGCGGCGTGGCGCATTACGATCCGCCGCATGCGTCCGATCCGATCCCTCGCCGCCGGCCTGATCGTCGTCGCCGCGTCCGGCACGTTCGCCGCCCCAATGCCGGCCCCACCGCCCGTCGCGGCCACCGCCTATCGCCTCGCCCCCGGCGACCGGCTGCGGATCACGGTGTTCGGCGAGGAGGCGCTGTCGGGCGAATACGGGCTGACGCCGGCCGGCAACGTCGCCTTCCCGCTGATCGGCTCGGTCGCCGCCGCCGGCCTGTCGGTCGAGGCGCTGCAGGCGGCGATCGGCACGCGCCTCGCCGCCGGCTATCTCAAGGACCCGCGGGTCAGCGCCGAGGTCATCGCCTACCGTCCCTATTACATCCTCGGCGAGGTCGGGCGGCCGGGTGCCTTTCCCTTCGCGATCGGCCTGACGGTCGACCAGGCGGTCGCCGCGGCCGGCGGCTTCACCTACCGCGCCAACCACCACCGCGTCTTCGTCCGCCGCGCCGACGAGGCGAAGGAGGTGGCGATCGACCTGCGCCGCGGCCCGGTCGCGATCGGCCCCGGCGACACGATCCGCATCGGCGAGCGGTATTTCTAGGGTCAGGGTCTAACCGCGGCCCCGGAACCACGCCAGCGCGCCGCGGTGGAACGACAGGCTGGCCAGCCAGCCGACCCACACCGGATGGCCGACCGCCCGCGCCGCAGCGAGCCGCACCGTCCCGGCCGCCACCTTGAGCCGCGTTGCGACCGGGACGCCGCGCTGGCCCGTGCCGCGCGCCCACGCCTCGCCCAGGGCGGCGTAATAGTGTTCGATATAGGCCGTCGTCTGGCGGTCGCTGGCGATCAGGTGCTCGACCTCGGCGTCGGGCACCCACCAGCCGCTGTGGCCGGCATTCAGGATCGCCGCGGCGACGGCGCTCTCCTCGCCGCCGCGCCGCCGGCCGGGCGCGACGCCGAGGTCGGGATCATAGGGGAACTGCCGCTGCTCGGGCGTGCGGACGGCGAACGACGCGCCGAACGGCAGCCGCTCGCCGGCGACCGACAAGGGCACCGGCACCGGGCCGAAGTCACGCGCGGCGAGCAGGTAATGGAGGTCGGGCAGCGCGGCACGGAACCAGTCGGGCGTCGGCGGCTCGAGGACCGGGGTGATCCGCCCGGCGAACAGGGCGGCGTCGGGGTACGCGGCGAAGGCGGCGGCGAAGGCGGCAAGCCAGCCCGGCGCGACGAGGACGTCGTCGTCGGTCCACGCGATGTAGCGCCCCGTGGCCGCGGCGATCGCGGCGTTGCGCGCGTTCGACAGGCCGGCGAGCGGCTGGCCGACGCGGCGGATCGGCAGGCGGTCGGCGAAGGCGGCGATCGTCGCCGGTGTCGCGTCGGTGCTGCCGTTGTCGACGACGAGCAGCTCCCACGCCAGTCCCGGCGGCACGGTCATCGCCGCCATCGACGCGAGCATCCGCGCCAGCTTGGCGCACTGGTTGCGCGTGCAGACGACGACCGAGCAATCCACGGCGATCTCCGGTGAAAGTGCGACGGTAGCGGAACGACGGCCGGTGCAAAGTCGAATCGGTACGGTGCCGGTCGATTATGGTAGCTTCGGTGCCTGATGCCCGGCACTGCTGCCAGACGGCGAGGAGCGAGCGAAAGAGGCTGATGACAGCGGGGGCACCGAGTTCGCAAGCGTCCGACGCGGCCATCGACGCGCCGAGGGCGACGGCCATCCACGTCGTCGTCGCGACCAAGGGACGGGCCGCGGCGACCGCCATCCTGTGCGACTATCTTGCCCGGCAGACGGTGCGACCGACGTCGGTCGTCATCGTCGGCAGCGAAGCGGCCGATGTCGCCGGGCTCGCCGACGCCGACACGGGACTGAACCTGCGGATCGTCGTCGCGGGCGCGGCGGGGGCGTCGCTCCAGCGCAACCGGGCGCTGACCGCGCTGTTCGACGGCGACGACGCGCCGGCCGACGATGCCCTGATCGCCTTCTTCGACGACGACTACCGCCCCGCCGACGACTGGCTGGCGCAGGCGGCGCGCTTCATGGCCGAGCATCCCGACGTCGTGGGCCTGACGGGCACGATGCTCGGCGACGGCGTCAAATCCGACGCGCTGACCGAGGCCGACGCCGCCGATCTGATCGCCGGGCGCGCCGCCCCGCGACGGCACTGGGCAAGCGGGGCGGAAGTCCGCGAGATCGTCGCGCTGTACGGCTGCAACATGGCGGTCCGCGCGCGGGCGCTGCGGAGCGAACGCTTCGACGAGAACCTGCCGCTCTATTCATGGCAGGAGGACATGGACCTGTCGGGCCGCATCGTCCGCTTCGGCCGCGTGGTCTACCTGCCGCTGTGCCGCGGGGTCCACCTCGGGTCAAAATCGGGGCGGACGAGCGGGGTGCGACTGGGCTATTCGCAGGTGGCGAACCCGATCTATCTCGCGCGCAAGGGGTCGTGCCGGCCGGCGCGGGCGCTGCGCTTCGCCGGCCGCGCGCTGCTCGCCAATGGGGTGCGCAGCGTGCGGACCCACCGGCTGTTCGACTATCGCGGGCGCTTCGCCGGCAACCTGATCGCGCTCGGCGACCTGCTCCGCGGACGGCTCGACCCGCGGCGGATCCTCGAGCTGTGACGCCCCATGTGCCTGCGGTCTCGCTCGTCGTCTCGACGCTCGGCGACGCGGCCGACCTCGACCGGCTGTTCGACAGCCTCGACGCGCAGACCTTCCGCGACTTCGACATCACGATCGTCGACCAGAACGCCGACGACCGGCTCGCCGTCCGGCTTGGCGCACAGCGGCGCTCGATCCCCCTCGCCCACCTGCACACCCCGGCCGAGCGGGGCCTGTCGCGCGGGCGCAACACCGGCTGGCGCGCGGCGAAGGGCACGGTGCTGCTCTTCCCCGACGACAACTGCTGGTATCCGCCCGACTTCCTCGCCAACGCCGTCGCGGTCATGGCGGCGCGGCACGCCGACGTGCTGACCGGCCGCGCCGCCGACGAGGCGGGCAACACGATCCTCGCCGCATGCGGCCCGGTCGCAACGCGCATCGACCGCGCATCGGTCTGGACCGCCGGTATTGAGTGGGTGACCTTCGTCCGCCGCGCGGTGCTCGAGCGCGTCGGCGGCTACGACGAGGCGATCGGCGTTGGGGCGCCGACGCCGTGGCAGGCGTGCGAGGGGCAGGACCTGCTGCTCCGCGCGATCGCTGCCGGGTTTGGCGTCTGGTATGATCCGAGCGTCTACGGCCATGACGTGCTGTGGGCGGCGCGCGCGACGCCGGCACAGGTACGGCGCAAGGCGCGGGCCTACGGCCGCGGCATGGGCTATGTCCTCGCCCTTCACCGCTTCGGACCGCGCCAGTATGCCCGCTGGGTCGGGCGGTCGGCGGCCGGCGCGCTGGTTTCCGCCGCACGGTTCGATCGCGCCAAGCTCACCTATTACTGGCAGACGATGCTCGGCCGGATCGAGGGGATCCGGGGGCGCGTGCCGCGGTGACCGTCGCGGTCAACGCGCGCTTCCGCGTCGGGCCGCAGACCGGGGTGCAGCGCGTCGCGTCCGAACTAAGTGCAGCGATCACGCCGCCGCTGCGTGAGATCGTGCCGGCCGCCGACTGGAGCGGACCGCGCAATCATCTGTGGGAACAGTTCGTCCTGCCGGCCCGGCTCGCCGGCGCACCGCTGTGGAGCCCATGCAACACCGGACCGGTCGCGGTCGCCGACCAGGTCGTGACGATCCACGACGCCGCCGTCCTTGATCATCCCGAATGGTTCGCGCGCAGCTTCCGCGAGGTCTATCGCTTGATGTGGCCGCGCCTCGCCCGGCGGGTGCGGCGGCTGGTGACGGTGTCGCACTACTCGCAGGAACGGCTCGCCGAGGTGCTCGGCATGCCGCGCGACCGTGTCCGCGTCGTCTACAACGGCGTCGGCCCGGCGTTCCGGCCCCTGCCGCCGGAGCAGGTCGCCGCGGTCGCCGCGCGCTACGGGGTCGAGCCGGGCAGGTATTTCACCACGCTCGGCACGCGCGAGCCGCGCAAAAACCTCGCGCTGGTCCACGCCGGCTGGGCAAGGTCGGCGGGCCGCGTGCCGGCCGGCACGCGGCTGCTGGTGATCGGCGGCGCGGGCAAGGCATCGGTCTTCGCCGGCGGGGAGACGGCTTCCGCTGCCGACACGATCCTCGCCGGCTTCGTGCCCGACGCCGACCTGCCGGCGCTGCTCGGCGGCAGCCTCGGGCTGCTCTATCCGAGCCGTTACGAAGGTTTCGGCCTGCCGGTGGCCGAGGCAATGGCGTGCGGCGCGCCGGTCGTCACGACGCGGCTGACCAGCCTCGCCGAGGTCGGCGGCGATGCGGCGCGCTACGTCGACCCCGACGACGCCGACGCGATGGCAGCGGAAATCCTGACCCTGGCGGGGAGCGCCGACCTGCGCGGCGAACTGGGCGCGCGCGGCCTCGCCAACGCCGCGCGCTTCACGTGGGCTGCTGCGGCGGCGGCGATGGAAGACATCTTCCGCGACGACCTCGGCTGACTGTCACGGCGCGGCCGCGGCGACCTCGCGCCGCGCGTGCCAGCCGGTCATCGC
Source organism: Sphingomonadaceae bacterium (assembly GCA_903642255.1). Taxonomy (GTDB): domain Bacteria; phylum Pseudomonadota; class Alphaproteobacteria; order Sphingomonadales; family Sphingomonadaceae; genus Polymorphobacter_B. The sequence continues at coordinate 13,437 of CAHJWP010000031.1, read as the reverse complement.
GCGCTTGAACGTGGCCTGCAGCGCGCGCTCGGGATAGGCCATGACCAGCCAGCTGACGAGCAGGACGGCCGTTAGCGCGGTGATGAATACCGCCGGTCGAGGCAGGCCGAGCGCGGCGAGCGCCGGCACGACGACCAGCCCGAGCGTATAATGGTTGAGGTAGACCGGATAGCTGAGCCGCCCGAGCGCGCGGCACAGCGGCACGCGCGCAGGGAAATGCTCGATCCAGCCGCGATACGCGACGCTCGCCAGCAGCACGCCGAACGAGGCCCACCACAGGCCGAGGCTGACGAGGTTCGCCGCCAGCCCGGGCCGGTCGACGCAGAGTTCGACCGTGCAGAAGGCGAGCAGGACCGCCAGCCAGATGCGGTCGCGGCGCGTAAAGCCGCGGTCAAAGCCGCGCCACACCAGCATACCGACAGCAAACAGCACGCCGTGGCGGAGCAGCAGCACCTTGAAGGGGAAGCGGCCGAGCAGCGCGACGGCATGGGCAGCGGACGCGCTGCCGCCGGCCCACGCCTCGGCGGCGATCAGGATCAGGAGGTAGATCGCGCTAACCACGCCAAGCCCCTTCGCCACCTGGCCGAACGCGTCGGTTCCGCGCCACCACAGGACGGCGAAGATCAGCGCGTAGAACACCGCCTCGACGATCAGCGTCCAGACAACGCCGTCGACATACGGCCCGACCGGCGACAGCACGGCGTAGCGCAGATAATCGCCGGCGACCGCGGCCGGCGACGCACTGGTCGACAGCAGCGCGGCCGCGGCGATCGCCCCGCTAATCCACAGCGCCGGGAACACCCGGATCGCGCGGCGCAGCGCGAAGTCGACCGGGGTGCTGCCGACCGCGCTCGCGGCGATGACGAAGCCCGAGATCAGGAAGAAGATCTCGACGCCGACCGAACCGATCGCCGACATCGGTGCGAGGAAGGGAAAGGCGGCGTCCGCCACCGGCCCGGTCGCCGACGGATAGCCCCACGCATAAAGTCCGAAGTGATCGGCGATGACGAGACCGGCGGCGGCGAAGCGCAGCAGGTCGAGCCCGGCGTAATAGTCGCTGCGCTGCACCGGCCCCCCGCCCGTCTAAAGCCCTAGCCCGCGCGCGCGTAGATGTCCTCGAAGCGGACGATGTCGTCCTCGCCGAGATACGGCCCGCACTGGACCTCGATCAGGTGGAGCGGCACCTTGCCGGGATTGGCCAGCCGGTGCTGCGAGCCCACCGGGATGTACGCCGACTGGTTCTCGCCGACGATCTTCTCGACGCCGTCGATCGTGACCAGCGCCGTGCCGGTGACGACGATCCAGTGTTCGGAGCGGTGATAGTGCATCTGGAGCGACAGCTGGCCGCCCGGCCTGACGACGATCCGCTTGGTCTGGAAGCGCGCGCCGCTGTCGGTCGTCTCGTACGTGCCCCACGGCCGGTGGACGACCGGCTGGAGCGTGTGCCGCGTGCTGCCGCGCGCCTTCAGCTCGTCGACCACGGCGCGCACCTCCTGCGACCGGGCGCGCGGGATGACGAGCACCGAGTCGCGGGTCGACACGACAACGAGGTCCTCGACGCCGACGACGGCGACCGCCGGGCCGTTGTCGACGCGGACGAGGCAGTTGGTCGCGTCGACCGCGACGACGTCGCCGACCAGCGCATTGCCATTGGCGTCGCGCTCGGCGATGTCCCACAGCGCGCCCCACGAGCCGACGTCGGACCAGCCCATGTCGACCGAGACGACGGCGGCATGGTCGGTATGTTCCATGACGGCATAGTCGATCGAGATGTTCGGGCTGGCGAGGAACGCCGGCGCGTCGGGCCGGAGGAAGCGGCCGTCGGTCGTCGCACCGGCCATCGCCGCGGCGCACGCCTCGGCGATGGCCGGTGCATGCCGGGCGAGTTCGGCGAGGTAGCGATCGGCGCGGAACAGGAAGATGCCGCCGTTCCACAAATGGCGGCCACCGGCGACGAAGGCCTGCGCGGTCGCGGCATCGGGCTTCTCGACGAAACGCGCGACATGCTCGACGCCGGCAAAGCCGTCGAGCCCCGCGCCGACCTCGATATAGCCGTAGCCGGTCTCCGGCCCGGCCGGGGCGATGCCGAAGGTCACCAGCCAGCCGGCGGCGGCGGCCGCCGTCGCCTGCCCTACCGCGCGGCGGAAAGCCTTCGGGTCGGCGATGACGTGGTCGGACGGCACGACGAGCAGCAGCGCGGCGGGATCGGGCGCCTGCGCATGGTGGGCAGCGAGCGCGATCGCCGCCGCGGTGTTGCGCCCGGCGGGCTCGAGGATCAGCGTCGCCGCGCCGCCACCGAGCTCGTCGAGCTGGTCGGCGATCAGGAAGCGGTGCTCCTCGCCGCCGATGACGATCGGCGCGCCGAACATCGGCCCGGAAAAGCGCGCCACTGTCGCCTGCAGCATCGACCGTTCGGCGGCGATCGGCAGCAGCTGCTTGGGGTGCAACGACCGCGACACCGGCCACAAACGGGTTCCGGCACCGCCGGACAGGATGACGGGCGTGATCGGCGACGGCGCAGGCGGCACTTGCATCTCCCGAAACTGCCGATCCGACCGGTCGGCACCCATCGCGTCGCTGGACGAGTGGTCTAGCCGTTCCGCCGCCCGATCGCAACGCGCCGGGTCGCGTTAACCGTAACTGCCGCGAGCCGTAGTTTCCGCATAAGGCGCTGTCAGACGACGTCTGCTAGAATTACTGTGCAGTGAAAAGACGGCAGGCTCGCTGCAACGACTGATGACCATTCGGCGAGGCACGCAAGTGTTGAATAGATCGCTGATCGACAGCCTGATTTCACCGCGGTCGAGCGACGATCTCGTGCGCGAGCAGTTTCGCATCCTGAAAGCGCAGATACCGACGATGTATCTCGCGCTGTTCATCAATGTCTCGCTCCTGGCGTTCATCGCGGCCCGGTCGATCGGCCACACGGCTTTCGGCTTTCCGATCGCGGTGGCGGCCGTCATCCTCGTCCGCCTGCTGAAATGGGTGCGAACCAGCAAGGTCAGACAGCCGTCCGTCGACGAAATGCGTTTCGCGATGAAAATCACGACGACCATGGCCGGCCTGCTCGCCCTCGGCCTGAGTTTCTGGTGCGAACACATCCTCAACCACGGGGCCTTTCCCGAACAGACGTATATCGCCCTGTTCACCTCGCTGTGCGTGATCTGCTGCGCGGCCAGTATCGCCAGCCTGCCGCTGGCGTCCTACGGCGTGGTCGCGATCGGCATGGTGCCGATCTCGATCCTGCTGATCTTCACCGGCAATGTCGTGCTCGAGGTCATGGGCGCGAACCTGCTTCTCGTCTCCCCGCTGGTGATCGGCATGGTGTTTCGCCAAAGCCAGCAGCTGCGTCGGATGGTTGCCGCGTGGAGCGACATCGCCGCCGAGAAGATCAAGGTCGGCGAACTCGCCTACCGTGATCAGCTGACCGGGCTGCCCAACCGCCGCGCCTTTCTCGACCGCCTAAAGAAAGCATCCGCCGGGAACGACAGCGCGACGCTGGCGATCGGCATCATCGACCTCGACGGCTTCAAGGTGATCAACGACACCTACGGCCACCACGCCGGAGACGCCCTGCTCGTCGAAACCGCCCGTCGCTTTCAGCACCTCAGTAGCGGCAACGTGCTCATCGCCCGGCTCGGCGGCGACGAGTTCGCCGTCCTGCTGCTCGACGTCGACCGGCTCGAGGACGCGCAGCTGCGCCTTGCCGCGCTCGCCACGGCGTTCGATCAGCCGTTCGTCGTCGAGCCGCACCGCTTTCGGCTGTCGGCGTCGATCGGCCTCGCGCACAACGCGCTCGACACCGGCACGACGCTCGAACTGGTCAACCGTGCCGATCTGGCGATGTACGAAGCGAAACGGCAGCGCAACGTCGGCATCTGCGTGTTCAAGCCCGGCATGGAGGAGCGTACCCGGCGACGCATCCTGATCGAGCAGGCGCTCGCCACCCATCCCGACAACGACGTGATCGGGCTGGTCTATCAGCCCGTCGTCCATGCCGTGACGAACCGCATCGTCGGCTTCGAAGCGCTGGCTCGCTGGACGCACCCGACACTCGGCGTCATCTCGCCGGCGGAGTTCATTCCCCTCGCCGAACACGTCGGCATGACCCGGGGGCTGACGACCCATCTGCTGACGCAGGCGCTCCGCGACGCCTCGGCATGGCCCGACACCGTCGGGCTGTCGTTCAACCTGAGCGCGAACGAGCTGAGCGCTCCCGGGCTGGCGTCGCGCCTGCGCGATACGGTCGCCGAGCATCGTTTCGATCCGCGACGACTATCGATCGAGGTCACCGAGACCGCACTGCTCAGCGATTTCACCGCGGCGCGCGACACTCTCGGCGCGTTGCAGCACGGCGGCGTCCGCATCCTGCTCGACGACTTCGGGGCCGGCTATGCGTCGATCGGCTACCTGCGCGAAATCAGGTTCGACGGGATCAAGCTCGACGGCAGTCTCATCGCGTCGCTGCTCGACAATCCCGCCGCCAAGACCCTGCTCGTCGGCGTCCTGCATCTGTGTCAGGCGATCGGCGTGCCGGTCACGGCGGAGATGGTCGAGGACGAGGCACAGTACACGTTGCTGTGCATGCTCGGCGTGCAGCAACTCCAGGGCCATTTCCTGGCGAGGCCGGTGTCGGCAGAGCAGGCGCGCGCGCTGTGCATCACCGGTTTTGCGCCGGGACCCGAGGCCACCGCCGTGGTTCCGTTCGAACGGCGACGACAGTCGTTCCGGAGGACCTGACGAGCGGAAGGCGTCCGCGCCGGCCGGTCACCCCGCCGCGCAAGAACACCGCCGCTGCACGTCTTTTTGCTTGCCACGTCCGGTTAGCACCGACCATTAATCGTTAGCGGCATGGGTCGCAGGATCGAAAGCCGCCGTTCATTCAGCTAGCGGCAAAACACGCTATTGTGTGCGTGTCGCTGGAGCCTGAAGGTAGCGAACGGGCCGGTGCGCATGGAAGGTCGAGATACTATGGAATGTACCGACGGGCTTCATCTCTCGCGCCGCGGTGTCCTCGCGGGCGGCGTCGCCAGCGTCGCGGTCGCGGCGGCTCCCGCTGCCGAAGCCCGGCTCGCGTCCGCGGCACCGCCGGCGATGATGCCCGTGTCGCTCGAGGTCAACGGCCGGCACCACGACCTGCGGCTCGATCCGCGGACGACGCTGCTCGACACGTTGCGCGACCACCTGCAGCTGACCGGCACGAAGAAAGGCTGCGACCACGGCCAGTGCGGCGCATGCACTGTCATCGTCAACGGGCACCGGATCAATTCGTGCCTGAGCCTTGCCGTGCAGCATGACCGTGACCGCATCACGACGATCGAAGGACTGGGCACCCCCGACCGGCTCCATCCGATGCAGGCGGCGTTCGTCAGGCACGACGGGTTTCAATGCGGCTATTGCACGCCGGGCCAGATCTGTTCGGCCGTCGCGGTGCTCGACGAGATCAAGGCCGGCATTCCCAGCCACGTCAGTCACGACCTCGCCACACCGATGCGGCCGACGAACACCGAACTGCGCGAGCGGATGAGCGGCAACATCTGCCGCTGCGGAGCCTATTCGAACATCGCCGAGGCGATCACCGAAGTCGCCGGAGCAGCGGCATGAAGGCGTTCACCTATGAGCGCGCGACCTCGCCCGCCGCGGCGGCGGCAGCGGTCGCCGGCCGGCCGGGGGCCAAGTTTCTCGCTGGTGGCACCAACCTGCTCGATCTGATGAAGCTCGAGATCGAGACGCCGACGCATCTGGTCGACGTGCAGGACCTCAAGTTCGACCGCATCGACGCCACCGCCGATGGCGGTCTGCGCGTCGGGGCCTTCGTCAGCAATACCGCGCTGTCCGCCGACCCCCGCGTCATGCGCGACTATGCCGTGCTCACGCGCGCGATCCAGGCGGGAGCGAGCGGCCAGCTGCGCAACAAGGCGACGACCGCGGGCAACCTGCTCCAGCGGACGCGCTGTCCCTACTTCTACGACACCAACCAGCCGTGCAACAAGCGGTCGCCGGGGTCGGGCTGTGCCGCGATCGGCGGCTACAGCCGGCAGCTGGCGGTGATCGGGACGAGCGATCAGTGCATCGCGACTTATCCCGGCGATATGGCGGTCGCGCTCCGCGTTCTCGACGCGTCGGTCGAAACGATCGATCCTAAAGGCGCGGTGCGGACGATCCCGCTCGCTGACTTCCATCGCCTCCCCGGCAAAAGCCCCGAGATCGACACGGTGCTTGCGCCCGGCGAGCTGATTACGGCGGTGACGCTGCCGAGGCCACTCGGTGGGCGTCACGTCTATCGCAAGGTACGCGACCGCGCCTCATATGCTTTCGCCTTGGTCTCGGTTGCCGCCGTCATTCAGCCCGATGGAACGGGGCGTGTCGCCTTCGGCGGGGTCGCGCCGCGGCCGTGGCGCAGCCCCGCCGCCGATGCAGCGCTGCCGCACGGCGGGGCGGCGGTCGTCGCCCAGGCGTTTGCCGGCGCGAAGCCGACGCGCGACAATGCATTCAAACTGCCGCTGGCGACGCGCACGCTCGCGGCCGCACTGACCCCAGCGAGGACGGCATGAAGTTCGATACGCCCGCCGGGCCGAACCCGATCGACCGGATGAAGGTCGTCGGCCAGCCGCACGACCGCGTCGACGGTCCGCTCAAGGTCACCGGCACGGCACCCTACGCCTATGAACGGCACGCCGTTGCGCCCGGCGCGCTCTACGGCTTCATTCTCGGCGCGGCGATCGCCAAAGGCCGGATCGCCGCGATCGACACGCGCCGCGCCGACGCCGCGCCCGGCGTGAAGGCCGTGGTCAGCTATCTGAACGCCGGCCCGCTCGGCAAGGGCGGCAAGAACACCGCTAAGCTCCTCGCCGGCCCCGAGGTCGACCATTACCATCAGGCGGTGGCGATCGTCGTCGCCGACACCTTTGAGCAGGCGCGCGCCGCTGCGAGGCTCATCGACGTCGATTATGTCCGCGGATCGGGCGCGTTCGACCTTGCCGCCGCCGCCCCGACCGCCCCACTGACTGGCGGCTCGAGCAAGGAAGGCTCCGCGGCCCCCAAGCTCGACCGCGTCGGCGACTTCGAGAGCGCCTTCGCCGCCGCGCCAGTGACGCTCGACGCGACCTATACGACGCCCGACGAAGCCCATGCGATGATGGAGCCGTTCGCCACCATCGCGGCGTGGGACGGCGACCGGCTGACCGTCTGGACGTCGAACCAGATGATCAACTGGGCCCACGAGGATCTGGCAAAGACGCTCGGCTTCGCGCCCGATAAACTCCGCGTCGACTCACCGTTCATCGGCGGCGGCTTCGGCGGCAAGCTGTTCCTCCGCGCCGACGCGGTGATGGCGGCGCTCGGCGCGAAGGCGGCGGGCCGGCCGGTCAAGGTCGCGATGACGCGACCGATGATGTTCAACAATGCGACCCACCGTCCAGCGACGATCCAGCGCATCCGCCTCGGAGCGGAGCGGTCGGGCAAGCTGACCGCGATTGCCCACGAAGCCACCTCGGGCGACCTGCCCGGGGGCAGCCCGGAGACGGCGACGTCGCAGACCAAGCTGCTCTACGCCGCCCCCAACCGGCTGATCGGCCAGCGCCTGGCGGTCCTCGACCTGCCTGAGGGCAATGCCATGCGCGCGCCGGGCGAGGCGTCGGGGCTGATGGCGCTCGAGATCGCGATGGATGAGATGGCCGAGAAGCTTGGGCTCGACCCGGTCGAGTTTCGCATCGTCAACGACACGCAGGTCGATCCGGAAAAGCCGGGACGGCAATTCTCGCAGCGCCAGCTCGTCCGCTGCCTGCGCGAAGGAGCCGAACGCTTCGGCTGGCGTGCGCGCGACGCGCAGCCGGGCCGCCGGCGCGACGGCGATACGCTGATCGGACTTGGCGTCGCCACGGCGTTCCGCAACAACATCAACATGAAGTCCGGGGCGCGCGTCCGACTCGGCGGCGACGGCGTCGTCACGGTCGAGACCGACATGACCGACATCGGCACCGGCAGCTACACGGTGATCGCCCAGACGGCCGCCGAGATGATGGGCGTCGGCCTAGACCGCGTCGTCGTCCGCCTCGGCGACTCCGACTTCCCCACCTCCTCCGGCTCGGGCGGACAATGGGGCGGCAACAGCTCGACGTCGGGAGTCTATGCCGCATGTGTCAAGCTGCGCGAGGCCGTCGCACAGCGGCTCGGCCTCGACCCCGCGGCGTGCGACTTTGCTGACGGCGAGGTGCGAAGCGGCGGCCGCGGGGTGGCGCTGACCAGCGCCGCGCGCGACGGAGAACTCGTCGCCGACGACACGATGACCTACGGCACGCTGGGCAAGCAATACCAGCAATCGACCTTCGGCGCGCATTTCGTCGAGGTCGGCGTCGACGCCTATACTGGGGAGATCCGCGTGCGACGGATGCTCGCGGTCTGCGCCGCGGGCCGCATCCTCAACCCCAAGACAGCGCGCAGCCAGGTGATTGGTGCGATGACGATGGGCGTCGGCGGCGCGTTGATGGAGGAGCTGGTCGTCGACACCCGCTTCGGCTTCTTCGTCAACCACGACCTCGCCGGCTACGAGGTGCCCGTCCACGCCGACATCCCGCACCAGGAGGTCGTGTTCCTCGACGAAGCCGACGACAAGGTGTCGCCGATGAAGGCCAAGGGCGTCGGCGAACTCGGCCTGTGCGGGGTCGGTGCTGCGGTGGCCAACGCTGCCTATAATGCCACCGGCGTACGCATCCGCGATTACCCGCTCACCCTCGACAAGCATCTCGACCGCCTGCCCGAGGTTGGGGCGATGCGGCGCGCCTGATCCGCCGCTGGGCGGTCGGCGACGGCTTCAGGCGGCGAGCCGCGCCGGCGACCGGCGGAACGCGCGCAGGTCGTCGCTGCGCAGGGTCTTGACCAGATGCATGAGCGACTGGATCGCCAGCGCCTTGATCTCGGGCATCTTGGGTTCCCACGGCTTGGCGTGCCCCGCGAAGATCGTCGTGCCCTCGATCGTCGCGCTGATGAAGAGCGCGACCGTGCGACACTCCTCCTCGGTCAGCGTGTCGTTCACCGCCCTGACAGACAGCGCGATCCTCTCCTGCGCCCGCGCATAGAAATCCTGGACCAGCCGATCGACCTTCTCGTTGTGATTGGCCAGTGCCCACAGCTCGGGGAAGAGGTTAGTCGTGAGCTTCGACCGGATGTCATCGAGCGTGAAGGCGATACCGCACATGAGCCGCTCCTCCGGATCGTCGGATGCGTCGCGCAGTTCCTCGTCGGCCATGTCGGAATAGCCGTTGAGGATCGCCTCGAGCAGCTCCTCGACGAGATTTTCCTTGTGGGGAAAGTAGTAGCTAAGGTTGCCGACCTTCATGCCACATTCGGCGGCGATCCGTCGCAGCGTGAAGGCGTTTGAACCTTCCTCGACAAGGACGTTGAGCGCGGCGCGCAGGATCTGCTCGATGGTTTCCGTGCCGCACGCATAAGCCCCCGGACGCGCCCGGATGCGCATCACGGGAAGGTCGTCCTGATCCTGCTCCATGGTCTCCGCCTTCGATTTGCGAGGCCTATGCCAGCTTTTCCCCACCCCGAAAAGCAGCGCCGCATGGTCGGCCGATACGCCGCAGGGTCAGCCGCCGCTGGTCCCCGGCTTCGGCGGATACAGCAGCCGGAGCGACGCCGGAGCCCTGCACTTGCGGATCACGCGCTCGACGAGGCGCGCGCGCAGCGCCACCAGCGAGATGTCGGACAGCGCGTTCGGCCGTTCGCGCGTGACCTCTTCCGCCGTGAACGGCGGACTTGCGGCTGGCGCACTCGCGCCGCCGATGTCGAACACGACATAGTTGAGCAGGTCGGCCAGCTCGGCATTGTCGGTGATGCGGGAGTGAGCGACGTTGGGCAGGCGGATCAGATAGGTGCGGGCATCGGCATCGCACATGAAATAGCCGACGCGCCCGCGCAAAGACGGCAGCAGGGCCGGTGCAGAGTCGCCGGTGATGCCGTGGCACCCGCCGCAATTCTCGTAATAGTCCGACCGTGCCTGGGCGGGATCGATGATCTTGGTGGCGGCGACCTGCGCGACGGCCCCGCCCGCCAGCGCAAGCGACGCTCCGGCCAGCCCGACGACCAGCAGGGCGAGATACCGTCCGCCAACCTCGACCACACGCGTCGCCCGAACTCCTATTTCGCCGCACCCACCAGCACGGCCGTCGAACAATGATACTCCATGCTCGACGTCCCGAAACACCAGATGACGTTGTTGTTGAGCTGGGGAACGTAAAGCTGCGTGGCGCGATCGGTGTTGTCGCAGCCGCACTGGCCGCAATAAGGCTTGCCGCAGCAGTCGCGGTACGCGATCAGATACGCTTTGCCCTGATCCGGATTGATGCAGGTGCCGACCCACGACACCGGCGACGGCTGCGCGCCGGCCGGGCAGGAGCTGACGCCACCGCCGCAGCAGCTGCACAGCGCGCCGTCGATCGCGCAATAGCGCCAGTAGTCGCATTTCGTGTCGTCCCGCGTCTGCGCGTTGCGCCCGAAGGCCGTCTTGGCTTCGACCGAGCGGTCGGGCTTCTGCGCGTTGGCGCGGCTGACCGGCAGGAGCGGGAAGACCGGTGCGGCGACCATCACCGCGCCGAGCTTGGAGATCATGCTCCGGCGCGACGTCGCGCCCGCGAAGCGCCGCAGCAGGCTCTCTCCGATCGCGTCGACCTTATTGTTCATAGCGGTGCCCCTTCCGTGATGATGATCAGGCAGCCTGCGTCTTCAGGCCGTTGATGTAATCCTGTACCGAGCGCAGCCCCATCTCATGGGCGACGACGAGGCTTTCGAGATGCTCGCGGCTGTTGACCAGCCCGCGCGACAGGATCGTACCGGCGGCATCCATCAGCACCGCGTGCGGCAGCTTGTCGACATGAAAGGTGAGACCGGTCTCCGGTCCATTGACGAACGCATACTCCTCAAGTCCCTGCTGCGCGATCATGCGGCGCTGGACGGTGGCGTCGTCGTCGCCGACGAATACGAGTTCGATCCGCTCCGCCCGGGCGAATGACTTGGCGGCCGGGATCAGGTTCTTGCACAACGGACAGTCGGCCGACACGAACATCAGCAGGCGCATCGCGCGTCCTTTGAGCGTTCCGCCGATCTCGATCCGCCGACCGTCCATGGCGACGACGTCGAGCCGGGGCGCGGGATCGCCGACCGCCGGCCCATGCGCGGTGGTCAGCGCGCCCGCCGGGGCCACCCGCATATGAAGCACGCCGACCTGACGGGCGAGCGCGATCAGCGCGATCACCAGACCGGCGACCACGAGCCACGAAACGATCTGCGAAACGACGAGGGCGATCAACATGGCGGGACCTTCTTGATCAGGCCGGCTGCGGGCTGAGACCCGGCAGGGCGAGCAGGACGTTGAGGAGGAGGTAGAGCAGGAACAGCACGGCACCGGCACCGAACGCGACGAGCCGTTCGGCGGGCATGAGTTCGCCGCCCGCGAGCGGAACCGTCGCGATCGCAGCCGCCATCAGCAGGTTGCGGACGACGAGCGCGCGACGCAGCGGCTGGCGTAGGGTAGAAGTGCCGCAGCCGCAGTCGATGTGGCTGCGACCGCGCCGGAGGTTGAGCGCCATCGCGCCGGCGAACAGCAGGAGCAGCGCCGCCGCCAGCACCGGTGCCACCCGCCGCTCGCCCGCGATCAGCGCAAGGCCGATGGCGAGTTCCGTCCACGGCAGGAGCAGCGCCGCCGGCGCGACGGCCGCCGCGGGCAGCAGGCGGTAGTTGGCGACGACGCCCGGAAATATTGCCGCATGACGCAGCTTGCCGACGGCACCCAGCACGAAGACCAGACCGGCACAAACCGCTGCCGAGCTGCCGAGGGTCAGGATCACATCGCGCAGCATGGCGTCAGTTCGCGCCCGATCCATCGGTCGACGCGGTGGCTGCAGCCGCCATCGCTGGCGTGCCGACGTCGGCGGTGAGGATCAGGCCGCCTCCGGTCTTCTCGATCTTGCGCTTCTCTTCCATCGTCTGCGCGTCGAGGACGTAGGTCGTGCCATCCTTGTCGTTGATGAACAGGAGCGGCTTGGCGTCCTGCGTGACCTCGATATTGCTGATTTCCGCCTTCAGCGGGTGGCGCTTGACGACCTTGTGACTGGCGAGATCGAGCACCCAGATTTCCTGGCCCGGCTCGTTCTGGGACCAGTATTCGCCCTTGTGCATCAGCACGTAAAGTTGGCCGCTCGGAGCATGCAGCGCCATCAAGCCCCGACCGCCGGGCAGCCAGTTCACATCGAGCGGCGTGGTTTCGCCGGGCCGCACGCCGGCCGCCTGCTGGATCGAAAACGGCTGGGCTACGGTCGGCGTGGCCCCCATCGTCGCCTGATAGACGAGGCCGGTATAGCTGACGAACGTCACCTGCTTCTTCGTCTTGTCATAGGTGAAGTTGCTGAAGATCGGGTCGCCCGTCGCGGGGAAGAAGTGAGGACCATGCGTGGTCACTGGCTTGGTGCCGGTGGTGTCGATGGTGGCCATCGTACCGTCCGAGCAGAGCGCTGAAAAGCCGACGGGATTGGGCATCAGGCTCGCGCAGCCGGGCAGTTCGATCGCGCGGACGAACTTCCGCTTCACCAGATCGACCACGTTGACGGACGAGGCCGGACTGTAATTATAGACGTAGGCCGTCTTGCCGTCGTCGCTCAGAATGAAATTATGTTTCTCGCCGCCGATGATGATGCGACCGGGAATCGGGATTTCGACCTGCAGCTTCAGTTCGGTGGTGTCGTAGACCGCAACGAAATCCTGCCGCGTCCCGCGGTCGGATTTGGTCCAGATCGTGTCGGCGACATAGTAATACTTGCTGGCGGGATCGATCGCCATGTCGCCGCGCTGCGAGGTGTCCACCTCGCCGCGCATCTTGCCGGTCGCGCCGTCGAAGATGCGGACGCCCCCGCCGCCCCCGCCGCCCCGGACATAGGCCCATTGCGGCTGTGGCGGCAGCATCTTCTGAGTATAGGCTTCTTCCGGCTTGAGGTCGACGTTCGCCGGCGGCGGCGGCGGCATCGGCGGCGTCTCCGTCGTCTGCGCCTCCGCCGCCGCGATCGGCAAGGCAACGCCGATCAGAAGGGCGGTCTTCAGCAAAACGTGCCACGTGCAACCTGGGAAAGTCATGCTCTCAACCCCTGCAAGGTGCGGTCTGCGCCATGGTCCCCGCCGACGGAATCCGGTAGCGCCTACATCGTACGATGGACCGAAGGCTGGACGATTGTCAAAAGTTCGTCAAGCGCTTATTCTATGACTTGCGCGGCATCCTCGGGCATGGGTCGTGCCTTGACAGAAGCTTGAAGGGCGACCTAGTTTTCGGACGTCCGTAAGCTTCTTCGGACGCCTGATTTTCAAGGAGATGGCGATGTGGCGAGCGTTGGCTGCGGCAGTCGCGCTGTCCGCGGTGGTGACGATTCCGGCGCTGGCCGCACCGGG
>CAHJWP010000030.1 GCA_903642255.1 Sphingomonadaceae bacterium | reverse complement strand
GGTCGGGGCGCTACCGCGCGCTGCGCTCGGACGAGGCGCAGCGGGCGTTCGAGGCGCTGCTCCCCGACCTGCTCGCCGCGGTCGCCGCCGCGGCCGATCCGGCGCATGCCATGGCCCGGCTCGACTCGTTCCTCGCCGACCTGCCGGCGGGGGTTCAGTTCTTCGCGCTGCTCGCCGCCAACCCCAAGCTGCTGCCGCTGTTCGGCCGGCTGCTCGGCGTCGCGCCGGTCTTGGCCGATGCGCTTGCCCGGCGGCCGGCGCTGTTCGACGCACTGCTGGCGCGGGACAGCTTCGCGCCGTTGCCGGATGTGACGCAGCTGCGGCGCGAGGTGGATGCGGGCGTGGGTGCGGGGCTGATGCGGGAGGAGACGCTCGACCGGGTCCGCCTGTGGACCGCCGACCGGCGCTTCCAGCTCGGCGCGCAGCTGATCGAGGGGCGCGATCCGCTCGGCGTCGGGACCGACCTCAGCGCCGTCGCCGACGTCGGTGTCGAGGTGCTAAGCCGTTGTGTTCAGGACGATTTCGCGCTTGAGCACGGGGTCGTTCCGGGCGGCCGGCTCGTCGTCCTCGGCCTCGGGCGCTACGGCGGCCGCGCGCTGACCCACGCCAGCGACCTCGACCTGGTCTACCTGTTCACCGGGCGCCACGAAACCCTGTCCGACGGCCCCAAACCGCTCGGCGCGACCGTGTATTTTCAACGGGTTGCGGCGCGTCTGACCGCGGCGCTGTCGGTCCCGACGGCGGCCGGCGCGCTGTACGAGGTCGACACCCGTCTCCGCCCGTCGGGGGCCAAGGGGCTGCTCGCCGTCACCGTCGACAGCTTTACGCGCTACCAGCTGGCCGAGGCCGAGACGTGGGAGCATATGGCGCTGTGCCGCGCCCGCGTCGTCGCCGGCGCGCCCGAAGACGCCGCCGCGGTCGCCGGCGTCATCGCGCAAGTCCTTGACCGAGAACGCGATTCGACCGCGCTCCGGCGCGACGTTCTCGCCATGCGCCGCGACGTGGCGGCGGCCAAGCCGGGCGGCGGGACATGGGACGTCAAGCTCGCCCGCGGCGGGCTGGTCGACCTCGAGTTCATCATCCACTTCCTCCAGCTGCGCCACCGAACGGCGTTCACCCCCGACCTGCGCGCGGCGCTCGTCGAACTGGCGATCAAGGGCTTGATTTCTCACGAACTGACCGCCGCCCACGACACGCTGACGCGCGTCCTCGCCGTGTTGCGCCTCGTCGTCGCCGGCCCGTTGCCGCGCCGCTTCGCGCCGCCGGTCGCTGACCTGCTGGCACAGGCGGCGGGGGCGGGCGACTTTGCCGCAGCCGAAATCAAGGTGGGACTCGCCAAGGCGGCGGTTCGTGCGGCATGGCACGACGTGCTCGAAACCGGAGACTGAACCCATGGACATCGGCCCCCTCGACATCGGTGACGCCGCCCCCGCCTTCGACCTGCCGACCGATGGCGGAGCCAACGCCAGCCTCGCCGCGCTGAAAGGGCGCAAGGTCGTGCTGTACTTCTACCCCAAGGACGACACGCCCGGCTGCACGACCGAGGCGATCGCCTTCACCGCGCTGAAGGACGACTTCGCCGCCGCCGACACCACGGTGATCGGCGTGTCGAAGGACTCGGTCGCGGCCCATGCCAAGTTCCGCAAGAAGCACGACCTCGGCGTCGACCTCGGCAGTGACCCCGACGGTGCGATCATCGAGGCGTACGGCGCGTGGGTCGAGAAGAGCATGTACGGCAAGAAATACATGGGCATCGACCGCGCGACCTTCTTGATCGACCGCGACGGCAAGGTCGCCGCCGTCTGGCACAAGGTCAAGGTGCCGGGCCACGCCGCCGCGGTGCTCGAGGCGGCGCAGGCGTTGGCGTGAGGCGGACGACCGCGCTCGCCGCGCTGCTACTGTCGAGCGCAGCGGCGGCGCTGCCTGTCGACCGGCTCGACCGACTTGTCGGCGACCGGGTGGCCGGCGCGGCGGTCGCGCGCATCGACCGGCTCGACATCGACACGGTCGCCCTCGTGCCCGGCGGGATCGTCTATACGATGAAGACCGGCGGCGTCGTCTACCTCAACCGGCCCACGGCGGGCGCGGGGTTCATCCACGGCGGCGTCGTGCTCGCCATCGACGACGCCTATCCGCGGCTGTGCCGGGACGAACCGGTGCGGGTGCTGAACGAGAACTCGCGCGCAGCCGTCGCGACGGCGACGCTCGGCGACTTCATTCCGTACCGGCGACCCTGACCCGCGGCCGGCCGAGCCAGTCGCGCTTGCCGAGCGGCACACCCGCCGCCCGCAGGATGTCGTACGCCGTCGCGGCGTGGAAATAGAAGTTCGGCAGGCTGAACGACAGCAGGAAGTCCTCGGCGGTGTAGTCCATGCGGTAGCTGCCCATGACGAACGCCGTGTCGCGGCCCATGAACCCGTCGACCTCGGCGGGATCGACCGCCGCCAGTGCTGCGGCAGTCTGGTCGAGCAGCGCGTGGAGCGCCGCGAAGCTGTCGGGGAACGGCCCGCGATGCGGCGAGAAGACTCCGGCGCGGACCCCTTCGATCGCCCCGACGCTGTGGTTCGCGACCGAATAGACCTGATAGGTGAACGGCAGCATGTCGGGGAACAGCCGCGCCTCGATGAGCGTGGCGGGGTCGGTTCCCTGCTCGGCAGCGAACGCCGCACCCTTGGCGACGATGCCGATCGTCGCGTCGACGATCTGGCGGAAAGCGGGAACCGTGGCGGTATAGAGCGAGATCATGCGTGTTTTCCCAGGCGGACGATGATCGCCGCGGCGAGGGCGAGGAGCAGGATCGCGCTCGCCTCGAAGACGATGTTTTCCGGGGCCATGTTCTTGCCCTGCAGGACGATCAGCCGCGACAGCGCGGTGATGGCGATGAAGATCGGGTAGACGAAGGCCGATCCCTTGCCGGTGTAGAACACGCCGATCATCCCGACGACCTCGGTGTAGAGGAACATCAGCAGGATATCGGCGAGATTGACCTCCTGCACCTGCACGACGCGGACGATCTCGGTGCCGGCGGCGACTAGCGTCATACCTGCGATGACAACGAGCAGCCCGTGCTCGGCAAGACTAAAGCCGCGGCCGGCGAGGATCGTGCGGCGCGACGGCTGCGGTTCGGGGTTGACCGGCGGGATGTCGGTCTGGGCGGTCTCGATGCTTTCGGAATCGATCACCGCTCGCGCTCCGCCGTGACCTTGCCGAAGTGATGCGCCAGATAGAGACCGATGGCGATGAACCCGGCGGCGACCGCAGCGCGGCCCCAGCGCGGCTCGGCATCGGCGAGCGGGCCGAGCAGGTAGACGCCGAGCGACAGGTTCGCCGCCCCCCACAGGAAGTTGAGCAGCGGCGACGACAGGCCTTTGCCGGGCGGCGACGCGAACGGCGTCGGAAACGCCTCGCCGCGCAGGCCCGCGGCGAGGTGGGGGATGGCGTTGCACAGCAGCGCCCCGGCGAGGAACAGGAGGGCGTAGGTCATGTCGCGGCTGCCATCATCGCGGGAAAAGCGCCCTCGTGCGCGGCGCGGAGCGCGGAGAGGCTCACGGTGAACATACTTCCTTCAGAGTCTTGGACCGCATCGCCGCCGACACGGCCGATATATCTCACCGGGACGTCGGCCGTGTTAGCAACAGCTCCGAACTGTATGTGCTCGGAAGTCATAAGATACCGCCCCTGCGCTTCGCCGAAGAGGCCGGTCGGGGCTAAGTCTCGACAAAAAGCCCAGTCGATATGAGCGCCGACGCCGCCCGCCAGCGCCATTTCCGCGGCAGCTACCAGGACGCCACCATCCGAGACATCGTGGACGGCAGTCACCAAGCCGTTCCGAATAACGGAGCTTACGAACTCACCAGTGCGGCGTTCGTCCTCGAGCGACACCGGTGGCGGCGGTCCGTCCTCACGCCCGGCGACATGCCGAAGCCACAGCGACTGGCCCAGGTGAGTCGCAGAAACACCCACGAGCCAAAGATACTCCCCCGCCGCTTTGAACCCCATCGTCATCGTCTTCGCATAATCGTCGATCAGCCCGACCCCGCCGATCGCCGGCGTCGGCAAAATCGCCGTCCCATCCGTCTCGTTGTACAGGCTGACGTTGCCGCTCACGACGGGGAAGTCGAGCGCGCGGCACGCCTCGGCCATGCCCTCGATGCAGCCGACCAGCTGCCCCATGATCTCCGGGCGCTGCGGATTGCCGAAGTTGAGGCAGTCGGTGATCGCCAGCGGCTTCGCGCCGACCGCGATCAGGTTGCGCCACACCTCGGCGACGGCCTGCTTGCCGCCCTCGACCGGATCGGCGAAGCAGTAGCGCGGGGTGCAGTCGGTCGTCATCGCCAGCGCCTTGCGCGTGCCGTGGACGCGCACCACCGCCGCGTCGCCCCCGGGGCGCTGGAGCGTGTCGGCGCCGACCATGTGGTCGTACTGCTCCCAGATCCACCGCTTCGACGCGATGTCGGGGCACGCCATCAGTTTCAGGAGGTCGGCGGCGAGGTCGGTGCTTTCCGGCACGTCGGTCAGCGGCGGCCGGGGAGGGGTCGCCACCCACGGCCGGTCGTACAGCGGGGCCTTGTCGGCGAGCGGACCGAGCGGGATGTCGGCGACCGTCGCGCCGTCAAAGTTCAGCACCAGCCGCTCGGTGTCGGTGACGTGGCCGATGACGGCGAAGTCGAGCTCCCACTTGGCGAAGATGGCTTCGGCGAAGGCCTCGCGGCCCGGCTTGAGGACCATCAGCATCCGCTCCTGGCTCTCGCTGAGCATCATCTCGTACGGCGTCATGCCGGTCTCGCGCGTCGGCACGGCGTTCATGTCGAGCTCGAGCCCGACGCCGCCCTTCGACGCCATCTCGACGCTCGAGCTGGTCAGCCCCGCCGCGCCCATGTCCTGGATCGCGACGATCGCGTCCGACGCCATCAGCTCGAGGCACGCCTCGATCAGCAGCTTCTCGGTGAACGGGTCACCGACCTGCACCGTCGGGCGCTTGTCCTCGTCGCCTTCGGTGAACTCGGTCGACGCCATCGTCGCGCCGTGGATGCCGTCGCGCCCGGTCTTCGACCCGACATAGACCACGCTGTTCCCGACGCCCGCCGCCGCGCTGTAGAAGATCTTGTCGGCCCGCGCGACGCCGACCGTCATCGCGTTGACAAGGATGTTGCCGTTGTAGGCGGGATGGAAATTGGTCTCGCCGCCGACCGTAGGCACTCCGACGCAGTTGCCGTAGCCGCCGATGCCGGCAACGACGCCCTTGATCAGGTGCTTCATCCGCGGCGCGTCCGGCGACCCGAAGCGCAGCGCGTTGAGGTTGGCTACCGGCCGCGCGCCCATGGTGAAGACGTCGCGCAGGATGCCGCCGACGCCGGTCGCCGCGCCCTGATACGGCTCGATGAAGCTCGGGTGGTTGTGGCTCTCCATCTTGAAGATCGCCGCGTCCCCGTCGCCGATGTCGATGACTCCCGCGTTCTCACCGGGGCCGCAGATTACCCACGGGGCGGTCGTCGGCAGCTTCTTCAGGTGGAGGCGGCTCGACTTGTATGAACAATGCTCCGACCACATCACCGAGAAGATGCCGAGTTCGAGCAAATTCGGCATGCGGCCGAGCGCCCGCACGACCTCGTCGTACTCGGCCGGGCTGAGGCCGTGGTCGGCGACGATGGCGGGCGTAATCTCGGTCATGCTCGTGGGCATAGCGAAAGCCGCTCGGACTGTCATTCCCCCGTCGCGATGTTTCTGCTATGTTCCACTGCGACTCGACAGGGAGCAACGGGCATGACCGACATCCGCACGATCGCCGCCGACATGGTGGCGATGACCAAGGCCGGCGATTTTCACATCGGCGAGAAGTACTGGGCCGACGACGTCGTCTCGATCGAGGCGATGGACTCGCCCATGGCGCGGCTCGAGGGCAAGGACGCGGTCATGGGCAAGAGCGCGTGGTGGTACGCCAACCACGAGGTCCACGGCACGACGACCGACGGCCCCTATGTCAACGGCGACCGGATCGCCATCCGCTGGACGATGGATATCACCAACAAGGAATCGGGCGAGCGGATGCAAATGGACGAGGTCGCGCTCTACACCATGAAGGAGGGCAAGATCGCCGAGGAGCGCTTCTTCTATTGAGGTGGTGAGCGGCCGCCGACGATGTCGAGCCATGGGCGGAACAGGTAAGCCGCGTCGATCTCGCCCGGGGCAGCGCGCGCGGCGCGGGGCATGAAACCGCCGCCGACGCACTCAAAGCGTCCGTCGTGGACCGTCGTGGCTCCCGCCGCGTGACAAGCCCCGCGCCACTGCTAGGGTGACACAAGGGTCACGGGGGACGCTAGCGTGGACATGACGCCAGTCAGGCTGAAAACGCAGATCGTCGTTGTCGGCGGCGGGGCGGGCGGGCTCGAGCTCGTCGCCCGGCTCGGCCGCGCGCTGGGCAGGGTCGATTACGACATCATCCTCGTCGACCGGCAGCAGACGCACATCTGGAAGCCGCTGCTCCACGAGGTCGCCGCCGGCTCATTGGACGCCAACCTCGACGAGGTCGGCTACCGTGGCCACGCCCACCGCTGGAACTACCGCTTCTTCGACGGCACGCTCGAAGACGTCGACCGCGCGGCGCGCGAGATCGTCGTCGCGCCGATCGTCGAGGACGGGCGCGAGATCATCGGCCGCCACCGCATCCGCTACGACTATCTGGTGCTGGCCGTCGGCTCGGTGTCGAACGACTTCGGGACGCCCGGCGTCCGCGACAACTGCATCTTCCTCGACGAGCGCGCCGAGGCCGACCGCTTCCGCCGCAAGCTGCTCAACCAGTGCCTGCGCGTGTCGCGCTCGGTCGCCGCCGATCCGGCGTCGGACGCGACAGTCGACATCGTCATCGTCGGCGGCGGCGCGACCGGCGTCGAGCTCGCCGCCGAGCTCCACATGTCGGCCGACAGCCTCGCGATGTATGGGCTCGAGGTGTTCGACGCGTCGCGGCTGCGGACCGTGCTGGTCGAGGCGGGGCCGCGCATCCTGCCGGCGCTGCCCGAGAAGCTCGCCGCCGCCGCCCGGACCGAGCTCGAAGCGATCGGCGTCCGCGTCTTCACCGACGAGCAGGTCGTCGAGGCGCGGCCCGACGGCATCACGACCAAGCGCGGCGACATCATCGGCGCCGACCTCATGGTGTGGGCGGCGGGCGTCAAGGGTGCACCCTTCATGCACGAGATCGGCGGGCTGGAGACGACCCGCTCCAACCAGATCGTCGTCCGCCCGACGCTGCAGTCGACGCGCGACGACCGCATCTTCGCGATCGGCGACTGCGCGTCCTACATCCCCGCGGGAGCCCAGCGCCCCGTCCCGCCGAGGGCGCAGACGGCGCACCAGATGGCCGACGTCGTGTTCCACAACATCCGCGCGATGATCGCCGGCAAGCCCTTAAAGCCGTTCAAATATCAGGACCACGGCAGCTTTGTGAGCCTCGCCCGTTACGCGACGGTCGGCTCGCTGATGGGCAATCTCGTCGGCGGCAAGATGGCGGTCGAGGGGCGGCTGGCGCGCTTCGTCTACATGTCGCTGTACCGGATGCACCTGATTGCGATCCACGGCTGGTGGAAGGGCGTGTCGATGATCCTCGTCGGCCACGTCAACCAGATCGTCCGGCCGAAGCTCAAGCTGCATTGACCATCGACCTGCAGCCGACGCTGACGAGCGCCGGCGTGACCCTGCGGCCGCTGCGCGCCAACGACTGGGACGCGCTGTTCGCGGTAGCGTCCGATCCCGCGATCTGGGTGATCCACCCGGCGCACGACCGCTGGCAGGAGCCGGTGTTCCGCGCCTTCTTCGCCGAGGCGCTGGCGAGCGGCGCGGCGCTCGTCGCGCTCGAGCCCGGCGGGGCCATCATCGGCTCGTCGCGCTTCGACCGCGGCCGCGCCGAGCCGGGCGAAATCGAGATCGGCTGGACCTTCCTCGCGCGAAGCCACTGGGGCGGCACGACCAACGGTGCGATGAAGGCGCTGATGGTCGGCCACGCGCTGACCGGGTTCGAGCGCGTCATCTTCCTGATCGGCGAGACCAACCTCCGCTCGCGCCGCGCGATCGAGAAGATCGGCGCGGCCCTGACCGATCGGATCGACGAGGCTGAGATGGCGGGCAGGACAGTGCGCCACGTGGTCTATGCGATCGACCGGGCGGGGTTCGCGAGCGGGCCGCTGGTGGGGCTGGACCGGCCGCGAAGATGAACAAGTATGCGAAGTAAGCGCCCGCGACACCTTTTTTCCGGCGGGTCGACCAGCCCGTCTCCTACATGAAGTTCACGCGAAGTTCACGCCCACGCACCAGATCTTTCTCCCGAGGCGGAGCGACGGGCGCGCGCACCCAGCGGCGAACCTGCTGACGACGACCAACGATGGGAAAGGGCAAGGCCGTCCGGTGGCGAGTTGCGGACGGTAACCGATTCCGGGGGCTGTAGGACAATGGTTTGTGCTCCGGCGAGCGACGCCGAGACAGACGATCGTTCTGTGCGTCGCCAATGTACTACCCGGTCGTCGCCCCGTGTTTGACACGGGGCCTGGCTGACCTTCGGGATCATCGCGGCAAGGCTTACCTCCAGGCTGACGAAGCAGCCGAGCCCCGCATCAAGTGCGGGGCGACGTAAGGGCCTGTCGGCTTACGCCCAATGGCGGACCAACAAACGCCAATCTGATGGTACCGCTTGCGGACATTCCCATCGTCGCGCAAACATAGATCATGGCAGAGTCGATCGACTTCATCGCGCTAATCCCTGAGCTGCCCGACTGGAATGAAGGGCGAGGCATTGCAGCCGATGCTTGGATCAGTTGTGTCGGCAATTACGAACTCGCCATTGGCTATAGCCTCGTTTTCTGGCCCCAATTTGTCGAGTTTGACGGCTATATCCTACTCGGAGGATTTGAGGAAAGCTCGCTGCGCGGCTTCGAGAAGATGACAGAAGGTAACAGGGTCGCTGTGGAAGCGGTTATGAACCATATTCACATCGCAGATATCCACGCTAACGTTGAAAATTATAACATAGAACAACTACGCTACTTGGGCCGGACATTGAGGCAGATCTACACGGCTAAGCTAAGTCTGGAATATCCCCATCGAAATTTCGCAGTGGTGTTTAACGACGAGCCCGGACTCGAAGCAATCGATTATGAACTTACATTTTGGCAGAAATAGCATACGACTACGCCGCATCGTTCGCTTTCCTCGACACTCGACGGAAAGCAGACCGGGCGCTTCCCACCCTAAGCTGACAATCGGGAGCAGCGGCTGCTCACTCCCACAAAGCCGCCCCGCGAGCGGCCGCCCCTACTCCACGAACTCCGCCAGCTCCGGAATCCGCGTGAAGGCGATCTTCGGCCCCGAGCTCCGCGTCGCCCCCACCGCATCGTGGCCGACCGTCACCGCGTCGCGGCCGAAGCGGGCGTTCATGCGGTCGATCGCGCTCGACAAAGCGAGGCGGCGAGCCTCGGTTGCCGGGGTGACGGCGGGACCGCTGTCGAACAGGGCGAGCTGCGTCTCGGCGGCGTCGGTCAGCTCGAGGAAGGTGACCGACACCTGGCGGTAGCGGGCGTCGGGCAGCTCGGCGCGCATCCGCGTCCACAGGCCGTCGAGCACCGCGAGCAGGGTGAAGCTGTCCTGCGCCGGCACCAGCTTCGCGCCGTGCGACCACCGCCCGCCGGGGAGCGCCGCCATTCGACCCTGCCAGCCGACCGCACTGCCGCCCGAGCGATAATCGGTGTGGCCGATCCCATTGGCGCGATCCTCGGCTCCGCCGGCGGCACCGCCGCCCGATCCATAAACGGTTGCGCCGAAGGCACCGCCCGACCAATGATCGGCATCGCCGCTGGCCGCGTCGCGACGACCGCCCATCGCGTCGCCGCCGCGAAGGCCATCGATAACGTCGCCGCCGCGCCCGTTGCCCGCCGGATCGCCGCCCGTCGCGTGGCGCGGCCGACCCGGACCACCCTCGCCCTTGACCGTCAGGACGACGAAGCCGGTGCGGCAGCCCATCCGGCGCAGGCGGGTCGCGGCCTTCAGGCACAGCCGCCGCGCGACGAGGCGGGCGCGGTCGGGGGGACGCCTGTCGGGGCCCAGCACATGGCTGTGGCCGATGGTGCGGCGCTGCGTCTCGCGCTCGGGCAGGTCGGCTCCCTTGAGCAGCCAGTGGAGCCGCTCGCCCCAGACGTTGCCCCAGACCTGCCGCGCCTCGCGCGGGTCGAGGGCGAGGATGCGCTCCATCGTCACGATGCCGGCGGCGGCGAGCCGCCGCTCCATGTTCCGGCCGACGCCGGGGATGTCGCCGGGCGACAGCGCGCGCAGCCGCGGGGCGAGCGACGCGGCGTCGAGCACGGTCAGCCCGTCGGGCTTCTCCATGTCGGCCGCCATCTTGGCGAGCAGGCGGTTGGGCGCGACGCCGATCGACGAGCGCAACTCGCTGCCGACGTTCGCCGCGATCCCCGCCTTGATGCGGGTGGCGAGAGCGCGGACGTCGGCGGCGTCGTTCTCGTTGTCGCATAGGCGGCAGGCGACCTCGTCGATCGAGCAGACGGCGGTGACGGGAACGTGGCGCTCGACCTCGGCGATGATGCGGTGGTGGAAGCGGACATACTCCTCGTGCCGGGCGGGGACGACGATCAGGTCGCGGCACTTGGCCTTCGCCTCCCAGATCGGCGTACCGGTGCGGATACCGAACGCCTTCGCCTCGTAACTGGCGGCGATGGCGCTCGTCGCGTCGGTGTCGACCGGGGCGACGACGACCGGGCAGCCGCGCAGGTCGGGGTTCAGCTGCTGCTCGACGCTCGCGAAATAACTGTTGAGATCGAGGTACAGCCAGCGGAGAGGGAGCGACTCGGCCATCCCCGCTTGTACCACAAACTGGAACGAAGCGCGAACAGCGCGGTTCAGTGGCCCTCGATCTCACCCTCGGCGTCAAGCTTGGCGGTTTCGATCATCCGGCGACGACAGCGCTGCGCCTCCGCCCTGGTGGCGAGGTCGACGTTCGCGCCGACGCCCACGCCGCACTTGATGTCGGCGGCGGCGTTGGCGTGACGGATCGCCGCGATCATCCGTGGATCGCTGGCCATCGCCGAGGCGCTGATCTTGGTCGCCGCCGCCGGGGCAGCGGACGGCGCGGGGGTCGCGGTGGCGGCGGACGCCTCCTGCGCGGCGGACGGCGTCACCTGTTGCGCCGCAAGCGGCGTGGCCTGTTGCGCCGCAAGCGGCGTGGCGAGGGTCATCAGCACGATGGCAAGCTTGAGCATGGCAGGTCCCCGATTCGCGGCCCGGGCCACTCCCGGCCGTAACGACAGGCTATGGCGAGTCGTGTTGCACCGCAATATAAACTTCATGCGACATAATGGGTTCGCGCCGCCGGCACGTGACGGTGCCGTGGCATCGTGCCTGCCGCACATTCCGTCCTGAAGCCGGCGGAATGGCCCGCACCAGTCGTTGCGGCTGCGGCAAGAATTCGCTGTCCTCCGCACGGCTCGGTTGCTTAGGTGGTGGCATGACGACCCGCCGCCCATCCCGCGACACCGGCCGGCTCCGCACCGGTGAGGCGCACCGGCATTCGACACGCTGCCGACAGATTCGCCGGTCGGACGCTGGGCGCGGCCGATGCTGGCCGAGCCAACGCCGGCTCGCCGCCCCCCAGATCGTGCGACCTTCGCCACCGTTTGTCCGGGTTTCGGCGGCACGGAGGCGCGCGCATGGCTGAGCCACCGGGCATCGTCGCCGTCGATGCCGGAGCGCTCGCCGGGCGAAACCTGCGCTTCTACGACTTCGCGATGGCGGCGTTCGTCGTCATCCTGATCTGTTCGAACCTGATCGGCGCGGGCAAACCGGCGGTGGCGACGCTGCCCGTCTTCGGCGAGGTCAAGTTCGGGGCCGGCATCCTGTTCTTCCCGCTGAGCTATGTGCTCGGCGACATCCTGACCGAGGTCTACGGCTTCGCCCGCGCCCGGCGCTGCGTCTGGGCGGGGTTCGCCGCTTCGCTGTTCGCCGCGGGGATGAGTTGGGTCGTGGTCAGCCTGCCGCCGGCGACCGACTGGGACGGGCAGGGGAGCCTCGCCGCGGTGTTCGGCCAGGTGCCGCGCATCTTCCTCGCATCGATCGCGGCGTTCTGGGCCGGCGAGATCGCCAACGCCGTGGTCCTGTCGCGGATGAAGCTGTGGACGCAGGGGCGCATGCTGTGGACCCGGACGATCGGCTCGACGGTGGTCGGGCAGGGCGTCGACAGCCTGATCTTCTATCCCCTCGCCTTCCTCGGCGTGTGGGAGACGAGCCTCGTGCTGCAGGTGCTGGCGACCAACTATGCGCTGAAGGTGCTGTGGGAGGTGCTGCTGACGCCGGTCACCTACCGCATTGTCGCCTGGTTCAAGACAGCCGAGGGGGTCGACGTGTTCGACCGGGGAGTGGGGTACGACCCGTTCACGACGAGGGTGTGAGCATGGTGCGGATGGCGGGTGCGTTCGCCGGGTTGAACGGATCGATGATGCGGACCCCGGCAATGACTTCGCCGTCACCGACGTCTTCCGTGAGCAACATAGTCGCCTCTGCATCGGCGGCCACGGCGACGATAACCATATCCCAAAACTGTTTGCGGCGAGTTTCGGCCAACCGGGCGGCCGCGGCAAGTTGGGCCGGTGCCGTCGGGACGATCGGGAAAGTGTTCGACCAGCTGTCGATCTGCCGGCCGATGGCGGCGGCAGTGAGAAGCCGGTTGCGCAGGGCGACGTTGCAGAACTCGCCGATCACCTGCTGGGTCAGGAATGTCGTGACGCCGGCTGCTTGCAGGATAACGTCACGTGCCTGCCGACAACGATCGGCGTCGCGCGTGTCGAGCGCATAAACCAGAATGTTGCTGTCGATCGTCAGCAAGCGGCTATTCGTGCTTGTCGGCGTAGTTTACCCGGCCGCCCCAGTTGAAGCTGTTCTCATCCATCGTCCTGACCATGCGGTCGTACGCCGCCTGCCATTCGGGCGTGCCTCGCTCGGGCCGCGGCGTGCTGGGGGCGTCAACCGGCGTAACCCGCGCCACTGGGCGACCATGCTTGGTGACGTCGATCGTCTCGCCGGCCTCGACGCGGGCAAGAATTTTCGACTTGTTTAGGTAGAACTCGCGCGCGGTCATCACGCCCATCGTTGCCTCCGTATGTTGCAACAGTTGCAACATACGGTGCGAGGTGGACGGGTCAAGACCTTAACCCAGCGCCGCGACCAGCCCCTCGAACAACCGCCGCCCGTCGGAGCCCCCCAGCGCGTCGTCGATCAGGCGTTCGGGGTGGGGCATCAGGCCGAGCACGTTGCCGCTCGTATTGACGATGCCGGCGATGTCGCGCGCGCTGCCGTTGACCGCCTCGGCGTAGCGGAAGACGACGCGGCCCTCACCCTCGAGCCGGTCGAGCACATCCTCGTCGGCGGTGTAGTTGCCGTCGTGGTGGGCGACAGGGATGCGGATCGTCTCGTTCGTGTCGTAGCGCGCCGAGAAGGCGGTCTGGCTGTTGGCCACCGTCAGCGCAACGTCGCGGCAGACGAAGTCGAGCCCGGCGTTGCGCATCAGCGCGCCGGGCAGCAGCCCCGCCTCGGTCAGCACCTGGAAGCCGTTGCACACCCCGAGCACCGCGCGGCCCGCGCCGGCCGCGTCGACCACCGCGCGCATCACCGGCGACCGCGCGCTCATTGCGCCAGAGCGCAGATAGTCGCCGTAGCTGAACCCGCCGGGCAGGGCGATCAGGTCAAGGCCCTGCGGCAGAACGGTGTCGCGGTGCCAGATCATCACGGGCGCGACGCCGGTGATCTCATGCAGCGCGACGGCAAGGTCGCGGTCGCAGTTCGATCCGGGGAAGACGACGACGGCGGACTTCATTGCCGTCGTGCTCCTGCTCGCGAGTTCCCGCGCGTCACGCCAGCTCGATCCGGTAGGTCTCGATCACCGGGTTGGCGAGCAGCGCCTGGCACATCGCCGCGACGTCGGCCTCGGTCGTGCCGTCGGCGAGGTCGAGCTCGATCAGCTTGCCCTGCCGCACGCCGGCGACGCCGGCGAAGCCGAGGCCGTCGAGCGCATGGTGGATCGCGCGCCCCTGCGGATCAAGGACGCCGGGCTTGAGGGTGACGGTGACGCGGGCTTTCATGGCTTGCGGTCTAGGGGCAGGCGCGGCATCGGGCAAGCCGACGCGTTCAACCCGGCACGCCGAAGGACCGACCATGCGCGATCCCACCGTTCCCGCCCTCCGGGCCAGCAAGGTACCCGAGGTCACGCTGGTGTTCTGGCTGTGCAAGATCATCGCAACGACGCTCGGCGAAACCGGAGGCGATTCGCTGTCGATGTCGGCCGGGCTCGGCTATCTCGCGTCGACCGGCATCTTCGCCGCGGTGTTCGCGGTGTTCGTCGGCCTGCAGATGCGGGCGCGTGCCTTCCACCCGTGGCTGTACTGGGCGACGATCATCGCGACGACGACGGTCGGCACGACGCTCGCCGATTTCGCCGACCGGTCGCTCGGCATCGGCTATGCGGGGGGCACGACGCTACTCCTCGCCCTGCTGCTGTCGTCGCTGGTCGCGTGGCACCGGACGCTGGGCACCGTCGCCATCGAAAGCGTCAGCACGCCGGCGGCCGAGGTGTTCTACTGGGTGACGATCATGTTCTCGCAGACGCTCGGCACCGCACTCGGCGACTGGACGGCGGACGATGAGGGGCTGGGCCTCGGCTACGGCGGCGCGGCGCTGATCTTCGGTGGCCTACTGGCCGCGGTGGCGATAGCTTTTTACCGGACGCGCCTCTCGCGCACCGCCTTGTTCTGGGCGGCGTTCGTCCTGACCCGGCCCTTGGGCGCCGTCGTCGGCGACTTTCTCGACAAGCCGGTGGCCAAGGGCGGGCTCAACCTCGACCGCTACGCCGCGAGCGGGCTGCTGCTGGCGGCGCTGGTCGTGCTGCTGCTCGCGTTCCGGCAGCGGGCGGCGAGCCGGGCGCACTGAGGCTTGCGCCTACGCGGGCGTGCGCTATGTTACACCCATGGCAACCGCATTCGCCCCGCGCGCTCCCGCGACGATGACCGCTCGCGTCGTCGTGATGATGACGCCCGAGGAAAAACGGGCGCTGGAGGAGCGGTCGCGCCTGCTCGGCATGACGCCGAGCGCGTTCGTCCGGCGCGTCAGCCGCAGCGGCGAGCCCGAGGTCGACGATGCCCTGCTCGAGGCGATCGTGTCGCAGATGGAGGCGAACACCGCGGCGATACGGCGGGCGATCAACGATACCTGCGACCGGGTTGACGCGACCTTTGCCGCGATTGACGCCCGGCGCGTGGTGCAGGAGGCCGAGCTGGCGGCCCTGCGCGCGGAGTACGCCGCGGCGTGAGTATCCTCGACCGCGTGTTCGACGCACTGAAAAGCCAGGTCGAGATGCGCGGCGATATAGAGCGCCTGACCGGCAGCCTCGATGCGTTGCGCGTGCGCCTCGATCAGCAGGACGCCAAGTGGTTTGACCACGAGAAACGCCTGATCCGCATCGAGGCGCTAATCGACTTGACGCGCGGTGGTTTCGACCGGCGGCGTCTGCCGACCGAGTAGTCTACTTCCCCCGCGCCTTCCGGTGTTCGTCCAAGTCGAGCACCGTCGAGACCGCGCCCTCCGGCAGCAGTCCCAGCCGGCGGGCGACTTCCTGATACGCCTCGACCTCGCCGCCGAGGTCGAGCCGGAAGCGGTCCTTGTCCATCTTGTCGCCCGTCTTCATGTCCCACAGGCGGCAGCCGTCGGGGCTGATCTCGTCCGCCAGGATGATGCGGCTGAACTCCTGGTCGAACAGGCGGCCGAACTCGAGCTTGAAGTCGACCAGCCGGATGCCGACGCCGGCGAACAGCCCGGCCATGAAGTCGTTGATGCGGATCGCCATGTCGGCGATGTCGTGCATCTCGTCCTGGCTCGCCCAGCCGAACGCGCTGATGTGCTCGTCGGTGACCAGCGGATCGCCGAGCGCGTCGTCCTTGTAATAATATTCGAGGATGGTGCGCGGCAGGGCGGTGCCCTCCTCCAGCCCGAAGCGCTTGGCGAGGCTGCCGGCGACGACGTTGCGGACAACGACCTCGATCGGCACGATCTCGACCTGGCGGACGAGCTGCTCGCGCATGTTCAGCCGGCGGATGAAGTGCGTCGGGATGCCGATCGTCCCGAGCATCGTGAACAGATGCTCGGAGATGCGGTTGTTGAGGACGCCCTTGCCGCTGATCGTGCCCTTCTTCTGCGCGTTGAAGGCGGTGGCGTCGTCCTTAAAATATTGGATGATCGTGCCGGGCTCGGGGCCTTCGTACAGGATCTTGGCCTTGCCTTCGTAGATCTGGCGGCGGCGGGACATGGGCTACGTCCTCCTCGGTCGGCGGCGGGGGCGCGCGCGCCGCTGCGTGCGTCCCCGAAAAGAAAGCGCCCCGGCGCGGGCGGGATCGCGCGCGGCCGGGGCTGGCTGACGGATATAGCGCGGCGGGGTGCGGCTGACAATGCAGTGTACGGAGCAGCTGTGCGGACCATGGCCGTTGAACGGTTTGGCGGCCCGCTCTATCTAGACGCAAGCAGCAGCGCGAAGGACCCCGCCACCCATGACGACGTTCGACGAGCGCGAAGCCGGTTTCGAGGCCAAGTTCACCCATGACGCCGACGTCGAGTTCCGTATCGTCGCGCGCGCCAACAAGCTGCTCGGCGTGTGGACGGCGAGCAAGCTGGGCCTGAGCGGCGACGCGGCCGACGATTATGCGCGCGCCGTGGTCCATGCCGAATTCGAGAAGACGGGGCACGCCGGCGTGTTCGACAAGGTGCTGGCCGATCTGTCGGCGCGCGACCTCGGCGTCACCGCCGACGACATCCGCGCGGCGATGGCGGCGACAACCGCCGAGGCCCGCCACCAGATCATGGACGTCGCCTGATGGCCATGACTGCCATCGACATCGAGGCGGCGATCGTCGCCGCGCTGCCCGATG
The DNA here is from genome assembly GCA_903642255.1 of Sphingomonadaceae bacterium. Classification (GTDB taxonomy): domain Bacteria; phylum Pseudomonadota; class Alphaproteobacteria; order Sphingomonadales; family Sphingomonadaceae; genus Polymorphobacter_B. Next base: position 1,214 of record CAHJWP010000030.1, on the reverse strand, counting down.
CGGCGGTGACGATCACCGACCTCGCCGGCGACGGCGACCATTACAGCGCGCGCGTCGTCTCGGCGGCGTTCGCCGGGCTGCCGCGTGTCCGGCAGCACCAGCTCGTCTACAACGCCCTCGGCGGCCGCATGGGCGGGGTTCTCCACGCGCTGCAACTGACGACTGCCGTCCCCCAAGGAGCCTCCGCATGAGCGACATCCAGACCAAGATCGCCACCCTCGTCGGCGGGACCGACGTCGTCCTGTTCATGAAGGGCACGCCGCTGTTCCCGCAGTGCGGCTTCAGTTCGACCGCGATCCAGATCCTCGAGCGCCTCGGCGTCGACTATGAGACGGTCGACGTGCTGGCCGACCCCGAGGTCCGCGCCGGCATCAAGGAATACAGCGACTGGCCGACCGTGCCGCAGCTGTACGTCAAGGGGGAGTTCGTCGGCGGGTCGGACATCATGATGGAGATGTACCAGTCGGGCGAGCTCGAGACGATGGTGACCGAGAAGGGCGTCGCCCGCGCCGCCTGAGGCGCTTGTGAGCCGCCCGCTTTCGTTCGCCGCGCTGTGGCATGACACGCTCGCCGACACCCGTGCGCTGATGCCGCTGGCGCTGCCGGTGGCGGCGGCGTTCGTCCTGCTGCCCGGCGTCGCGCTCGACCGCTTCGGGCCGCCGCTGCCGACGACCGTCGCCGGCATGACGCCAAACGTCGTCGCGCTCGACCTGCTGCTGCCGGCGCTGATCGGGCTGATCGCGCAGGCGACGGTCGTCCGCCTCGCGCTCGACCGCCGGGCCGGCGTGGCGCGCTCGGTCGGCGAGGCACTCGCCGCGGCGTTTCGGGCGTGGCCGGTGGCGGTGCTCGCGCTGTTGCTGGGCGCGGTGGCGATCGTGCCGGGGCTGATGCTGCTGGTCGTGCCGGGCCTCTACCTCGCCGGGAGGCTGACGCCAGTCCTGCCGCTGGTCCTCGACGGTAGCGGCCCGGTCGCGGCGATCGAGCGGGCATGGGCGCTGAGCGAGGGCAACGGCTGGCGGGTGATCGGCTTCACCCTGTTGTTCGTCGGCTGGTTCGTCGTCGTCTCGGCCGCGGCGGGCGCGATCGGCGGCGGCGCGGCGGCGCTGCTCAAGGCGGTCGGTGCGGGCGGGGCGGGGGCGGTCGTCGCCAGCGCGATCGACGGGCTGGTCGGCGCGCTGTTCACCGTGGTCAACGCGGGCGCGGTGGCGACGGTG
>CAHJWP010000029.1 GCA_903642255.1 Sphingomonadaceae bacterium | reverse complement strand
GCAGTAGCTCAGATGGGAGAGCGCAGCAATCGCACTGCTGAGGTCAGGGGTTCGATCCCCCTCTGCTCCACCACGGACGGGTGATAAGCCGTTGATTTGATTGGCTTATTACGATTTTCTTCTGTTTAGGTACCACACTCCGTCCCACGCTCTAGTCAGGCACTGCTGGCGTCTCTTGTGTCTCTATGAGCTCGTTTGGCGCGAAGCCGGCTCGCAGGTGACTCGTTCGCTGCGGCCGCTAATTTAAGACGCCATGCTTCGGTTTCCTCGAGAAAGTCGAGCGCCTGCCCCTTTCAGTCCGCTACCTTGAGTTAATCGGGTCTGGATCAGCTGACCCGAATCAATGCTGCCCGCGCTATGCGGATCTGCTGTCTCCAAATTATCTTGGCATTTCTCCACATATCCGGTAGGCCGGATACATGGAAAACGAATTAGCGCTCGCGATTCTTGGCGGCCTTGCTCAAGGAACTCGCCTCGACACGTTTCGCCTCCTAGTGCGGCACGGGCCAGACGGGCTTGCCGCCGGCGACATAGCCCGCGCACTCGACGTTCCCCAGAACACGATGTCGGCGCACCTCGCGGTCCTTGCCCGCGCCGGCCTCGTGACCTCCAGGCGGTTCAGCCGATCGATCGTCTACCGCGCCAACCTCGACGCGCTCCGCGCGCTGACCGTCTTCCTCGTCAAGGACTGCTGCGAGGGCCGCCCCGAACTGTGCCAATCCGTGATGGCCGAACTGGCCTGCTGACCAAGGAGCGAGACATGACCGACCGCGTCTTCAACGTGCTCTTCCTCTGCACCGGCAATTCGGCGCGGTCGATTCTCGCCGAAAGCGCGCTGCGCAAGAAGGGCGGCGATCGGTTCAACGTCTTCTCGGCCGGCAGCTACCCCAAGGGCTCGGTCAACCCCGATGCGCTGACGTTGCTGACCGACATCGGCTACCCCACCGAGGGGCTGCGCTCTAAGAGCTGGGACGAGTTCGCCGTTCCCGGCGCGCCGGTCATGGATTTCGTGTTCACCGTCTGCGACGACGCCGCCGGCGAGGTCTGCCCGCTGTGGCCGGGTCAACCGCTCACCGCGCACTGGGGCATCGAGGATCCGTCGCTCGTCCAGGGCAACCCGATCGAGCGGCAGACGGCATTCGTCACCGCGCTGCGCTACCTCGAGAACCGGATCGAGGCGTTCATCCACCTGCCGATCGCCGCGCTCGAGAGCGTGACGTTGCAGGCTAAGCTCGGCGAGATCGGCCATTCCGAAGGCGCGTCGACGCCCCGGGGCAAGGCGGCATGACCACCGACATCGTCATCTACCACAACCCCGAGTGCGGCACGTCGCGCAACGTGCTGGCGATGATCCGCAACGCCGGGATCGAGCCGCACGTCGTCGAGTATCTCAAGACGCCGCCGTCGCGGGCGCTGCTGGTGCAGATGATCGACCGCGCCGGGATGCGGCCCCGCGACCTGCTCCGCGAGAAGGGCACGCCCTACGCCGAGCTCGGCCTCGGCGACCCGGCGCTGAGCGATGATGCGCTCGTCGACGCGATGATGGCCCATCCGATCCTGATCAACCGCCCGCTGGTCGTATCACCGCTCGGCGTCAAGCTGTGCCGGCCTTCGGAAGCCGTGCTCGACTTGCTGCCCCACTCGCAGCTTGGCGGCTTCGCCAAGGAGGACGGCGAGGTCGTGGTCGACGCGGCCGGAAAGGTCGTCGGCAAGCCGTCCTGACCGCAGTAGTCGCCGACCATTGTCGGCGGCGCCGCCACCATCCCCGACCTCACGCCCGATCGGTAATCCATGCTCGCCGTCGCCATCTTCCTCATCACCCTCGTCTTCGTCATCTGGCAGCCGCGCGGGCTCGGAATCGGCTGGAGCGCGACGGCGGGCGCGATCGTGGCGCTACTGACCGGCGTCATCCATTTCGGCGACGTGCCGATCGTCTGGCACATCGTCTGGGACGCCACCTTCACGTTCATCGGGCTGATCGTCATCTCGCTGCTGCTCGATGAAGCCGGGTTCTTCCAGTGGGCGGCACTGCACGTCGCGCGGTGGGGCGGTGGCCGCGGCCGCCGCCTGTTCCCGCTCGTCGTCCTGCTCGGTGCGGCGATAGCGGCGGTGTTCGCTAACGATGGCGCGGCGTTGCTGCTGACGCCGATCGTCGTCGCCATCCTTTTGCGCCTTGAATTCCCGCCGGCCGCGACGCTGGCGTTCGTCGTCGCCACCGGCTTCGTCGCCGACACGACGAGCCTGCCGCTCATCATCTCGAATCTCGTCAACATCGTCAGCGCCAATTTCTTCGGCATCGCGTTCGACCGCTATGCCGCGGTCATGGTGCCGGTCGATCTCGTCGCGCTGGCGGCGACGCTGGGGGTCCTTTGGCTGTTCTATGCCCGGACCATTCCCGCGACCTATCCGCTCGATCAGCTCGAGCCGCCACAGACCGCGATCCGCGACCACCTGGTGTTCAAGGCGGCGTTCCCGCTGCTCGGCGTGCTGCTCATCGCTTACTTCACCCTAGCCCCGCTCGGCGTGCCGGTGTCGGCGGTGACGATCGTCGGCGCGCTGTTCCTGCTGGCGCTCGCCGGCCGCTGGGATCGGCGTGGGCGCGACGCGGTCGTGCCGGTTATCAAGGTTCTACGGGGAGCTCCGTGGCAGATCGTCATCTTCAGCCTCGGCATGTATCTAGTGGTTTACGGCCTGCGGAACGCCGGGCTTACCGCCTATCTCACAACGGCCCTCGTCTGGCTCGCCGGGCACGGCCCGTGGGCGGCGACGATCGGCACGGGCTTCGGCGCAGCACTCCTGTCGTCGGTGATGAACAACATGCCCGGCGTCCTCGTCGGCGCATTGTCGATCGACCAGGCGAAGGGCATCCCGGCGGTGACCCGCGAACTGATGATCTACGCCAACGTCATCGGCTGCGACCTCGGGCCGAAGTTCACGCCGATCGGTAGTCTCGCCACGCTGCTGTGGCTCCACGTCCTGTCGGGCAAGGGCATCCGGATCGGCTGGGGCCAGTACATGCGCGTCGGCCTGCTGATCACACCGCCGGTCCTGCTGCTCGTACTCGTCGCGCTGGCGTTGTGGCTGCCGGTGGTGGCCGGTCGATGACGCTGATCGCGACGCGCCTCGACCCGTCGTCGCTCGACCAGCTCGCCGCGGCGCTGGCGGTCGCCGGACTGCCCATCGCCGATCTAGCCGAGCCGGGCCGCACGTTCTTCCGGTTTGACGACGACGCGCTCGCGGGGTTTGGCGGCATCGAGGGTGACGGCCCTGACCGGCTGCTCCGCTCGGTTGTCGTCCTCCCTGCCCATCGCGGCGCGGGCGTCGGCAGGGCGATTGTCGCCGAACTCGAACGACTGGCTGCACATGCTGGAACGCTCCGCCTTCACCTGCTGACGACGACCGCGGCGGAGTTCTTCGCCATCGCCGGCTACGACGTCGCCGAACGCGCCGGCATGCCGGCGACGATCGCCGCGTCGCGCGAGTTTGCGTCGCTGTGCCCGTCGAGCGCGACCTACCTCGTCAAGATCCTGGAAGCCTGATGCCACTACGCGACCTGACCGACCCCGATCACCTGCCGGCGCTCGACCGGCGCTATGCACTGCCGCGGCCAGCGACTGGCCTCGGCGCCAGCGACCCGCCGCCGCGCATCCTCCTGCTTTACGGCTCGCTGCGGGAGCGGTCGTACTCGCGCCTGTGCGTCGAGGAGGCGGCGCGGCTGCTCCGGCTGTTCGGGGCGGAGACGCGCATCTTCGATCCGTCGACGCTGCCGTTGCCCGACGGCATCGTCGGCGACGACCATCCCGCAGTCCACGAGCTGCGGGCGCTGTCGCTGTGGTCGGAGGGGCACGTCTGGTGCAGCCCCGAGCGCCACGGCCAGATCACCGGCATCATAAAGATGCAGATCGACCACCTGCCGCTCGAGTTCGGCGGCATGCGGCCGACGCAGGGCCGCACGCTTGCCGTGATGCAGGTCTCGGCCGGTTCGCAGTCGTTCAACAGCGTCAACACGCTGCGTCTGCTAGGGCGCTGGATGCGAATGTTCACCATTCCGAATCAGTCGAGCGTCGCCAAGGCGTTCACCGAATTCGATGACGCCGGGCGGATGAAGCCCTCGGCCTATTACGACCGCATTGTCGACGTCATGGAGGAACTCGTCCGCATGACCGTTCTGATGCGCCCGCACGCGGCTCAGCTCGTCGATCGCTACTCGGAGCGCAAGGCGGCGGAGAGGTCGATCGACCCGGCGAACGACCTTTCGGCAATCGCTACCCGGCCGCAGGTATCGACCACCGAAAGCGTTTCATAGGAGCCTGACCTTGATGCCGATGGCGTCGAAAGAGCATCGTTGGGGTCCGGGGGTTCACCGGCGTCACCCCCGCCTGCATTACAAGCAGCGCGACGCCATCGTCGCCGATCTTCATCCGTGGTTATGTGTGCCGTTCGATGGCGGATTGCCCCCTCGGCCCCACAACAACGGTCTTGCCGAGGAGATCGCTGTTACCGGGGTTCAGGAACCCGTCATGGCGCGACCCGATCCGCATCATCCCGGACGGTTCGAGATCATTCTCGGTCGACGGCAGCTCGAAGCCGTCCGTACGTTGAAGCTGAACGACACGCATAGCCTGGCGCTTCGCGCGAGAGTGATGCCGCTGACCGACGAGGAGGCCTTCACCCTGGCGATGAGCGATATGGCGTCGCGCACCGACCTCAAGCCGATCGACGTCGGACGTACGCTGTGGGCGGCATTAGTCGGCTTGTTCAACTACAACTACCTGCGCATGGGACGACTGCTCGGGATGGCGCAGAAGGAGATGCGGGCGTTGATCGATCTCGGTCGATTGCCCTCCGAGATCATTGCGGCGGTCGGCGATCCGGGTGTGCTGACACCCGCCCTCGTCGAGCCGCTCGCATTCCGGATGCGCACCGCCAACCGCCGTGCGCACGTGTTGGCGCGGGCGGCCGACATCGCCGACGAACAGGCCGAACGCCGCCGCCGCCGCCGCAAGCTGCGGTCGGCCACCGACGTGCTTGACGACCTATGTGAACAGATTCCCGCGTCAGAAGCGCGGCCATCAACGATCGACGTCCAGACCGTCGAGGGGAAGGTCATCGCCCGCGTCGTCGTCAAGGGCGAGGGCATGGGATCAATCGACCTGATCCGCCAGAAAGGCGTTCCGTCCGAAGACCGGCACGCCGCGCTGCTGCGCGCGGTCGACATCCTTCAGGCCGAGGTCGACCGGCCGTTCCGCTTCCGCCGCTGACGGGACCGGCCGCCCGGCTCAAGCGGCCTAAGCGGCCTGCGGTGTCGTTTGCGGATCGAAGTCGAGCGAATATCCCGCCGAGCGGACTGTGCGGATGATGTCGGGAGAAGCGTCCCCGTTGACCGCCTTCCGGAGTCGCCGGATGTGGACGTCGACAGTGCGCTGCTCGACATAGACGTCGCGGCCCCAGACGGCGTCGAGAAGCTGCTCGCGGCTGAAAACCCGCGCAGGATGCTCGAGGAAGTGGCGGAGCAGGCGGAACTCGGTCGGACCGAGCATGACCTGCCGGCCATCCCTCGTCACCCGGTGAGAGGCGGTATCCATGAGGACGCCGGCATACTCGAGATTGCCGCCCGACAGCGCTGGCCGCAGGCGGCGGAGTACGGCGCGGATGCGGGCGACGAGCTCGCGCGGACTGAACGGCTTTGTGACATAGTCGTCTGCACCCGTCTCGAGGCCGCGAATACGGTCGGCCTCCTCGGCGCGTGCGGTCAGCATGACGATCGGCAAGCGGGCAGTCGCTGGCGCCCGACGCAGGCGCCGGCAGACCTCGATCCCCGACAGGTTGGCGATCATCCAGTCGAGGATAACGAGGTCCGGCTTCTCCTCCTCGGCGAGGACCAACGCCTCCTCGCCGTCACCGGTGCGGATGATGTCGAAGCCTTCCTTGTCGAGGTTGTACGTCACGAGTTCGACGAGGTTGGCGTCATCCTCGACCAGCAGGATCTTGGGCTTCACGGGCATATCCAGTCAGCTCTTCAATCGATCAGGTCGCGTAGGCGGTGTCGTCGGTCTTCGGCCGTTCGGTGAGGTGCTCGCCGGTGACGGTGAAATAGACCATCTCGGCGATGTTCGTGGCGTGGTCGCCGATCCGCTCGAGATTCTTGGCGATGAACAGCAGGTGCGCCGACGGCGTGATGTGGTGCGGGTTCTCCATCATGAATGTCAGCAGCGAGCGGAACAGGCTGTTGTAGAAATCGTCGACGTCGCGGTCGCGCTGGCAGACGGCGACCGCCTTGTCGGCGTCGCGGTCGACGAACGCGTCGAGGGCGTCCTTGATCATACCAGCGACGACCGCCGCCATCTGCGGCACGATCACGACCGGCTCGATCTGACTCGACTGGGTCAGCGTCGAGGCGCGCTTGGCGATGTTCTTGGCATAGTCGCCGATCCGTTCGAGCACCGAGCTGATCTTGAGCGCTGAGATGATCTCGCGCAGGTCGCTCGCCATCGGTGCCCGAAGCGCGATGGTAGTGACGGCTAGTTGCTCAGCCTCGGCCTCGAGGGCGTCGATCCGGGCGTCGGTCGCGACGACGTCCATCGCCGCATCCCCGTTCCGGTCGACGAGGGCCGCGACGGCCGCCGTGATCTGCGCCTCGCAGAGGCCGCCCATCTGGGTGATGAGAGACCGCAAACGGTTGATGTCCTCGTCGAACGCGCGGACGGTGTGGGCTCCGGAATCAGCCATCGGTTCTCTCCTGAGCGCGGTGGCCGCGACGGCATGACGGCAGTTTCATATTGGGGTTCATCCGAACCGTCCCGTGACGTAGTCCCTCGTCCGCGAGTCGCGCGGATTGACGAACATCCGCTCGCGGTCGCCGACCTCGACGAGTTCGCCGTTGAGCATGAACGCGGTGCGGTGCGCGAGGCGGGCCGCCTGCTGAAGGTTGTGGGTGACGATGACGAAGGTGAAGTTCTCGCACTGCTCAAGCAGCAGCTCCTCGATCTTCGCGGTCGAGATCGGGTCGAGCGCCGACGTCGGCTCGTCGAGCAGGACGATCTCGGGCTGCACCGCTAGCGTCCGTGCGATGCACAGCCGCTGCTGCTGGCCGCCTGACAGCGACAGCGCACTGACGTTGAGCTTGTCCTTCACCTCGTCCCACAGCGCTGCTTGTCTCAGTGACGTCTCGACCCGCTCGTGCGCCTCGGCCCGTGTCAGCCGTTCGTAGTGCTTCAGTGGGAAGGCGATGTTGTCGAAGATCGACAACGCGAAAGGCGTCGGCTTTTGGAACACCATGCCGACGCGGGAGCGCAGGTCTGACAGGTTGTAGTTGCGGTCGAGCACGTTGCGACCGTCGAGCATGATCGCGCCGGTCGCACGCTGTTCGGGGTACAGCTCAAAGATGCGGTTGATCGTCCGCAGCAGGGTCGACTTGCCACACCCCGACGGCCCGATAATCGCGGTGATCGCCCCGCTCGGGATGTCAAAGGTGACCCCGTGCAGGGCGCGGTTCTTGCCGTAGAAGAATTCGAGATTGTCGATCCCGATCTTGGTCGGACCGGCGGCCACAGCGCGGGGTGCGGCGGCGCTGGCGACGGCTGGGTTCGACATGTCCATCATCGGGGGGTTCTCTGTCTGAAGAAGAGGCGGACGACGATGCTGAGGGTCAGCACGAACGCCGTCACCACCAGCGCGCCGGCCCAGGCGAGCGCGTGCCAGCTGTCGTAGGGGCTCATCGCGTACTGGAAGATGACGACCGGCACGTTTGCCATCGGTGTCGCGAGGTTGGCGGTCCAATACTGGTTATTGAGCGCGGTAAAGAGCAACGGCGCGGTCTCGCCGCTGATCCGCGCGACTGCCAGCAGGATGCCGGTGATGATCGCCGTCGAGCCAGCGCGGTAGACGACCTTGGTCGTCACCTTCCACCGCGGCAGGCCAAGCGCAAGCGCCGCCTCGCGGACCTGGTTGGGCACGAGCCGCAGCGCCTCGTCGCTGGTCCGGACGACGACCGGCAGGAGGATGATGGCCAGCGCGAGGCCGCCGGCGTATCCGGAGAAGTGCCCGACCTGCCGAACGACCAATTCGTAGACGAACAGGCCAATGACGATCGACGGCGCGCTGAGCAGGATGTCGTTGATGAAGCGGATGACGCCCGCGACCCGCGATCCGCGGCTGAACTCGGCCAGATAAGTGCCGGCCATGACGCCGATCGGCGTGCCGATGACCACCGCGAGAAGGATCATCACCGCGCTGCCGAAGAAGGCATTGAGCAACCCGCCGGTCTCGCCCGGCGGGGGCGTCATCTTGGTGAACAGGCTCGGCGCGAAGGCGGCGGCCCCCTGGCTCACCGTCGTCCATAGAATCCAGACGAGCCAGAACAGGCTGAACAGCGTCGCCGCCGTCGCCGTGACGAGGACGATGCCGTTGACGATCTGACGGTTGCGGACGATCGGATTCATCGGCTCAGCCCTTCGTTCCGGCGTTGCGGCCGATGCGGACGAGCATCAGCTTCGCCAGCGCGAGGACGATGAAGGTGACGACGAAGAGGACGAAGCCAAGCGCGATCAGCGACGAGAGATAGATGTCGGAGTCCGCCTCGGTGAACTCGTTGGCGATCGCCGCGGCGATCGAGTTGCCCGGCATCAGCAGCGATTTCGAGAAGTCGTGCGCGTTGCCCAACACGAACGTCACCGCCATCGTCTCGCCGAGCGCCCGGCCCAGCCCGAGGAACGTAGCGCCGACCACCGCCGAGCTGGTGTAGGGCAGCGTCACCTTGCGGACGACCTCCCAAGGCGTCGCGCCGAGCGCGAAGGCAGACTCGCGCAACGTCGGCGGGACCGCCTGGAACACGTCGCGCATAACCGACGCGATGAACGGAATGGTCATGATCCCGAGAATGATGCCGGCGGTCAGCATGCCGATGCCGATCGGCGGCCCGGTGAACAGCGGTCCGAGGATCGGCAGCGGGCCAAGGTGGTCGTTGAGCCACGGCTCGACGTACTTCGCCATGACCGGCGCGAAGACGAACAGGCCCCACATGCCGTAGATGATGCTCGGGATCGCGGCGAGCAGCTCGACCGCGATGCCGATCGGACCGCGTAGCCACCGCGGCGCGACTTCAGCGAGGAAGATCGCGATGCCGAGGCTGGTCGGAATGGCGATCAGCATCGCGATCGCCGAACTGACCAGCGTCCCGTAGATCGGGATGAAGGCGCCGAACTTCCTTGCCACCGCGTCCCAGTCGCGGCCGGTGATGAACTGCCAGCCGAAGGTCTCGAACGCGAGCCTGCCGCCGTAGGCCATCGACACCGCAATGCCGAGCAGCAAGATCAGGACGAAGTACGCCGCGCTCGCCGTCAGCCAGCCGAACAGCCGGTCGCCCGGCGGCGTCGAGGCACCCGCCACCGGCCGGCGGCGCAGCGTTGGCGCGCCGGTCCCCCGATCGCCGGCGACGGCGGCCGCCGTCTCGATATCCACCGCCGGCATCGTCCGTCTACTTGATTTCGGCGGTCATGTAGGTCTCGATCTGCTTGACCAGCGCCGGCGGGAGCGCGACGTAGTCGAGCGCCTTGGCCTGCGCTTGGCCCTTGTCGAGCGCCCAACGGAAGAACTTGATCGCTGCCGCGGACCGCGCCGCGTTCTTCGGCGTCTTGTACATGATCGCGAACGTCGTCGCGGTCACCGGATAGGCGTCCGGACCCGGGGCGTTGGTCATGACGAGGAAGAAGTCCTTCGAGTTCTTCCAGTCAGCGGTGTTCGCCGCCGCCTGGAACGTCTTCGCGTTCGGCAGGACGAACTTGCCCGCGGAATTGCGGACGGCGGCATAGTCCATCTTGTTCTGGATGACGTAGGCGTACTCGACGTAGCCGATGGAGTTCGGGATCTGGTTGACGTAGGCGGCGACGCCCTCGTTGCCCTTGCCGCCGACGCCGGCAGGCCACTGCACCGAGGTGCCCTCGCCGACCTTCGCCTTCCAATCGGTGCTGACCTGGCTCAGGTAATGGACCCAGTTGAAGGTCGTGCCCGAGCCGTCCGACCGGTGGACGACGGTAATAGCGCTGTTCGGCAGCTTGATGCCAGGGTTGAGCTGGACGATCGCCGGATCGTTCCAGTTCTTGATCTTGCCCAGGTAGATGTCGGCGAGGACCGGACCCGTGAACTTCATCGTGCCGGGCTTGACGCCCTCGAGATGGACGACGGGGACCACGCCGCCGATAACGAGCGGGAACTGACCAAGACCGGCCGCCGCGAGCTCTTCCGGCGGAAGCGGCTTGTCGGACGCGCCGAAGTCGACGGTCGCCGCCTTGATCTGGGCGATGCCTCCGCCAGACCCGATCGACTGGTAGTTTACGCGGTCGCCGTTCATCTTGTTGTAGTCGTCCGACCACTTCGACAGGATCGGATAAACGAATGTCGAGCCCGCCCCGGTGATCTCGGCGGCGTGGGCCGCGCCCGCAAGGCAGGCTCCGGCAAGAAGCATGGAAAGCCGAAGTCGGCCAAGAATGTTGAGCATCGTATGTCCCCTTGTGAATGCCGCAGCACGCCAACTGCTGGCGGTGGTCAGCAGCGTGTACGAATCAGGCATTAAGGGTCGCGGATGATGGTCAAGTTACAAGTGTCACCAAAACGTAATATGGACCTTAAGCTGGCCTCTCGACGCGTCATGATAAGTCTACGCTTCGTAGCTTGAGCTAGGATCAGCAGTGCGGCGAGCAACTTGGGTTAGCTGAGATTGTTGGCCGCTCAGGGTGCGAATCGGGTCAGCCTGTGACCTAAGATCACGCGGTTATCGGATATCCCGCTCCGTCTGCCGTCGCGCAACATCAGTCCGCTGATGGACTCCGAGTGTCCGCGCAGCCATCCACTCGGGCACATGCCAGCTCGCTGGGAGCGCCCTCGCAACGGTGCCAGGCAGCACCGCCCAGATCAGCATCCCTGCAACCGCGCCGATCGCCGCACTCCAGGCCCGTTGCCGCAGCTGCCGGTCGGCGGCCTGTCCGCGCTCGACGATGCCATCTACCCGCCCGATCGCACGCTGCATGGCATCGCGGGTCTCATGGACCAGCTTCGTGTCCTCGGCCCGCGCGGCAGCTCCGGCCTTGACGATCTCGGCGGTCAGAGCCGCGGGCGACAGCCGCACCGCCGGGCTCGCCTCGATCCGCGCCAGTGCGGCGACCGCCGCGTCCAGCGCCGCGGACATCGCGCCCAACGTTATGCTGTAGTCCGGCACCCGCTCGCGCGCGGCGGTAAGTCCCTCGACCGCGCGGCGGGTTAAACTCACCTCGCCGCGAAGCTCGTCGAACGCCTGGGCGGTGGCGTCGGGATCGGTATCGCTGGTTGGGTTCGGTGCCATCGGCATAACTTACAGCGACAGGTCATAGCCACGCGAGCGGGTGCGTCCTTGCAGGAGCTCATGGGACAACGATGCCCCGCCCGAGGTGCCAATCCCGAGCTCCTTGACCCGGTTGCGCAGCAGCGACTCGAGCTGGGGATCGCGCTCGAGGCTCTTCGCCATGCCGGTCATGCTCTCGTTAACGCGGTCCGCGGCGTCGTAGTCGCGGTTCTTGTCGAATGTTGCATACTGCTTGGCCTGCCGCTGCCAATCGGCAACGAACCGGTCGGCGCGGCGACCGAGATCGACACGCAGCTCGGCTTCGAGCGTCATGGCGCGGATTGCGGCGGTCGTCCGTCCCTTGGCGGCGTCGGCGACAAGGGCCGGCGTGTTCGCGAACGCGGCTCGCAGGTCACGCGCCGCCTCTGGCTGTATTGAGTCGAGCCCCTTCGTTGCCGCGCCGAGCGCCTGCCGCTGGTGCGGCAGCGCCGACAGTCCCTGCTCGCGCATGCGGCCGATGTCGGCGGTGGCGCGCGCGTACCGCTCGACCGCCTTGTCGAGCGGCGTCGGCGTAACCTCGACGGCGGCTCCTGCCGGCGTCAGCCGGAGCCCGGCGAACCGCCCGGCCTGCCGGGCCGGCTCCGCCGCCCTGCTGCGTTCGGTCGCCTGCTGCTCGGCGTAATCCGACGCCATGTCCTTGCCGCGGTCGCGCGACAGCGCACGGACGAGCTGCCGCTGGTCGGCAAAGTCGTCGTGGCCATAGTGGAGGTCGACCCGGTCGCGGTGACGCGACAGCGCGACATAGGCGGCATGGCTGTCGAGCCCCGGCGTCGCGAGCACATGGACGCGGTCGACCGTCACCCCCTGCGCCTTGTGGACGGTCGCGGCATAGCCGTGGTCGAGCGCGGCATAATCCTTGATATTGAACGCCGCTGACCGGCCGTCGTCGAGCCGCACCGCCATGCGCGCGCTGCTCACCTGCTCGACCGTGCCGAGGGTGCCGTTCTTCACGCCGAGGCCGCGCTCGTTCTGCAAGAACATGACCCTATCGCCCGCCGCGAAGTCGCGGCTGCCGCGCTCGGTCTGGATGCGAACGTCCTGACCCAGCTCGCCCGCCTGCTGCCGCCGGTCGCGGGCAGCGAGGTTGAGGGCGCGGACCTCGTCGTTGGTGTGGGTGAGAATGATGCGCGTCGCGTCGGGTGCCGCCTGCCGGTCGCGGTCCCAGCGCTCGACCAGCGCCGCGCGTGCGTCGTCGCGGCTCGGAGCCGCGTGGACGTTGCCGTGTTCGGCATAGGCGGCGACCGCCTGCGCCGTGCGACCCGTCGCCAGCTGGCGGGTCGCGTCGCGCTGCCAGTCGTCGCGCTGGCGGCGGATGTCGGTGATCTCGGCGGCACCGTGGCGCTCGGCGATGCTGCGGAACGCCGCTCCCGCCTCGATTGCCTGAAGCTGCTTCGCATCGCCGACCAGCACGACCTTGGCCCCGCGGTCGCGGGCTTCGGAGAGCACCCGCTCCATCTGGCGACTACCGATCATCCCCGCCTCGTCGACGACGAGGACATCGCGGCCGGTTGACCGGTCGCGATCCTGCGCCCAGCTGTGTTCGAGACTGGCGATGGTCCGTGACGCGATTCCCGAGCCGTTGCTGAGGTTCTCGGCGGCGATGCCCGACAGGGCAATCCCCTGCACCTGATAGCCGGCACTCTCCCACGCCTCACGCGCGACCCCAAGCATCGCCGACTTCCCCGTCCCGGCATAGCCGATGACGACACCGAGGCCCTTCGCTTCGGTGACATGGGCAAACGCCGTCCGCTGCTCGGGCGACAGGATCATGCCCCGCGCCGCGGCACGCGCCAGCGCAGCGTCCTGGACGCGCGTGCCGACACGGTGGCTGCGATCGGCGTCGAGCGCGGCGGTGGCGCGTTCGAGCCGCTGCTCGGTCGCGATCATCGCGCGCGACGTGAACCGCGCCTCGCCGCGACCGTCGTTGCCCAGCGCCACTATCTCCGGCGACGCCCTGATCGCCGCCAGCACGCGGTCGAACTGTTCCTTGCCGTCGCTGTGGCGGTGGACGAACATTGCGAGATCGCGGGTCGTGAACGTTGCCTGGTTATGGGTGATCGCGTCGAGCGCCAGCGCGGGACGCGCGAGCAGCTTCTCGCCGTTGGCGCGGGCGATGGCGGCGTGTTCATCGACGCGTTCGAGCGCCAGTCCCTGTGCCGCCATGCGCGACGCGGCTGGGCCGATCTTGTGCTGCGGCTCGAGGTCGATACCCTGGGCGTCCAAGCTGCGGTGATCGACGCGGGCATCGATGTCGAGCTCGGCGAGGCGCTGGTTGACGTGAGATCCCCACGCCTCGCGCCAGTGTTCGAGCAGCCCGGTCCGGTTCCACTCGCGGACCTTGGCGCCGAACCCGTCCTCGCCCACCTCGCGCATGGTCAGCATGACGTGGGCGTGCGGCTTGGCGAGGCCGTCGGGGCCGATGTCCCAATGCACGTTGAGGTCGGCGATCATGCCGCGGTCGACGAACTCGGCCTTCACGAACTCGCGCGCCAGCCGGATGCCCTCACTTTGATCAAGCTCTCGGGGAATGGCGAACTCGATCTCGCGGGCGAGCTGAGCGTCCTTGCGCACCTCGCCCGCCTCGACCGCGTTCCACAGCGCCGCGCGGTCGGACAGCGCCGGCGGCGCGCCGTCCGGCAGCATGACCTCCGAGTGAACGACGCCCGCCTTGTTCGAGAAGTCGTGGTGACGGTCGAGGCGTTCGTCGTGCAGTCTTGAGGCGGAACGATAGGCGGCGGCGGCAACGGCGCTGGAGCCAGCGCCGCGGCCGATGACCTTTGCCGAGAAGTGGTAGAGCGCCATGACGGCACCCCATCTACTCCTCACAAGCGACGTCGGCACGACGTATAAGCGCGCCCTCGACGGATTACATCCGCCTCGGGACCGCAGCATCCCAAGCAGTTCCAACGGGTTGAGGAGCGGCGGGACCGAAGATAACTGGTCGGTCGGCGATTGACGAATCGATGAGGACCGACACAATGCGCAAACCACGGGATTACGATGCCGAGCTGCTGACGCTCAATGAGCGAACCCGCAACCTCAGGAACCGCAAGCTGGTTCAGTACGGCGAGCTGGTCAGCACAATCACCGCCGACACGCTGTCGGTCGAGTTGCTCGCCGGCGTATTGCTCGCCGCGGTCG
The DNA here is from genome assembly GCA_903642255.1 of Sphingomonadaceae bacterium. Lineage (GTDB taxonomy): Bacteria > Pseudomonadota > Alphaproteobacteria > Sphingomonadales > Sphingomonadaceae > Polymorphobacter_B. The sequence continues at coordinate 3,985 of CAHJWP010000029.1, read as the reverse complement.
ACAACAAAGATGCCGCAACCCGGGAGGGCTGGCGTCGGCGCGGCGCGGCGTTCTTTCGTGGGACACGCGAGGATGGCCGACGTCCTGGCAGCAATGCTGGCAGCGAACCGACGGGTGACGGTACTGCGTCACCGCCAGCTCGCACGCCGGGCGCGGAGTGACACGCGGGATTGGCAGGTGAGGCGACGCGAGCGGACCCGGCAGCTGATCGAACTCGGCGGGCTTGTCGCCAAGGCCGGGCTGGTCGAGCTCACGGGCGATGACCGGGCGGTGATCCTCGGCGTGATGGTCGAGGCGGCGGCAAGGCTTCACAGCGACGACCGCGAACAGGCGCTGGTGATGTGGCGGCGGCGCGGAAAACGGGCGTTCGAAGATACGATAATGGCCTAGCCGAACCTCAAGCGGCAGCCGCTTCACGCAGGCCTTCGAGGCGCGATTGGCAGAGGCCACCGACGATGCCGCGCAACCGTTCGGCCGAGGTCACCAGCGCGTCGAGATCGTCGGCGGTGATGGCGTAGCTCGGCGAGTATCGTGCCTCGACATAGGCACGCTTCAACAGCTCGAACCGTCGCCGCTCGATCTTGCTGTCCCGTGCCCACGCCTCGATCAGGCGTGACTCCTTGTCCTCGGAGAGTGAGCGCAGAAACTTGATGTTGTGCGAGCGCGGGAAATAGAATGTGTGGACCAGCAAATAGCAGATGTAGAGGCGCTCGGTTGCTTGATGGAGCAAGAAAGCAGCCTCATTGGATCGACCCTGTGACACGGAGTAGCGCGACGTATCCAAGAACCCTTCCGCGCTCCTAAACCACTTATCAAAATACCCCTGCGCCATCTGGTAAGCATCGACCGCCGTCAGCGGCATCGGCGTGGCGAGCGGATGGCAGGGCAGCTCGTAGAGCGCGATGCCGTCGCGGGCGATGTCGACCCAGAAATACTCGCCGCGCAGCAGCGCAGCGTTCACCTCGTCGAGCGCGTGGACGATGATGTTGACGGGACGCGCGATGGCGAGGTCGCGTAGTATCCGGTCCTCGGCGACATACCAGTAGTCGGCGATCTCGGTGAGGTCGCGATGGCTGACGACGACGAGCAGATCGTAGTCAGACTGGTAGCCGTTCTCCGGTTCATCGACCCAGTCGTCGCGGGCGAAGCTGCCGAACAGGACGATCTTGTAGACCTTGCCGCCGCGCTTGTGCGGCATGGTCGCGTTGGCGATCGCCACGTCGAACTCGTCGAGCAGGATACGGACGACGCGCTCAAGCTCGCGCTGCTTGGCCGCCGGCAGGTGATCGAGACTGGTGTTCATCGTCGGCGTAATCCTAGCGACCGCAGGCGGCGAAGCACAGCCGCGCCGGCCGCTTGCACGACCCGCACGGCGCGCAGTTCAAAACAGTCGCCACCACCAGCGCGGGCGCTCACCGTCCTGTACCCGCCGCAGCCGCAGGATGGCGCGGACAACGCGCTTCCGCACCTGCTCGACACTGAGCCCCGTGTGGCGGGCGATCTCGTCATACGGCATATGGTCGATGCCCCAGACGAGGAAGATGTTGCGGTCGAGGCTGCTCATCGCCCGGAGCGCGGCGTCGATGCGCGCGACCTCGTCGGGGCTTAACTCTTCGGTCATGATCGAACTCCCGATAGAGGGACCGAAGGCCGGTGACGGACGCGCCGACACCGGCCCGCACGGTCACGCGGCGGCGGCAACCGCCGCGACAGGCTCGGCGTCGGCGTCGCCGTCCGGCTGCGGCTCGATGTTTTCCGGCTTGGCCTGTGGCGTCAGCGCCGCCACCGCCCGCGCCGACCGGGTGACGCTGCCGACCCCGCCCCGCCCGGTGTAGGAGGTTGCCGGGAACGCTAACCATCGCGGTACCCAGCCTTCGGCCTTGGTCCGCCCACCGGTGCCCTCGAGGCAATCGCGGAAGATCGTCCGCAGCGTCCGCACCGGCTCTTTGGCGTTGGCCTCGGCCACCACCGGACCGGCAACCTCGCCGATCATCGCGAGCAACACGTCGCGGTCGCGAAGGGTGTCGACGAACGCGGCGTCGGCCTGCCAGACAGCCGCCATATCGACCCCGAGGCCGATGCCGAGCGCATCAACGATGTCGCTGCGCGGATCGAGCGTCTCGCCAACGACAATGGCGAGGGTCGCGAGCACGTCAGCATCCGACAGCGCGGTCAGCCTGACGAACAGCTGGGCCAGGCTTTCGTCGTAGCCGTTGCCGCCGGCGACGGTGGGTGCTTCGGGGTCGAACGCCAGCATGGCGAGGATCGTCCGCCGCTTCGCATCGAACAGCCCTTCGGACGGACTGATCTCGACGCTTTCGGTGACGGCATCGGTGCCCGCCCGCTGAGATGCGACCCGTACCGCCCACAGCGCCGATCCGGCGATCATGTGCGCGACCGCAACCCGCAGCGCGACACCGGGCGCATCGGCCAGCTTGGTGCGAACTGCGGCATGACGATGAAGGTCGACATAGTCGTTGAGGATGGCGCTCGCCTCGGGCCGAACCGGAGGTTCAGTCGTGGCCTCGCCTTTGGCTTCCCGCCGTGCTTCCTTGGTCGTGACATAGCCCTCGTGGGACACGACATCGCCGCGCTGACCGACGCTGATGTAGACGCGCCCGCCCTTGGCCTTGGTCCGCCGCTCATGATCCCACGTCTGGAACGCGGTGCCGACCGGCAGGACGACGACCTCGCTCCACCCGGCGTCGCGGTAGGCGGCAACCCGGCCGCCGATCGCCGCGATCTGCGCCGCCCAGAATGTCTCGGCATTGGCGAAGTAGCGCTCGTCGCCAAACAGGTCGGACACGATCTCGCCGGTGTAGGTAGCAAGGTCGAACAGCGCCGCACTGACCGGGATCGACGCCCCGCCGAACGCCCATGCCTTGAGCTGACTGCCGGTCGGACAATAGGCGTTCTCATCGTCGAACAGCGCCAGCCACTCGCGCTGCTTCGCCTTGGACGTAAGGGTCAGGTGCCGGATAGTGGCCGCATCGATCTCCCCGCGCCGGTAGAGGCCCCGGATGCGAGGTAGCAGGTTGCCCAGCGCAAGCGTCCGCCGGACCTGCAGGTCGGTGAGCCCGAAGGTCAATGCGATGTCCTCGGGCCTGCGGCCTCCGCGGACGAGGCGGGTGAACGTCTCCCAGCGGGTGACCTCGTCGGGATCGAGCCGGGCGATGTTCTCGATCAGCGACGCTTCGAGCGCGGCGGCATCGTCCCCGGCAGCGATCACTGCACACGGCAGCGGCTCGGCCTCACCCGTCTCCTCGGCCACCGCCAGCGCGGAATAATACCGCCGCTTGCCGGCGACGATTTCGTAGGTCTCGGGACTGCCGTTGGCCCGCACGATCAGCGGAACGAGAACCCCCCGTGCCCGGACCGACGGCAGAATGTTGGCAAGGTCGGGGGTCTTGCCCTTCACCCGCATGTTGGCCGGCGACACCGACAGGCAGGACAGATCGATATGCTTGAGTTCCACGGTTCTTCTCCTTCAAGACCGCAACCGGCGCCGGAATGGCGGGGTGGGCGGCAGGAGCGCTTCGCCAGGCCCGCGCTGAGCGGCGGGCTGCATCCGAAGGACCGCAACGAAGTGGAGGACCCGGACGCCGTCCGGGTTGCGGCGTGCCGCGGCGGGCCTAGAGGAGCGTGACGCCCACCCCGCCAGACCGACGGCCGGAGGCCTGCTTCATCGCGCGCCAGCGCGATGGCCGCATCGCCGGGCACCGCCCGGCGTCACGCGTCAGCGATCGTCACCCGTCAGGGCCAAGACGCGCAGCGGCTCGGCGGAGCGCCAGCGGAGTAGAGCGCGGCCGCGCCTCGCGCGGGACGCCCGGCCTCTACTTACACGACTTTATGGGGGCTGATGGGCGAGGAGGGCTAACGGCGGCCATAGCGAGCAATGGCCGCCTTGTTGACGTCCCCCCGTTTTCTTCCTCCGGTTTGAATGAGAGTTTTCCGGCTGTGTGACCACCGATGAGGAGGAGCAGGC
>CAHJWP010000028.1 GCA_903642255.1 Sphingomonadaceae bacterium | reverse complement strand
CTGGCGCCGGCGCGCGTCGCGAGGCCAGCAGCCCCCGCAGCCGCGCCGACGCCGGCAACGACGAGGCCGGTGCCGATCGCCGCACCGGCGCCAAGCTGGGGGCCGCCCGACATCAGCCCGCCGGCGATGCCGGGACCGAAGATGGCGAGGCCGAGCAGGGTCAGGCTGACGAGCGCGATCGACGCGACCTGCTCGAGCGTCGGCGGTGTGCCGCCGAAGTTGACGATGAAGGTGTTGAAGATCGTCGAGCCGATGCCGATGATGACGGCGAGGACGAGCACCTTGATGCCGGTTGCCATGACGTTGCCCAGCACGCGCTCGGCAAAGTATGCGGTGCGGCCAAACAGGCCGAACGGCACGAGGACGAACCCGGCGAGCGTCACCAGCTTGAACTCGATCAGCGTGACGAACAGCTGGATGGCGATGATGAAGAAGGCGAGGCAGACGATCGCCCAGGCGAGGCACAGCACCGCGATCTGGACGAAGTTGACGACGATGCCTGGGAAGCCGCCAAGCGTGGCGGCCTGATCGAGCAGCGGCTGGCCGGCGTCGATCCCGATCTGCGCGATGCGGCCCGGATGAAGCAGGTCGCTCGCGTTGCCCGAACCCGCCGCCTTTAGGCCAAGCCCCGAAAAGCTCAGGTAGATGATCTTGGCTAGGCCGTTCCAGTTGCCCATCAGGAAGGCGAAGAAGCCGACCTGGATCGTCTTGCGGACGAGCCGGGCGACGATGTCCTCGCCTTCGCCCCACGTCCAGAACAGGAAGGCGAGGGTCACGTCGATGACGATCAGCGCGCCGGCGAGAAAGCCGACGTCGCCGTGGATCAGTCCGAACCCGCTGTCGATGTAGCGCGCAAAGGTGTCGAGGAAGCCATCGATGACGCCCGTGCCGCCCATCGCTCAGCGCTCCGTGGCAGGCGGCGCATCGATCGGCGCGGCGATCGACGACGGTGGCGTGGGCAAATCACTCGGCGCGAGCCCGCGGCGGCTTTCGCCAAAGAAGCGGCGGCGGCTCTCCTCCCACACCATGCGGCAGGCGGGGTTGTCGATCTGTGGCGGCAGGGTCCGGCAGCGGAGCAGCTCCGCGGCCAGGGGATCGGGCGGCGCGACAGGTGGGGCCGCCTCCTGTTCGACGACGGCATAGCGGCTGCCGTCGGCTGCCGGTCGATGAAGCGCCGCCAGCGCAAGCGCGCCCGACACCGCGATCACGACCGCGGCCGCGACTCCGCGCCAGCGCGACCGGCCAGCAGCTGGCGGGGCTGGAGGCATCATGCCCTCGCGCTCCCCGGTCATTGAAACAGCGTGACCGATTGCGCGACATAGGCCGGGCCCGGCGCGAGGAACCGTTTCGTCTGCTCGACGCCCTGCGCCTCGTCGGCGGCGGCGCGCGCGGCACCGAGGCTCGCGGCGCGCGCCTGCGCCGCGATCACCGCGGTCAGGTCGGCAAGCTGGCGCGTCTGCAGGGCGACGAGCTGGTTGCCGGCCTGCGCCGCCTGGAGCGCGCCGGTCGCGGTCTGGCTGGCGCCGATCAGCGTGCTGACCTGCGCGCGCGTATCGTCGAGATTGGTGACGATCGTCGCCTGGGTGTGGAGCGAGTCCTGGAACGAGCCGACCGCGTCGTGCCAGCGGGCGTCAGCATTGGCGACGAGCGTCGCCGACGAGGTGCCGGCGAGACTGCCGCTCGGGTAGCGCGCGGCGAACACCCGGTCGATGTCCTGGACGTTGTACGCAATCTGCTGGGCTTGGGCGATCAGTGCGCGGGTGCGGTTGAGCGACTGCTGGATGCCCGACAGCGTGTTGGTCGGCAGCGCGGCGAGATTCCTCGCCTGGTTGATTAGACCCTGCGCTTGATTCTGCAGGCTGGTGATCTGGTTGTTGATCTGCTGGAGCGACCGCGCGGCGGTTAGCACGTTCTGCGCATAGTTGCTGGGATCGAACACGATCCCGCCGAACTGGGCGCTCGCTGGAGCTCCGACGGTCAACGACAACCAGGCGACGCCCGCGGCAAGCGCGGACAAGCGATGACGACGATTCATGCGACGGTCTCCTTTTCGGTGGGCTCGGGGGAAAGCCCGCTGTCAGTGGCGACGAGGTCGGCGGCCCACTCGAGGCCGCGGTGGCGCAGCCACGCCGCGGCAAAGCCATCGGCCCCGTGCTCGGTGAACAGCGCGCCGATCGCGGCGATACCGCGTCGTGACGCGGCGGCGGTAAACGCCAGCGCGACCGGGCCCAGCCCGAGGTCGAACAGCCGGTTGCCGGCGGCCGACTGGCAGTAATAGTCGCGCTTCCGCGTCGCTGAGGCGATGATCTCGATCTGGCGGTCGTTGAGGCCGAACCGCCGGTAGATGCCGGCGATCTGCGGCTCGAGCGCGCGCTCGTTGGCAAGGAACAGCCGCGTCGGGCAGCTTTCGATGATCGCCGGCGCGATTGCGCTGCCCTCGATGTCGGCGAGGCTCTGTGTGGCGAAAACGACGCTGGCGTTCTTCTTGCGCAGCGTTTTCAGCCACTCCTTGAGCTGGCGGCCGAACAGCGGATCGTCGAGCGCGAGCCAGCCCTCGTCGATCAGGATCAGGGTCGGCCGACCGTCGAGGCGGCGACCGATCCGGTGAAACAGATAGGCGAGCACCGCCGGCGCAGCCGGCGTGCCGATCAGCCCCTCGGTCTCGAACGCCTGGGCATCGCTCGTCCCGAACGCCTCATGGTCGCCGTCGAGCAGTCGCCCATACGGTGCGGCAAGCGTATACGGAGTCAAAGCGCGCTTGAGCCCGCTGGCCTGGATCAGAACTGACAGGCCGGTCAGCGTGCGCTGGGTGAGCGGCGCGTCGGTGAGGCTGCCGAGCGCGGTCCACAGATGATCCTTGAGTTCGGGGGTGACCGCGAACCCTTCGCGCGCGAGGATCGCGGCGAGCCAGTCGGCCGCCCACGCGCGCTCGTCGGGCTGGTCGATCCGTGCCAGCGGCTGGAGTGAGACGGGTGCATCGCCGCCGTGCGACCCGCCGAGATCGTGCCACTCGCCGCCGACCCCGAGGGTCGCCGCGCGGATCGACCCGCCATGATCGAACGCGAAGACCTGCGCGCTGGCGTAGCGGCGGAACTGGAGCGCCATCAGCGCGAGCAGCACGCTCTTTCCAGCACCGGTCGGGCCGACCACCAGCGTGTGGCCGACGTCACCGACGTGGAGCGAAAAGCGGAACGGGGTCGATCCTTGCGTCCGCGCATGGAACAGCGGCGGGCCACCGAGATGGGCGTCGCGGTCGGGACCGGCCCAAACCGCCGACACCGGCATGATATGGGCGAGGTTGAGCGTCGAGATCGGCGGCTGACGGACGTTGGCATAGGGGTTGCCGGGCAGCGACCCGAGCCATGCTTCGATCGCGTTCAAGGACTCGGGGATACACGCGAAGTCGCGGCCGCGGACGACCTTCTCGATCGCGCTCAGCCGCAGATCGGCGTCGCGCGGCGTATCGCCGAGCACCGTGATCGTCGTCGTCACATAGGCGAACCCGGCAAGATCGGCGCCTAGCTCCTGGAGCGCCGCATCGGCCTCCGCCGACTTGTTCGCGGCGTCGCTATCGACCAGCACGCTCGCCTCGTTGGTCATTACCTCCTTGACGATCGCCGCGAGGCTCTTGCGCTTAGCGAACCACATCCGCCGGATGCGCGTCAGCATCTTCTGCGCCGCGACCTTGTCGAGGCAGATCGCGCGGATGGTCCAACGATAGGCGAAGCCGAGCCGGTTAAGGTCGTCGAGCATGCCGGGAACGGTCACCGCTGGGAAGCCGGTAATGGTCAGGGTACGCAGGTGCTTGGTCCCGAGCTGCGGCGTCAGCCCACCGAGCAACGTTTCGTCAGCGAGCAGCCCGTCGAGGTGCATCGGCGTCGTGGGCAGGACGATGCGCTGGTCGTGCGTCGAGATCGTCGAATGGAGATAGGTCAGTGTCTCGTCCGCCGACAGCCACGCCGCTTCCGGCATCACCCCTTCGATCATGTCGAGGACGCGGTTCGTCTCCCGCTGGAAGTCGGCGAGATGGTCGGCCGCCGCCGCAGCGCTGTCCGTTCCGCCGACGAACAGCCAGCTGCGGGCGCGCGCCGCGTCGTCGGCCGGCGGCAGCCACTGCAGGGTCAGATAATAGATGCTGGTCAGGTTGGGCTGGGTGATGTCGCCACCCTCGAACGCGTCCCGCCGCTCGGCGTCAATCAGCGCCGAGACCGGATCGGCGAACCCATTCGAGACGGGATAGCCCGGCGACGGCTTGCGCTGCGCCTCAACGTAGATCGCCCAGCCGGTGCCAAGCCGCTTCAGCGCGCTATTGAGCCGCGCCGAGGTCGCCAGCAACTCCGCCGGCGTAGCGCTGTCGAGATCGGGCCCGCGAAACCGCGCGGTCCGTTGCAGGCTGCCGTCCTTGTCGAGGATGATGCCGGGCGCGATCATCGCTGCCCACGGCAGGAAGTCGGCGAGCCGCGACGGGCGGCGGGCATGTTCGCGCAGGAACATCATCAGCGTCAGCTTTCGAACAGGTGGGGAAGTGCGAGGTGGCGCCGCGCGACGGGCAGGATCTGCGCGTCGCGACGTGCCGCCATGACCGCGAGGCCGTGACCGACGACGGCCATGATCAGCCCGATCACCCACAGGTGGAGGCCGATGCCGATCGCCGCGGCGAGCGTGCCGTTGACGATGGCCAGCGCGCGCGGCGCGCCAGCGAGCAGGATCGGTTCGGCCAAGGCGCGATGGACCGGTGCCGTGAACCCGGGCAGGTCAGTTTCCATTAGACCAGCGCCCCGCCGCCGAAGCTGAAGAAGCTGAGGAAGAACGACGAGGCGGCAAAGGCGATCGACAGGCCGAAGACGATCTGGACGAGCCGCCGAAACCCGCCCGACGAGTCGCCGAACGCCAGCGTCAGCCCGGTGACGACGATGATGATGACGCCGACGACCTTGGCGACCGGACCCTGGACCGAGTCAACGATCGACTGGAGCGGGGTCTCCCACGGCATGTTCGAGCCCGCGGCCCACGCCGGCAAGGTGTAGGTCAGGCCGATGGCGAGGGCGGCGGCGCGACGGAAAGGAAGACGGCAAGTCATGCGTGATCTCCGGTCGGGGGTGTGAGGGGGACGAGGCGGTAGCTGCCGTGCGCGTCGAGACCGTCGACGCGGACAAGCTCGGTCAGGCGGCGCTGGCTGCCGCGGCCAGTCAGCACGGCGATGACGTCGATCGTTTCAGCGATCAGCGGGCGCGGCACGCTCGGCACGGCTTCGAGGATCAGCTGCTCGAGCCGGTGAAGGGTTGCGCTGGCGGTGCCGGCATGGATGGTGCCGATCCCGCCGGGATGACCGGTACCCCAGGCTTTGAGGAGATCGAGGGCTTCGGCTCCGCGCACCTCGCCGACCGGGATACGGTCAGGCCGCAGCCGCAGGCTCGAGCGCACGAGATCGCCGAGGGTAACGCCCGGCGCGGTCCGCAGCGCAACGACGTTGGCTGCGTCGCAGCGCAGCTCGCGCGTGTCCTCGATCAGGATGATCCGGTCGCCGGTGGTTGCCGCGACGCCGAGAAGCGCGTTGGTCAGTGTCGTCTTGCCGGTCGAGGTGCCGCCGGCGACGAGGATGTTGGCGCGGTCGCGAACCGCCTGGGTGAGGGCCGCCGCCTGGGCGGCTGATATAACTCCAGCCGCGACATAGTCGGCCAGCGCCAGCGGCAGGCTCGCCGGGCGCCGGATCGAGAACACCGGCGCGGTCACGACCGGCGGCAGCAGGCCCTCGAAGCGCTCGCCACTTTCCGACAGCTCCGCTGACACGCGCGGACTGCCGGCATGGACCTCGGTTCCGACATGGTGCGCGACCAGTCGGATGATCCGCTCTGCCTGTGCGGGCGCCAGCCGCTGACCCGTATCGGCCATTCCGTCGCTTAACCGGTCAACCCAGACTTTGCCGTCGGCGTTGAGCATCACCTCAGCGACGTTGCCGTCGGCGAGCCAAGCACCGATCGCCGGTCCGAGCGCGCTCCTGAGCATCGCGGTGCCGCGCTGCTGAACGAGGATCGAGGGCTGGGTCACTTCGTCTCCGGGCCGGGCGGACCGGCGATGGAGACAGGTAAAGAATGGGAAATTCAGGCGGTCACAACAGCAGATTTACGCGTTCGTAGCGGCGGCGGCGAGTGGCTAGATAGCGGTGTGGGCGGGGAGCCGCTGGATCGCCGACGCGCAGAATCTCTTGGCCTAGTTTGGCTAGCGTCGCTCCGCCGTTGCCGACTCGGTTATGCGGTGGAGCGCACCAAGGGCGTGACTGAGGTAATCTCCGACGATCTGCTCGTCATCGCCGTCGAGCATCTCGCGAGCCAGCGCGACCAGTCGAGCGATTTTGGCACGGCGCGTAAACGCGCAATTTGTTGAGCTGCTTGCTTCCATCGCAAGACTCGTGTTGCGTCGCGTCGCCATCCAAAGCACCCATGCGGTATGTCAGCTTGCGCATAATCAAGATGTCGGAAAAATATCTTCCTTCTGGGGCGCGCGCGTGTCAAATAGCTGACGTGCCCACTCGTTCGCCTATTGGTTGAACCGAAGAGTCACGAGCACTGTTCGTGGATCCGGGAAGTTCAGGTAGTAGGCACCGATGGATGGGGTGTACGACGACGACACCGGCTTTTCCGAGTTGAACACGTTGCGAACCGAGGCGGCGACAGCGACGTGCGGATTGGGCGTGGTCCAGGTGATGGTCGAGTTGACGAACGTTTGACCCGGCGATCGATCCTGGGGTCTATTGAGCGCCGAGGTGTAAATCGCCGACTGATATTGCGCGTCGGCAGCGAAGCGGACGCTACCGGCGCGGCCGAGCGGCAGCTCGTAAGCCCCTCCTCCCGACAGCGACCAGCGCGGGGCATTGATGAGCGTGTTGCCGTTGGCATTGGTGCCGGGGCCATTGGCACCCTGATAATCGTCGTAGATCGCCCGCAGATACCCGGCGTTGAGCTGCGCGCTGAGCTGCTTCGTCAGCGTCGCGTTTGTCTCTAGCTCGAAACCCCAGGTGTGCGCCTTACCGGCGTTGCCGCGCCGGGTGCCGTTGTAGACGGGATCGAAGAAAGACACCTGCAGGTCGCGGTAATCGTTGTAGAACGCCGCGAGGTTGGCGCGCACCGCCTTGTCGAACCACGTCGTCTTGAGCCCCGTCTCGTAGGTGCTGACCTTCTCCGGGGCGAACGGCAGCGTCGCGAGGTCGAGCCGCGTCGCGCGATTGTCAAACCCGCCTGATTTGAAGCCGCGCGAATAGCTGACGTACTGCAACACCGTCGGCGTCCACTGCGCCTGGAGCGACGCCTTGGGCGTCGCGGCGCGGAAGGTCGCGTTCGCCTCGCCAGCGATCGATTGGGCGATCGGGTTGCGATTGAGGTCGAGAACCTTGTTGTTGAAGGCGAAGTCCTTGTGCTCGATCGTATAGCGCAGGCCGCCGGTGACGCTGAACACGGGGCTGAAGCGATAGGTTGCCTCGCCGAAGGCGGCGTAGGCATCGGTCACGGTATTGTTGCGTGCGCGCAGCGCCGTGATTGGGGCAGCAACCGCGACGCCAGCGCGGGTGAAACCGTCGCGTTCAACGAAGAAGTTCTCATGCAGATAGAACAGCCCGCTGGTGAAGGTCAGCGCACCAAAGTCGCCGTTGAGCTGCAGCTCCTGCGTCGCGTAGCGGTCCTGATAATGGATCAGGTTCTTCTGGATGAGCGCCGACTGGCCGTCGTTGTCGTAGTAGACTGGGTCGAGGTCGAAGCCGCCGATCGCGCTGATCGACTTGACGTTGAGTTTCGGCGAGAGCGCATACTTGATCCTGAGCGACGCCGACTGACCGTCGAGGTCCTGCACCGGCTCGACTTCCGAGTAGGACGTCCGCCGGTCGAACGCGACGCCGGGCTGACTGACCGGAATATAGCTTCGGGAGTCCGATCGATCGCGTACGACGTTGACCGTTGCGAGCACGTCCAGCTTGTCCGACGGCGTCCAGCGCAGCTTGGCGCGCACCGCGTCGACATCGATCCGGTTGACGTCGTGGCCGAGCGTCGGGTCGTGGGTGACGCCGTCGCGGCTGTGGTGGATGTATGCCAGGCTGGCGGCAAGCGTGTCGCTCAGTGGCCCGCTGACCAAGGCACGGGCATCGACCTCGTTGAAGCTGCCGTAACCGACCTCGGTGTTCAGCCGAAACGTCTGGTCGGGGTCACGCGTGATGATCCGCAACGCGCCGGCGCTCGAATTGCGACCGTAAAGCGTGCCCTGCGGCCCGCGCAGCACCTCGATCCGCTCGAGGTCGTTGAACTCGACCATCGAGCCGATCTGTCGCGGGATGTAGACGTCGTCGACATAGACGGCGAGCACCGGTTCCTGGATCGGATCGACCTCGCCGATGCCCCTGAGCGCGAACGTCTGCGTCGTGTGGCTGATCGAGGTGCGCGGCACGAACAGGTTGGGCACCTGGCCGGCGAGATCGCGGACGTCGCGAATATCCTTGTCGGCAAGCGTCTGACCCACGAAGACCGAGATCGCGATCGGCGTCTTCTCGAGGTCGGTCGCGCGCCGCTGGGCGGTGACGATGATCTCACCGCCGACGTCCGCCGCGGCAGCACCGGCCGTGGGTCCGGCATCGGCTAGCGCGATCGTCTGCGCGCCGGCGATGCTGCCGGTCGTCAGCGTAGCAAGAGCGGCAGTACGAAGAAGATATGCTGGTTTCACTGGCTGGCCTCTGTCGTTCAAGACAGACAACAAGCCAAACGGTCAGACTATCGACAACTGCCCTATTCTATCATTCGGACTAGCAGTAATTTGTTCAGTAATAGTCATGTTCGCCATGACCGTCCGTCATCTATGTCAGTTTCCTAGTCGAGCAGGTCGGGTTGTTCACGGACGATACGCTCATACAGCGGGCGGAACCCGAACGCGCCGGGGTCGCTACCGCCAATCTGGTTCGCGGTGTAGCGCGCGATCTCGGGGCTGATCGGCTTGATCGTTCCCGCCGCCTCGGCGAGCAGTTGCGTCTGGCAGGCGTTCTCCATGCTGACGTAGCTCGCGACCGCGCTGTCGACGCTAGCCCCGACAGTCAGAATGCCGTGGTTCTGCAGGATGGCGGCGCGCTTGTCGCCCAAAGCGGCGGCGATCCGCTCGCCCTCCGACGTGTCGAGGACGATGCCGCTGAACACCTCGAACAGGACGTGCTGTTCGTAGAAGAAGCACGCGTCCTGACTGATCGGATCGAGCAGGCGGCCGAGCGTCGACCACGCCTTGCCGTGGATCGAGTGCGAATGCGCCGCGGCGACGACGTCGGGGCGCGCCTTGTGGATCGCCGAATGGATCGCGAACCCCGCCTGGTTGATCGGCCCCTCGCCGGCGAGGAGGTGGCCGTCGTGATCGACGAGGACGAGGTCAGAGACGCGGATATGGCCGAACCACGGGCCGATTGGCGCCACCCAGAAGCGGTCCTCGTACTCGGGATCGCGCGCGGTGATGTGTCCGGCGAGACTGTGGTCGTAACCCTTTTGCGCGAAAATCCGGTAGCCGGCGGCGAGGCGCTGCTTGCGGTAAAGCCGTTCCGCCTCGATCGACGCGCGCGGCGGTTCGGCGCGAAGTCGGAACGCGGTCTGGTCAGGGACGTGGTTCATCGGCGCGGCTCCTCAATAACCGAAGACGGGATCGACGACGTCGTCAGGCGTTTCACCGCGGACGAAGCGGTCGAGGTTGCTCTGGATCGCGGCGTACAGCGCCGGCCGCACCTCAGTGTAGTTCGACGCCACATGTGGGGTCAGGCGGACGCGGTCGTGCGTCCATAGCCGGTGGTCGGCGGGCAGCGGTTCGGGCTCGGTGACGTCGAGCGTCGCGAAACCGAGCCGCCCGGCGTCGAGCGCGGCGACCAGCGCGTCGTGATCGAGCACCGAGCCGCGCGCGACGTTGATCAGGTGCGCGTTGGGGCGGGCGCGGCCGAGCATGGCGGCATCGATGACGTTGCGCGTCGCCGCCGTTCCCGGCAGCGCGAGAACGAGATGGTCGGCCGAGGCGACGACCGCGCCGAGATCGGCGAGCAGTTCGACCCCTGGAACCGGGCTCGGCAGGTCGCGGCGGCGCGCGGCGGTGACGCGCATGCCGAGCGCGAGCGCGCGGCGGGCAACCGCGGTGCCGATCGCGCCGAGGCCGGCGATGCCTAGGGTCGTGCCGGCGACGCGACCGAGCGGAGCCTGTCGCCATTCGCCGAGCGAACGGGCACGGACGCTATCGAGGTTCTTGGTTCGCGTGTAGATCGCGGCGATCACATAGTCGGCGATCTCGTCCGAGGCGATCCCGCGCCCGCAGGTGACGAGCGGTGCATCGAGCAGCCACGGCGGATAGAAGTCGACGCCGACCGAAGCACTGAATACCCAGCGCAGCCGCCCCGGCCAGCTCGCTGGACGTGGCAGAGCGTGGCTGCCACGCCAGGTTGGCGTCGGCCGGATCAACAGGACGTCGGCGTCGTTCGCCACGCTCCACGGCGCGTCCTCGGGTACGGCGAGCAGCGTCGCGCGGTCGCGCAAGGCGTCGTTGAACCCCGCCTCCATCTGGCTGGCGATGACGAGGCTCACGGCGTCGTTCGGGGCGCGAGGCCGGCCTTACCCGCGCCGATCAGAATCGTGTCGTCCTGCGGCGAGTGGATCCGGCTGCACAGGACGTCGCGGTAGTGGCGCTCGAGCGGGTTGCTGCGGCTGAGGCCGGGGTTGCCGGTCAGTTCTAGGCCGATCGCGACGGCGCGGATCGCATTGTTCGTCGCCAGATACTTGACATGGTTGGCCTCCGTCGCGGTTGGCGGGTCGCCGGCATCGACGCGGGCGGCGGCCGCCGCGATCAGAACGCGGTTAGCGTAAAGCAGCGCCTCGATCTCGCCGAACTTCTCCTGAACGCGGGGCAGGGTGGCGAGCGACGCACCGAGGTTCGACGGCGCGCGGTCGTTGAGATAATTCGCTAGCCAGTCGCGCGCCGCCTGCGCCACGCCGTCGTAGATCGTCGAGATGGCAAGCGCATTCCACAGCGCCTTCGACGAGTCTCCGGGTACCGCTGCCCAGTCGGCAGGCAACCGCAGATCGAGCAGCGCCGTCACCGGCGTCGCGTCGAACACGACCTCGTGGCTGACCGTCGCACGCATGCCGAGGTGGTCCCAGACGGGGTCGATCGTGATGCCGGCGGCAGAGGGATCGACAAGGAACAGACCGGTGCGCGGCGCGGGTTCGTCGGTCTTCGCCCAGACGATGAACCAGTCGAGTCCGGTCGAGCCGGTCGAATAGATCTTGCTGCCGGTGATCGCCCAGCCATCGGCGGTACTCCGTGCGACCGTCGCCGGCAGGCCGCCGCGAACCGGCGTACCGAGCTCGGGCTCGACGCGCAGCACGCCGACCAGCCCACGCCCGGCGACCGCCTCGTGCGCCAGCCGCTCGTACACCGCGCGCGGCCAGGTGCGGGCGCGCGACAGATGGTTGCCATAGGTCATGAACAGGATCAGCGCGGTCGACGGCTCGCCCCTCGCCACCGCGCCGAGCACCCGCAGCGTCTCGCGCAGATCGGCCCCGCGGCCACCGAGTTCGGGCGCCACGGTCAGCCCGATCAGTCCGGCCTGCGCCAGCGCGTCGAAGTTGGCGCGCGGGAACACCGCATCGCGGTCGAGCGCGGCCGCTCCGGCGGCGAAGCGGCGCGTCAGGTCGTCGAGGACGTCCTGCGGCACCGGCAGCGCGGGCTGCGGCGAATGAATGGCGGCGACGCTGGCCATCAGGCCTTCTCCTCGAGGATCGAATTGAACCGCGCGTCCCACAGCGGGGCGACGTCGACGCGGTGGGCGATCAGCTTCTGTGCGGTGAACAGGTCGGCAACCGCCTGCTGCGATGCAATCGCCGCCGGCGTCACCGGGCGGAGCTCGTAGGGCGCGCTGCGGCGGCGGAACTGGTCTACGACGAACGGTAGCGGCACCCCGACAGCGGCGGCGACGATCGGCATCCACTCGGACAGATGGCCTTCGGTCCAGGCATAGGCCTGACGGGTGAGGCGGAGATACGCGCCGATCGCCTTGACCTTGGCCGGGTCGGCAAGCGCGTCGACGTGCGCCGCGACGATGTAATTGCCTGACAGGAAGCCGAGCGCGGTCTTCAGAATGCGCGCACCCTGCGTAGCAAGCGCGCGCTGGATCGGAAAGCCGTAGATCGCCCAGGCGTCGAGCGAGCCTTGCGAGAACGCAGCCGCGCCATCGCTGACCCCGAGCGCGACGGGCGTGATGTCTGCCCAGGTCAGCCCGACCGACTCGAGCATGCGGATCAGGAAATACTGCGAGGTCGTCGCTCGAACATAGCCCACGCGCTTGCCCTTGAGGCCGGCGAGCGAGTCGATCCGCGACCCCTTCGGCACCAGCACGACCTGGTTGTTGACGTCGCCGTGCTGGACGGCGATCTGGCGGAAGCTCTGGTGGGCCGACGCGGCGGCGAACACCGGCGGGATTTCGCTCATGCCGCCGAAGTCGATGCTACCGCCGTTCATCGCCTCGATGATCAGCTGCCCCGACTGGAACTCGCTGTATTCGGTGCGGAAGCCTTGGGGGTGCAGCCCCGCCGCCTTCAGCCGCAGCCGGATGTCGGTGTCGCCCTTGTAAGTTGCCGCACGGATCAGAGGCGGCGAGGCCGCGCCCGTCCCGCACCCGGCGAGCAGGGCGGTGCCGGCCAGAATTGCCGTGCGGCGGTCGAGAGTAATCGCGTCGCTCATCGCCGCAACAGTGACGACGCGGGTTTCACCGACAACCGGTCAATCCTTCGCGGCGGCCAAGCCGCGCTTAATTGTTGAGCGTTGGTCATGGACGCTTGAGCGATGCTCACGCGGCGTCGGCAAAGCGCAGCGCGCCCAGCGCCGCGAGAATGCGTGGTGACTCGGTACGGACCAGCCAGTCAGGGCTGGCATCGACGAAGCGGACCGTCTGCCGCTCATCGACGATGATCACCGCCGGATAGGGAAAGTCGCCGTTCGCCGCACCTTTCACCGTCGCAGCGTCGCTGTCGAAGCGGATGTTCCATTTTGCGGCGAGAGCTCCATCGGGATCGCTGGCGACGGTGAACGGCAGCGCGTGGCGCTCGCGGATCGCGCGCAGCCGTTCGGACAGCTGCGGGCTGACGGCGACCAGCCGCGCGGTGCCGAGCTGTGGGTACAGCGTGCGTGCGTAGTACGGCAGCGCGAGGTTGCACGCCGGGCAGTCGGCGTGGCGGAAGAAGACCAGAACCAGGGGCGCGTCCGCCGTCAGCGCGGCCAGATCGAGCGCCGTGCCGTCGGTGTCGATCAGGCTAAATTCCGGTGCTAGGTCACCGGGGCGAACGATGGTGGCGGGATCGAACGCGGCGACGAGGCGAGCGCGTTGATCGACGTTACGCTGCAATTGCGACG
The DNA here is from genome assembly GCA_903642255.1 of Sphingomonadaceae bacterium. Classification (GTDB taxonomy): domain Bacteria; phylum Pseudomonadota; class Alphaproteobacteria; order Sphingomonadales; family Sphingomonadaceae; genus Polymorphobacter_B. The sequence continues at coordinate 5,121 of CAHJWP010000028.1, read as the reverse complement.
GCTCCCACGTCCGGACACGCTCGGCGTGGAGGACGGCGAACTGATCGTTCAGAGTTTCGGTCATGGCAACGCTCCTGTGGCAGGACCGAAACCTACGAGCGCGTCAATGACGCGGATAACGAGTTGTACCAAAGCGCGGCTTGAGCGACCCTCAACGATTAAAGCTCGCGGATCACCTCGGCTGCAAGTTCGGCGAGGCGGGCCGTCGCGGGAGCGAGTGCGCTCCCCTGCTCGACGATGCACGCGACCGACGGCAGCAAAGGCAGGTCCGACTTCTCGATGACGGCAAGGTCACGAAGGAACAGCGGCGTCCGGCAGGTCAGCCCGAGGCCCGCCTGAACCGACGCGCGTAGCGTCGACAGGTTCGGCGTCTCGACCGCGATGCGGTAGCGGCGCCCGGCCGCGTCGAGGCGCTGCATTGCCGCCTCGCGGAAGCGGCACGGCTTTTCCAGCACGGCAAGCGGAATCACCGCGCCTTCGGTTAGCGCTGCACTGCCGTACCAGACGGTCGGCGTGATGCGGATCGCTTCCGGCGCATCGGCAGCGGCGAAGCCGAGGATGATGTCGAGTTGGCGACGCTCGAGCATCGTCTGGAGTTCGATCGTGCCGGCGACGCGCGCGAAGATCTGCGACTCAGGATGCAGCCCGGCAAAGCGCGACAGCAGCCCACTCAACAGGCTTTCGGCGAAATCCTGAACCATGCCGACTCGCACCGGTCCGGCGAACTGCCCGGCGCTGACCGCAGCGATCGCCTCGTCGTGAAGACTGAGCATGCGCCTCGCGTATTCGAGGAGAACCTCGCCCGGCGGCGTCAGTGCCAGTCGCCGCCCCTCGCGGCCGAACAGCGGCTGCTGAACCGCCTCCTCCAGCCGCTTGACCTGCAGACTGAGTGCCGATTGGGTTAGGAACACCTGATCGGCGGCGTTCTGCATCGACCCCGAGTCGACGATTGCGACAAAGCTGCGCAGTAATGTCGTCGGCAGGTTGATCGGCATGGCGCGCCTCCAGTCGGATATCCTATTCGGCAAGTAGGATATCGTTCGCGCAGCTTATCTTGACCGTTGCGAAGTAGATGTTGCGAGCCGCAATGGGATGCATAATATTGTTTGTTCTCAAATAGATCGGTGACGTCCGCGGCTGTTTATAAGTTCCCCTCATAGGTCGTTCGGCAAAACTCCGTTGCAACGCTGAGGCGGTCGGACACCTTTGATCCGCGGCACTTCCGCCGTGGGAGCCAAGCGATGGCTGTGCCGTCCCGTTCTTGGTCATCGAGCCTGATGCGATCGCGCTGGCTGTCGCCGACGCTCCTCGTACTCGCATGGGAGTTAGGCGCGCGGTCGGGCGTGATCCCGGCGCACACACTTGCCGCACCATCGGCGGTCGTCGTCACCCTGTGGCACATGCTGATGTCGGGCGAGCTGCCCGTAAGCCTTGCCGTGTCGTCGGTGCGCGTCGCCGCCGGCCTCGGCATCGGGGTCACTCTGGGCATTGTCCTTGCTCTCCTCGCCGGCCTGTCGCGGCCGGGCGAGGTCGCGGTCGACGCCCCGGTGCAGATGCTTCGGACGCTCCCCGTCCTCGCGTTGTCGCCGCTGTTCATCGTCTGGTTCGGCATCGGCGAGACGCCGAAGATTGCCCTGATCGCTTTCGGGTCGATGTTCCAAGTCTATCTCAACCTGTATAACGGGATTTGCGGCGTCGATGTCCGACTTGTCGATGCGGCGCGCAGCTTTGGGCTTGGCCGAGTCGGGCTGATCGTCCACGTCATCCTGCCCGCCGCGCTGCCGTCGCTCCTCGTCGGGCTCCGCTATGCCCTGTCGGTCGCCGTCCTGATCCTCGTCGTCGCCGAGCAGATCAACGCGTCGGCCGGGCTCGGCTATCTGATCAACAATGCACGCGATTTCATGCGCACCGACATTATCGTCGTCTGCCTGATCGTCTACGCCGCCCTTGGCTTGGCGATCGATGCTGCGATCCGGGCGGTCGAAGGGCGCGCGCTGGCTTGGCGCCCGCGGCTGGTGGAGGTGTAAGATGGCAACCTTGCTCGACTTTCCGCACGGGCAACCGCTGACGACAGCGGTGCCACGGCCGCCCGCACCCATTGTCCGGCTGCGCAGCTTCAGTCGTGGCTTCGGCGAGACGCGCGTCATCGACCGCCTCGATCTCGACATAGCACCGGGCGAGTTCGTCGCACTGCTTGGCCGCTCCGGGAGCGGCAAGACGACCTTGCTGCGAACGCTGGCGGGCCTCGATGATGTAGACGGCGACGAGGTCGACGTACCGGCGTCGCGCGCCGTCGTCTTCCAGGATGCTCGCCTGCTGCCGTGGAAACGCGTGTGGAAGAACGTCGCGCTCGGGCTGCAGGGTCCCGACGTCCGCGCGCGCGCCGAGGCGGCGCTGCACGAGGTCGGGCTCGGCCACCGCCTCGACGCATGGCCGCTGACGCTCTCGGGCGGCGAAGCGCAGCGTGCGGCGCTGGCCCGGGCGCTGGTCCGCGAGCCAAAGCTGCTGCTGCTCGACGAACCCTTTGCCGCGGTCGACGCGCTGACGCGGATGAAGATGCACGCGCTGGTACTCGCTTTATGGACGTCGCACCACCCGGCGGTGATGCTCGTCACGCACGACGTCGACGAGGCGCTGCTGCTCGCCGACCGCGTTCTCGTCCTCGATGGCGGACGGATCGCCCACGAGGAACGCGTCGCCTCCGAGCGGCCACGACGCATCGGCGACGAATCCGACGCCCGCACCCGCCTTCTCCACCATCTCGGCGTCGCTGCCGCGCCCTCGGCCGGCGACACCGGGGCCCTCCGCAGGAGCCATGTATGAGCGCACTCGAAATCCTCGGCCTCGTCTCGACGCAATATGCGTCGGAAACCCACGCCGCCGCCGGACCGGCGGTCGATCCGAGCTACACCGCCGCGCTGGCGCTGGCACACGAGAACGGCGGCTTCGACCGCGTCCTGATTGGCTATCACAGCGCGATCCCAGACGGCTTCCAGGTTGCCGCTTTCGCTGCAGCAAAGACGACGCGGCTGAAGTTCCTCCTCGCCCACCGCCCCGGCTTTGTCGCACCGACGCTGGCCGCGCGACAGCTCGCGACGCTCGACCAGTTTTCCGGCGGGCGGCTCGCCGTCCACATCATCACCGGCGGCTCGGACGACGAGCAGGCAAAGGATGGCGACTTCCTCGGCAAGGACGACCGCTACGCGCGGACCGATGACTATATCGACGTGCTCAAGAAAGTCTGGACCGAGCCGAAGCCGTTCGACCACGACGGCCCGTATTACAAGGTTCGCGGCAATTTCTCGACCGTCCGACCGCAGCAGCCGCACCTCCCCGTGTTCTTCGGCGGCGCGTCGGACGCGGCGATCGCCGTCGCGGGCAAGCATGCCGATGTCTACGCGCTGTTCGGCGAGACGCTCGACGGAGTCCGCGAAACGGTCGGCAAGGTCCGCGCTGCTGCCGCCGAGCATGGACGCGCCGACCAGATCGAGTTCAGCCTGTCGTTGCGCCCGATTTTAGCGCACAGCGAGGAAGCCGCCTGGGACCGCGCCGCGCGCATCCTCGCCGACGCCAAGGCGCTGCGGGCGAACGGCCCGCCTTCGGCGTGGCGCTCGTCGCGCAACGAGGCGACGGGCGCGCAACGGCTGCTGGCAACCGCCCGCGGCGGCGCAGTCCGTGATAAACGACTGTGGACCGAAATCGCCGAGTTGAACGGCGCGCAGGGCAATTCGACGTCATTGGTCGGCACGCCCGAGCAGGTGGTCGATGCACTGCTCGACTATTACGATCTCGGGATCACCAAATTCCTGTTCCGCGGCTTCGACCCACTCGAGGACGCGGTCGACTATGGCCGTAACCTGTTGCCGTTGTTCCGGGAGGCGGTCGCGGCGCGGTCGAACCCCCATGCGATCGCGGCGGAATAGTCATGAACGCGGTCACCCCAATCGTCGCCCCGACGAGTCTTGCGCCGTTGCGCCGCTTCGTTCGCGCCTTTACCGCGCTGGTCGAGCAGGACGAGGCAACGATCCTCGGGCGCGGCGCGACGCTGCTGGCGGCGCTGATTGCGCGCGACGACTGGCTACCGGCCGAGTTCAGCGCTTCTGACCCGACGCATTACCGCCAGTATCTGCTGTACCGCGACCCGATGGCCCAGTTCACCGTCGTCAGCTTTGTCTGGGGACCGGGGCAGGCGACGCCGGTCCACGACCACCGCACCTGGGGCCTAGTCGGGGTGCTCCGCGGTGCCGAACGCAACGAAGCGTTCGCGTTGCGCGACGGTTCGCTGACCTCGTATGGCAGCGACATCCTCGCTGTCGGCGGCGTCTCGGCGGTCTCGCCCCTGATCGGCGACATTCACCGCGTCGCGAACGCATTCGACGACCAGTTGTCCGTCAGCATCCATGTCTATGGCGGCGATATCGGCACGATCGAGCGCGCGACCTATGATGCTGATGGGACGGAAAAGCGGTTCGTCTCGGGCTATGCCAACGCGGCCGGGCCGCACCTCGATGCGGGAACAACGACGCCGTGGGACGTTCGCGCTGCACTGCTGGCGCGGCACGAGATCGCGCTGATCGACCTCCGTGACGAGGATGCCTTCGCCCGGGGGCATCCGCTGTTTGCGGCACAGATCCCGCTCGACCGGCTTGCGGTCGAGGCTCCCGTCCGCCTGCCCCGGCGCGATGTGCCGGTCGTGCTCTACGATGACGGCACCGGACAAACCGACGAGGCGGCCGATATGCTTGCCGCGCTCGGCTATAGTGACGTGACGGTACTCGAGGGCGGTCTCGCCGGGTGGCGCTCAGCCGGCTTCGAACTGTTCGAGGACGTCAATTCGTACGGCAAGGCGTTCGGCGAGCTCGTCGAGGCGCGGCGGCATACACCCTCTCTATCGGCCGCCGACGTCCGCGCGTTGATCGACGACCGTGCCGACATCGTCATCCTCGACGCGCGCCGTTTCGACGAATACCGGACGATGAGCCTGCCCGGTGGCATCAGCGTGCCCGGGGCCGAACTCGTTCTGCGCGCGCCCGCGATCGCCCCCGACCCCGACACGACGATCGTCGTCAATTGCGCGGGGCGCACCCGGAGCATCATCGGCGCGCAGTCGCTGATCAACGC
>CAHJWP010000027.1 GCA_903642255.1 Sphingomonadaceae bacterium | reverse complement strand
GACATCGACCGCGACCCCGGTGATCTTGAACGCCCCGGGGCCGGTGGGGGCGGCAGCGACGGGCGCGGCCATCGCGAGCAGCAGCAGCCACCATGTCGGAACCCGGACCATAGGATGCGTCTTTGGCGGAAGCGCGGGGGGAAAGGAAGCGGCGAAGGTAGCGGCGGGGGCGGCCTTTCCTTGATCCTCCCCGGCACGGGGAGGTGGCGCGCTCTTGCGCGACGGAGGGGCGGTTCAGCCAGGCACCGACGCTGCGAGCCCGGCTGAACCGCCCCTCCGCCACCCTGCGGGTGCCATCTCCCCGCAAGCGGGGAGGATCGTCGTTGGCCGCGCCCGCCGATTGCCTCCCCCTCGCCCACCCCCTAAACACCCGGCCATGCCCGACCCGACACCCGACACCTCCCTGACCTATGCCGACGCCGGCGTGTCGATCGCCGCCGGCAACGCACTGGTGAAGATGATCGCCCCCCTCGCCCGCTCCACCGCCCGGCCCGGAGCCGACGCCGAGCTCGGCGGGTTCGGCGGGTTCTTCGACCTCAAGGCAGCGGGCTATACCGACCCGCTGCTCGTCGCGGCGAACGACGGCGTCGGGACCAAGCTCAAGCTGGCGATCGCGACCGGCAAGCACGGGACGGTCGGCATCGACCTCGTCGCGATGTGCGTCAACGACCTGCTCGTCCAGGGGGCCGAGCCGCTGTTCTTCCTCGACTATTTCGCCAGCGCCAAACTCGACACCGGCGTCGCGGCGAGCGTCGTCGCCGGCATCGCCGATGGGTGCCGGTTGGCCGGCTGCGCCCTGATCGGCGGCGAGACGGCCGAGATGCCGGGGATGTACGCCGCCGGCGACTACGACCTCGCCGGCTTCAGCGTCGGCGCGGTCGAGCGTGGCCACCAGCTGACCGGCGACCGCGTGGCGGCCGGCGACGTCCTGCTCGGCCTCGCCTCGTCGGGGGCACATTCGAACGGCTTCTCGCTGATCCGCGCGCTCGTCGAGCGCAGCGGCGCGCGGCTCGACCGCCCGGCGCCGTTCGACATCGACCACCTGCTCGGCGACGCTCTGCTAACGCCGACAAGGATTTACGTGAAGTCGCTGCTGCCGCACCTGAAGGCCGGCAGCATCCATGCGCTCGCCCATATCACCGGCGGCGGCCTGCTCGAGAACGTGCCGCGCATCCTGCCCGCCGGGCGCCATGCGACGATCGACGCCGCGACGTGGCCGCTGCCGCCGCTGTTCGGCTGGCTGCAGGCGCAGGGCCGGATCGAGCCGGGCGAGCTGGCGCGGACGTTCAACTGCGGCATCGGCATGGTCCTGTGCGTCGCCGCCAGCCACGTCGACGACCTCAGCGCGCAGTTGAGCGAAGCCGGCGAAGTGGTTCACCGCATTGGCTCGGTCACCGCGGGCGAACGCGGCTGCACCGTCGCGGGGGCCGACGAAGTGTGGAGCGCGCGGGGGGCGTGGTCAGTAACGCACGGTGCCTGACAAGGCGCGCCTCGGCATCCTCATCTCCGGCACCGGCAGCAACATGGCGGCGCTGCTCTACGCCTCGCGGCTGCCGGACAGCCCCTACGACGTCGTCCTCGTCGCCTCGAACAACCCCGCCGCGCCCGGCCTCGCCCTCGCCGCGGCGGAAGGGATCGACACCTTCGCCCGCGATCACCGCGGCCTCCCCCGCGCCGAGTTCGATGCGCTGATCGACGCCGAACTGACCCGTGCGCGCGTCACCCATGTCGCGCTTGCCGGCTATATGCGGCTGCTGTCGGACGGCTTCGTCGCGCGCTGGGCAGGGCGGATGGTCAACATCCACCCGTCGCTGCTGCCGGCGCACAAGGGGACGCACGTCCACGAAGCCGTGCTCGCGGCGGGCGACACGGTGAGCGGCGCGACGGTCCATCTCGTCACCGCCGACCTCGACGGCGGGCCGATCCTCGGCGCACTGCGGGTCGCCGTCGTGCCCGGCGACACGCCGGCGACACTTGCGGCGCGCGTCCTCCACGCCGAGCACCAGCTGTATCCGCGCGTCGTCGCCGAACTGGTCGGCAGCGCGACGACGCCCGAGGCGCTGCTCGCCCGCGTCCGGTCGCTGGCGCTGGCCCTGCCCGAGGCGGACGAGAAGCTCAGCCACGGCTCACCCGGTTTCTTCGTTCGCGGCGGCAAGTTCTTCGCTTATTTCAGCCATGACCACCACCACGACGGCGTCACCGGGCTGCTGGTCAAGGCAAGCGGCGTCGAGGAGCAGGCGAGCCTGATCGAACGCGACCCCGACCTCTACTACCGCCCGGCGTACCTTGGCCCGTCGGGCTGGATCGGCATCAGGCTCGACACCGGCGAGGTCGACTGGGACCATATCGACGGCTGGCTGACCCGCAGCTGGCGGGCGAGCGCGCCGAAACGGCTGGCGGCGATGGTGTTCTGACGGGGATGGGCGAGACGCGCCCATAATGGGTAGCTTGCCGCAAATCTGCCTCAAGACCGCCGATGCCGGTTCGTGAAAACGACCTGCACTGACATCCGCTCATGCTGACCAACGCGTTTGACGACGGGTCGCTCCCCTTCAACTATGCGCCGCGACCCATTGCTTCGGGTCCTTGTCGACCGCCATCACCCCGGCGTTGTTCGCCGTCTCGTAGGCGATGAACCGCACCGCCAGCGCGTGGCGCAGGTCGACCGGGGCGTCGCGGCGGAAGTCGGTCAGTCCCTCGCGCTCCTCCTCGGCCATATGGTCGCTGTTCGCCTTGTTGGCGGCAGCCACCGCGGCGAACCAGTCGCGACTGCCGACGGTCTGCGCGTGCGCCGCCGCGACGGCGTCGCGGATTTCGTTGTGGTCCTTGATTGCGTCAAGCGTCTCGGGAACGGCATCGTGGCCGGTTGCTTGCCCGACGCGGAGGAGTTCGGGATAGAAGACGCGCTCCTCGGTCTCGGCATGGACTTCGAGGAACGCCGCGAGCCGCCGCCAGACGGCGGTCAGGCTGCCAGTGTCGGCCGGGTCGATCTCCTCGAGGATGGCGAACAGCCGGCGCTGCTCGGCATGGTCGTCGAGGATCAGGCGGGTGATGTCCATCGGCGAACTCTCCGGTCGCGGCGACCGGATGGCCGTCGCGTCGGTCGCCAAACGCGCGAGTGCCGCATGGGTCGCACCGGCGGCGGCACCTGCCCGCCGCCCGCGCGGGTGGAGCGCATCTGGTTCGTCGTTGTTGCGGTCGTGGTGCGGCGGTGACCCGATGTGATGCGCGCGTGGTACCGCGGCGGCTCCGCGGCGGGACCAGCAAAGTCAACGCTATGCGGTGATCTCGGTCTGCGCGAAGAAGTAACCGATTTCGTTCGCGGCGTTCTCGGCGCTGTCGGAGCCGTGGACGCTGTTCGCCTCGATCGATTCGGCGTGGACCTTGCGGATCGTGCCCTCGGCGGCGTTGGCCGGGTTGGTCGCGCCCATGATCTCGCGGTAGGCGAGGACGGCGTTGTCGCCCTCGAGCACCTGGACGACGACCGGGCCGGAGACCATGAAGGCGACCAGGTCGTTGAAAAAGCCGCGTTCCCTGTGGACGGCGTAGAAGCCCTCGGCCTGAGCCACCGTCAGCTGGAGGCGCTTCTGCGCGACGATCCGCAGGCCGGCCGCCTCGATCATCGCATTGATCGCGCCGGTCAGGTTGCGGCGCGTCGCGTCGGGCTTGATGATCGAAAAGGTCCGTTCGGTGGCCATGGGGTCTCCGGGTGCGCGGCTGGAAGGGGGGAAAGCGCCGCCGCTCTATCGGCGGGCGGTCGATAAGGCAAGCTACGCCGCCTTCTCCCACCGCGCGGCATCGTCCTCGCGCCAGTAGACCGGGGTGACGTCGTCGCGCTCCCGCAGCGCCCGCCACTGGCGACGGGCGAGGTCGAGCGCCACCGGATCGCCACCATCAAACAGGTAAAGCGCTCGCTTATAAGGGCTTAGGTCGCCCGGCAGCACCCCGTCGATAGCCACGAGGAGGTCGGCGTCGTTCGCCGCACCGTCGCCCGCGGTCAGCAGGATCGGCTGCGCCGCGGCGTGCGGCCCATCGACCGCGTGCGGCAGGAACGACGCCGCGTCATAGGTCCACAGCGCCGCGTCGAGCCGGGCGAGCAGCGCCGCATCGCCCGTCCGGACGACGGCACGGAAGCCCGCCGCGAGCGCCTTGTCGAGCAGGCGGGGCAGGACGGCGTCGAGCGGCCGGGCGGCCAGCTGGTAGAAGTTGATGTCGATCGACAATTTGCGATCAACCCCTTAGCTCTTCTCGAAATTATCGGCGACGAACTTCTCCAGCAGCCGCACGCCGTACCCCGTCGCGCCCTTGGCCCACAGCGCGCCGTCCTTCGCCGCCCACACCATGCCGGCGATGTCGAGGTGGGCCCATTTGACGCCGGGCTTGATGAAGCGGCCGATGAACTGCGCCGCGGTGATCGAGCCGCCCTCGCGCGGGCCGACGTTCTTCATGTCGGCGATCGGCGAATCGATAAGCTTGTCATAGGTTTCGCCCATTGGCATGCGCCACAGCAGGTCGCCGGTGGCGTCGCCGGCGGCGCTCAGCTGGGCGGCGAGGCCGTGGTCGTTGGCGAACAGCCCGCCGCGCTCGTGGCCGAGGCTGACGATCATCGCGCCGGTCAACGTCGCTAGGTCGACGATCACCGCCGGCCTGAACGTCTCCTGCGCCCACCACAGCACGTCGCACAACACGAGCCGCCCCTCGGCATCGGTGTTGATCACCTCGATGGTTTGTCCCGACATGCTGGTGACCACGTCGCCGGGGCGCTGCGCCTTGCCGTCGGGCATGTTCTCGACCAGCCCGCAGACGCCGATGACGTTGACCTTCGCCTGGCGCGCGGCGAGCGCATGGAGGGCGCCGGCGACCGCGCCGGCCCCACCCATGTCCCACTTCATGTCCTCCATGCCCGGCGGCTGCTTGAGCGAAATGCCGCCGGTGTCGAACGTCACGCCCTTGCCGACGAGGACGAGCGGAGTGGCGTCGCCGTCGCCGTTCCAGCGCATCGTCAGGACCTGCGCCTCGCGCTCGGAGCCCTGGCTGACGCCGAGCAGCGCGCCCATGCCGAGCGTCGTCATCTCCGCCTCGCCGAACGCCTCGACGATCAGCCCCTCGGGGGCGGTCGCACGGACCCGATCGACGAAGCTTTCCGGATAGATGATGTTGGCCGGCTCCGACACGAGGTCGCGGGTCAGGGCGACCCCGGCGGCGAGCGCGGCGAGATCGTCGGCTGGCGTACCGGCACCGACGATCGCCATCCCGGCTAGCGTCGGCTTCTGCGCCGGCTTCATCGTCGTGCGGTACTTGTCGAAGCGGTAGGCGCGCAGCGTCGCGCCGTGCGCCAGCCGCGCCGCGGCGTCGGCGAGCGGCAGCGCGATGGCCGTCACGCCGCCGAGATCGACCGTCACGTCCGTCTCGCCGCTGGTCAGCAGCCGCGCCGCGATGGCCCCACCGACCTTCTCGAACACCGCGGCATCGGCCTTGTCGGCGACGCCGAGGCCGACGACCAGCACCCGCGTCGCCGTCGTGCCGGGCAGGGCGAACAGTTCGACGATGGCCGCCGCCTCGCCGTCGAAGCGCGCCGTCGCCAGCGCGCGGGCGATCGCGCCACCGGCAGCGTCGTTCAGCAGCGCCGCCGCGCCGCTCAGCGCCGCGCCTTTGGCGGCGAATACGACGAGGGCGCTCGGCCCGGCGGGCGCAGTGGCGGCGAAGGTGATTTTCATGGATTTCCTTTCGTATCCACCGGGGTCTAGCGCCGCCGCGACGGGGGCGCAAACCGCCGCCGCGTCGCGGGCCGGCTCCTTGTACCGGCCCTGCGACCCCTCGCCTTGCGACCGCGCGACCCCCGCCGTATGGACTTGGGCTTCACGCCGCACCCCGACGCGAAAGTACCGCTTGCCTCTCCGTTACGCCCTTCTCGCCGGTCTCATCGTGCCGCTGCCGGCCGTGGCGGCGGCGGTGCCGGCGACGCCGGTCACAGCGGTCGCGACGGCCGCGCCGCCGACGGCGGGCCCGGGCCCTTCGACGTTGCTCGAAGGCCGCGGCGATGCGCTGGCCAAGCCCGGCGACGTCATCGACTTCGCCGCCGACGCCATGGACTATTCAGAGGACGAGCAGGTCGTCACCGCGACCGGCCACGTCGCGATTAACCGCGGCGGTTATCACCTGACCGCCGAGACGGTGATCTACAACCGCGTCAGCGGGCAGGTCGAGGCGCGCGGCAACGTCGCCACCACCGACCCCGACGGCAACAAGGCGTTCGGCGACCGCGTCATCCTGACCGAATCGCTGCGCGACGGGACGATCGACAATATCCTGCTGGTGCTGGCGGACGGCGGTCGTCTCGCGGCAGTATCGGGGGTGCGCGTCAACGGCGTCAGCACGCTCAACGAGGCGATCTATTCGCCGTGCCATGTCGAGGGCCACGACGGCTGCCCGAAGCGCGCGGTGTGGGCGATCAAGGCGGTGCGGATCACCCACGATCCGGTCAAGCACCGTATCTCGTACCGCAACGCCCGCGTTGAGATTCTCGGCGTGCCGGTGATCTACCTGCCCGCCTTCTCGCATCCCGACGGCAGCTCGGGGCGTGCTTCGGGGTTCCTCGTGCCCGAGGTCGAGGTGCGCAACACGATCGGCTTCGGCGTCGGCGTACCGTACCACATCGATCTCGGCCCGGACCGCGACATTACGGTCAAGCCGTGGATATTCAGCGAGGTCAAGCCGGCGATCGACATCCGCGGACGGCAGCTGTTCGCCGCCGGCCCGGTGCAGTTCCGCGCCTATGCGACCTATGGCGACGTGATCGACTATGCGCCCGACGGCGTGACGACGATCGACCGCGGCCAGCGTTTCCGCGGCTACTTCGAGGCAAACGGCCAGTTGCAGCACGACGACGAGTGGCGCTCGACCTTTCTCGTGCGGCTGACCAGCGACGATACGTTCGACCGCCGCTACGGCCTCGACTATGACGACACGCTGCGCAGCACGTATAATCTCGAGCGGTTTCGGGAGAATTCCTATCTGTCGATCGCCGGCTGGGGCTTCCAGAACCTGCGCGCCGACAAGGGGCCGGACACCACCCCCATCGTCCTGCCGGTGATCGATTACGACTGGCGGCCGGAGGAGAAACTGTTCGGCGGCCAGCTCGAGGTCACGGCCAACACGCTCAACCTGTTCCGCATCCACGGGCAGGACATCCAGCGTGGCACGCTGCAGGGCCAATGGTCGCGGAGCTGGCTGACCGGACTCGGCCAGCGGGTAACCGGCACGGCGCTGCTGCGTGGCGACGTGTACGACACGGTTAATTCCGCCGGAGCGACGCTGCCGGCCTATGCCGGCGAGCCAGGATTCCAGGCGCGCGGCATCGCGCTCGCCGCGGTCGACGTCGAGTGGCCATTCACCGGCCCGCTGCTCGGCGGCACGCAGACCATCACGCCGCGCGTCCAGCTGGTCGCCGCGCCGCTCCACCTCAACCGCGGCGTGCCCAACGAGGATTCGCGCTCGGTCGACCTCGAGGACACCAACCTGTTCTCGCTCAACCGCTTCAGCGGCTACGACCGCTTCGAAAGCGGAACGCGAGTGACCTACGGCCTGCAATACGGCTTCACCCGGCCGCGCCTCGCGATCACCAGCGAGATCGGCGAGAGCGTCCGGCTCGACGGCTCGGGCAATACGCCGTTCCTGCAGGGTACGGGGCTGTCGGGCCAGTTTTCGGACATCGTCGGGCGCGTCACGCTGGAGTACGGTGACCTGCTTTCAGTAACCAACCGCTTCCGCATCGACAGTAAGAGCGGTGACCTGCGCCGCAATGAGATCGACGTCACCGCCGGCACCGCGCAGACCTATCTGACCGTCGGATACGCCTATCTCAACCGCAATATCGTTCTCGAGGACCTGCGCGACTTCACCGAACTCCGCGTCGGCGCGCGGGTCGCGCTGGCCCGCTTCTGGTCGGCGTTCGGCTCGGTCATCATCGACCTGACGACGAAATCGCAGGAGCCGACGACGACGGCCGACGGCTATCAGCCGATCCGCCACCGCATCGGCGTGCAGTACGAGGACGAGTGTTTCCGCTTCGGTGTGAGCTGGCGCCGCGACTATATCTCCGACCGCGATTTCCGCGCCGGCAACAGCTATATCTTCACCATCGCGTTCAAGAACCTCGGCCGGTAATCGCCCGTTCAGCGCAGAAGTGCCTATACTTTGCGGATCGCGCTAACCGTGTGTAAAGGCCCACGAGCCCTTCACCGGAGGCGGCGGGGCCTCCAGGAGATATTGATGAGATTGCGTAAGTCGCTGGCGGTTGCGCTCGCCGGGTTCTGCGGACTGACCCTGCCCGCGGTGGCGCAGGACGCGCCGCCGGTCGACAACTCGCCCGACGCCGCCTTCCAGCTGCCGGACGCACAGGCGCTGGCCGACTTCAGCCCCAACATCCGCAAGGCGACGGCGATCGTCAACGGCGACGTCATTACCGACACTGACGTCGAGCAGCGCCTCAACCTCGTCATCGCGGCGAACGGCGGCAAGATCGATCCCGAGGAAAAGGTCCGGCTCCGCCTGCAGGTGCTGCGCAACCTGATCGACGAGAAGCTCGAAATCCAGGAGGCGGCGAGCGCCGACATCAAGGTGACCGACGCCGAGGTCGACACGGCGTACAACCGTGTCGCCAACAACTTCAAGCAGGCCAACGGCACCTTCGTCGACTTCCTGCGGCAATCCGGCTCGTCGCCGCAGTCGATCAAGAACCAGATCCGCGGCGAACTCGCGTGGAGCAAGCTGCTCCGCCGCAAGGTCGAGCCGCAGGTCAACGTCGGCGACGACGAGGTCAAGGCGCTCATCGCCAAGCTGACCGCGGCCAAGGGCAAGGACGAGTATCACGTCGGCGAAATCTTCCTGACGGCGACGCCGGAAACCGAAAGCCGGGTGATGAACGATGCCAACCGCATCGTCGGTCAGATTCGCGGCGGCGCGTCGTTCGTCGCCTACGCCCGCCAATTCTCGGAAGCCTCGACCGCCGGCGTCGGCGGCGATCTCGGCTGGGTTCGCGCCGAACAGCTCAACGACGCCGTCGCGCCGACGGTGACCAAGCTAGCGCCGGGCGATCCGACGACCGCTATCAGCGACCCGATCGCCGTGCCCGGCGGCGTCGCGATCATGGCGCTGATCGAGAAGCGGCAGGTGCTTGCCGGCAATCCCGATGATGCGATCCTCAGCCTCAAGCAGCTGTCGCTGCCGCTCCGCGCCGGCATCACGCAGGTCGAGGGCGAGGCGGTCGTCGCCAAGTTCCGCGCAGCGACGCAGGAGATGGGCGGCTGCGGCCGCGCCGAGGCGGTCGCCAAGGACCTAGGGGCCGAAGTCGCGAACAACGATGCGATCGCGATCAAGGACCTGCCGCCGGCGCTGCAGAATGTGATGAAGAAGCTGTCGATCGGCCAGGCGACGCCGCCGTTCGGCTCGGCCGCCGACGGGCTGCGGGTGCTCGTCCTGTGCGGCCGCGACGACCGGCCGGCGACCGTCGCCGAGCCGAGCTTCGATGCGGTTTATTCACAGCTCAACGAGGAACGGGTCAACATGCGCGCCCGGCGCTATCTGCGCGACCTGCGCCGCGACGCGATCGTCGACTATCGGTGACGGGCATCGCCGGGTGAGTTCTCCCGTTGCTCCGCTCGCGGTTGCGCTCGGCGACCCCGCCGGGATCGGCCCCGAGATCGTCGCCGCAGCGTGGGAAGCGCGCGTCGCGCAGAACCTGCCGCCGTTCTTCGCGATCGGCGACCTGCGTTCGGTCAAGACCGTGTGGGACGGGCCGATCGTCGTCCTCGGCGCACCGGGCGACGCGGCGGCGATGTTTCCGCACGCGCTGCCGCTGATCCAGGTCGACGACCCCGGCGACATCGTGCCAGGCTCGCCCAACCTCCCCGGCGCGCGCTGCGCCCTCGACAGTCTTGAGATCGCCGTCGGCCTGTGCCGGGCGGGAACGGCGTCCGGCGTCGTCACCGGGCCGGTGTCGAAGGCGCAGCTGTACGCCATCGGCTTCACCTACCCCGGCCAGACCGAGTTCATTGCCGAGCGGTGCGGGGTGGCGGCGGGGAACGTCGCGATGATGCTCGCCGGCCCGACGCTACGCACCGTTCCGGTGACGATCCACACCGCGCTGGCGCAGGTCGCGACCGTGCTCACGACCGACCTGATCGTGTCGCGCGCGCGGGTCGTCGCGCGTGGGCTGCAGCGTGATTTCGGCATCGAGCACCCGCGCCTCGCCGTCGCCGGCCTCAACCCGCACGCCGGCGAGAACGGCACCCTCGGCCGGCAGGAGATCGACGTCATCGCGCCCGCGGCCGAGATCCTGCGCGCCGAGGGCCTCGATGTCGCCGGGCCATTGTCGGCCGACGCGATGTTCCATCCCAAGGCGCGCGCCCGGTACGACGCGGCGATCTGCATGTACCACGATCAGGCGCTGATTCCGCTGAAGACGATCCACTTCGACGACGGCGTCAACATCACCCTCGGCCTGCCGATCGTCCGCACCTCGCCCGACCATGGCACGGCATTCGACCTCGCCGGGCGGGGACTCGCCTCGCCGGCTGCGATGGTCGCTGCAATCCGGCTGGCCGGCGAGGCGGCGGTCCGGCGCGCCGGCGGATGACGCCTGCCAACACTACGCCCGACGGCCTCGACACCCTGCCGCCCCTGCGCGAGGTCATCGCGCGCTACGATCTTGCCGCGAAGAAGAGCCTCGGTCAGAACTTCCTGCTCGATGGCAATCTGCTCGACCGCATTGCCCGCGTCCCCGGCCCGCTTGCCGGCACGCACGTATACGAGGTCGGTCCGGGTCCCGGCGGGCTGACCCGCGCCCTGCTCCGTGCCGGTGCGGCCGTCACCGCCGTCGAGCGCGACGACCGCGCCCTGCCCGCCCTCGCCGACCTCGCCGCCGCCGCGCCCGGCCGGCTGACAGTCGTCGGCGGCGACGCCATGGCGCAGGATGAGGCAGCGCTGATGGTCGGCGACTGCCCGGTTCACGTTGTCGCCAACCTGCCGTACAACATCGGCACCGCGCTCCTCGTTCGCTGGCTGACCGCGCCGTGGCCGCCGTGGTGGGTGAGTCTGACGCTCATGTTCCAGAAGGAAGTCGCCCAGCGCATCGTCGCCGCGCCGGGCAGCGACGCCTATGGTCGGCTCGCCGTCCTCAGCCAGTGGCGCACCACCCCGCGGATCGCCTTCGACGTCCCGCGACAGGCGTTCACCCCGCCGCCGAGCGTGACGTCGGCCGTGGTCCATATCGTGCCTGCGCCGCCGCTCGGCGACATCGCCGTCGGCACGCTCGAGCGGCTGACCGCCGCCGCCTTCGGCCAGCGTCGCAAGATGCTCCGCGCCAGCCTCCGCGGGCTGCCCGGCGGCGTCGAGGCGCTCAACCGCGCCGGCATCGATCCCGCCCGCCGCGCCGAGACGCTGACCGTCGCCGAGTTCGTCGGCCTCGCCGCGCTGCTCCCCGGGAACCGCGGCGGCGGCGACGATTTATCCACTGGCTCCTGAGGGCCGTCCGATGCTGCTCCTGCTCGCGCTCGCCGCTGCCGTCGCCCGCGTCGAAGTGCCGATCACCGAGGTCGTCCTCAGCGACGGCACGCGGCGCTATTCTGTCCCGCTGACCGTCGCCGGACGGCAGGTGACGGCGGGGCTGGACACCGGTTCCGTCGGGCTGCGGCTGCTGCCCGACGCGGCGGCCGGCACGACCCCAACCGGAACGCCCGAGACCTACTCCTACGGTGTCGGCACGCAGCTGACAGGCGTCGTCGCCCGTGCCCCGGTGGCGATCGGCGACCTTGCCGGCGACATCCGCGTGCAGGCGGTGCGGTCGATCGGCTGTACCGCCGCCCGGCCCGACTGCCCGGCGCGCCATATCCCGCCGGCGCGTTTCGGCATTCAGGGCGATGGCCTGGCCGGCGAAGGCTTCCGCGCGATCCTCGGTACGGCGATGGTCCACGCCGCGCTGCCCAACCCGCTCGTCGCGCTTGGTGCGCACCGCTGGATGGTCGAGTTGCCGCGACCCGGCGCGGCGGAGCCCGGTCGGCTGATCCTCAACCCCGGCGAGGACGAGACCGCCGGCTTCGTCGTCATCCCTCTCGCCGACGCGAGCGAGCGACGGACCAACGACGCGGTCGCGGCGTGCCTCGCCCATGACGACAGCAGCGCAGCGGTCTGCGCACCGACGCTGATCGACAGCGGCGCGCCGGGGATCGAGGTGGTCAACCGGAAGGGCGAGTGGGCGGGCGGCACGAAGTCGCGCCTGTCGTTCGGGCCGCCCTCGGCGCCAGTAGCGGCGATCGGCTTCCCCATCGACAGTCGTGCGGCGGGGTCGCACTTGACCTTCGTCCGCGACGACCGCGTCAGCGGCCCGCGTATCCGGTCCGGACTGGTGACCTATTTCGCCGACGATGTGCTGTATGACGTCGACCACGCGACCATCGCGCTGCGGCCGCGGCCGCCGTATCCCGACGGCGCGGTCGCGGTCCGCTAATTGTTGCCGACCGTCGGCTTCGTCGCCTGGGCGCTGGCGATCGGCGTCGGGGGCGCGGCGGGCGGTGGGGCGGCGAGCGCCGTCTCGAGCCGCTTGGCCGCCGGGCACTCGGCCTTGCACAGCGTCTTGATCCGGTCGAGATTGACCCGCGCGCGCGTCGTTGCGCCGCGCACGACCAGCGCCTCGCCCTGTCCCTCGAGCGCATCGAGGTCGTTCGGCTGCAGCGCCAGCGCCTCGCGGTAATATT
This sequence comes from Sphingomonadaceae bacterium, assembly GCA_903642255.1. Taxonomy (GTDB): domain Bacteria; phylum Pseudomonadota; class Alphaproteobacteria; order Sphingomonadales; family Sphingomonadaceae; genus Polymorphobacter_B. The sequence goes on along the minus strand of CAHJWP010000027.1, from coordinate 6,010 downwards.
TGATCGCCCGGCCTGGCAGCTTCTGCGCGTCATATGCCCGGGCGATGCCGACGAACGCCGCGGAGTCCTTTGGGTCGACCGCCAGCGCCGCCTCGAACGCGTCGATCGCCTCCGCCGGCTTCTTTGCGGCGAGCGCCGCGTCACCCGCTGCACGCCACCGCGCCGCCGCCGGGTTGACGGCGTCGTCCCGCGCCGCGCCGATCGCAACCGTGCCGATCGTGCCGGCCAGCAACAGCATGGCTGCAAGGGATAGACCTGGACGCATCTCGTTCCGCTCCGTCGACTTGAGCGGCGAAGCTAGCAGAGTCGCGTCATCCGCGCGATGAAGAATCCGTCGCACCCTTGATCCCCCGGCGTCACTACCAGATGGTTTACGGCCGCATCCCCCAAAGGGTTGCGGAATTCTTGACGGCAAAAATCGCTGTGGCGCGACAGGAAGGCCTGCGACTGGCGTTCGCCCTCGTCGGGCAAGACCGAACAGACGATGTAGAGCAGCGCCCCGCCAGGCCTGACCAGCGCCGCGCCAAGGTCGAGCAAGCGCGCCTGCGCGGCGATCAGCCGGTCGAGGCGGGTCGGCGTCATCCGCCAGCGCGCCTCGGGGTTGCGCCGCCACGTCCCTGTCCCCGAACACGGCGCGTCGATGACGACGAGGTCGGCCGCACTGTTCAGATCGGCGAGCGCCGCCGCCTCGTGGCCGGGATCGAGCAGCCGCCGCTCGACGATCGTCACCCCGGCGCGGTCGAGCCGCGGCGCCATCCGGCCGAGCCGCCCGCGGTCGGTATCGGCCGCGACCAGCCGTCCGGCGTTGGCCATCGCCGCCGCGAGCGCCAGTGTCTTGCCGCCCGCCCCGGCGCACAGGTCGACGGCCGTCATGCCCGGGACGGCACCTGCGGCGGCGACGGCAAGCTGGCTGCCCTCGTCCTGCACCTCGATCAGTCCCGCGCGGAACGCCGGGTGCGACGCGACGTCGAGCGGCTGCGTCGTTCGCAGCCCGTCAGGGGCGAACGGCGTCGGCACCGCCCCGTCGATCACGACATCGTCGCGCCGCGCCCTGAGCGTGTTGACCCGCAGGTCGAGCGGGGCGCGGCCGAGCAGCGCCGTCGCCTGCCGGATCGTGTCGTCACCGAACCGCCCGCGCAGCCGGTCGAGCAGCCACGCCGGGGCGAGACTCGGGGTCGACTCAGGCTCGCCCGGCATCAGCGCCGCCGGGGCATGACCGTCGGTGCCGAACAGAGCGAGGAGGTCGGGAGCGTTGGCCCGCGCATAGCCGATCAGCGCGCCGCGGCCGCTCGCCGGGCAGTCGCCGATGCTGCGGACGACGTCGAACACGAGGTCGCGGACCGCACGACGGTCCTTCGACCCGGCATAGCGCCGCGCCGCGAAATAGCGCGCGACGACGGTGTCGGCGGCCGCCCCGCCCTCGCGCGCGGCGGCGGCGATCAGGTCGAGGCACTCGATCGCGGCCGCGACGCGCGCACCGGGCGTCACCGGGCCTTCTTCGAAATGCCAACGCCTTTGGTCATGTCGGGTAGTTCGGCGCTTCGCGGGTGATTGCGACGTCGTGGACGTGGCTTTCGCGAAGACCCGCGTTGGTGATGCGGATGAATTGCGCGCGCTGCTGGAAGTCGGCGATCGTCGCCGCGCCGGTATAGCCCATCGCCGCCTTCAGCCCGCCGACGAGCTGGTGCAGCACGTCGGTCGCCGGGCCCTTGTAGGCGACCTGCCCCTCGATGCCCTCGGGGACGAGCTTCAGCTGGTCCTTGATGTCCTGCTGGAAATAGCGGTCGGCCGAGCCCCGCGCCATCGCCGCGACCGAGCCCATGCCGCGATACGACTTGTACGTCCGCCCCTGGAACAGGAAGCTCTCGCCCGGGGCCTCGCTCGTTCCCGCGAGCATCGACCCGACCATCACCGCCGCCGCGCCCGCCGCGAGCGCCTTGGCGATGTCGCCGCTGGTTCTGAGGCCCCCGTCGGCGATCACCGGCACGCCGAGCTTCGCCGCCGCCTCGGCGGTGTCGAGGATCGCCGTCAGCTGCGGCACGCCGACGCCCGCAACGATCCGCGTCGTGCAGATCGACCCCGGGCCGATGCCGACCTTGATGCAGTCGGCCCCCGCGCCGACGAGCGCCCGCGCCGCTTCCGCCGTGGCGACGTTGCCGGCGATGATCTGCGTCTGGTTCGACGCGCGCTTGATCCGCTCGACCGCGGCGGCGACATGGACCGAATGGCCGTGCGCGGTGTCGACGACGATCAGGTCGCACTCGGCGTCGATCAGCGCTTGCGTCCGCGCGAAACCGGCGTCGCCGGTCGTCGTCGCCGCGGCGACGCGCAGCCGCCCGGTAGAATCCTTGGTGGCGTTGGGATAGGTCACCGCGCGCTCGATATCCTTGACCGTGATCAGCCCGATGCAGCGGTAGTCGTCGTCGACGACGATCAGCTTCTCGATCCGCCGCGCATGGAGCAGCCGCCGCGCCTCGTCCTGCGTCACGCCCGGGCGGACGGTGACGAGATTGTCGTGGGTCATCAGCTCGGCGACCGGCTGGCCGGGGTTCTCGGCGAAGCGGACGTCGCGGTTGGTGACGATGCCGACGAGCTGCCCCGTGCCGCCGGCGTCGATCACCGGGATGCCGCTGATCTTGTGGTGCTTCATCAGCGCCAGCGCGTGGCCGAGCGTCTCGTCGCTGCGCATCGTCACGGGGTTGACGACCATCCCGCTCTCGAAGCGCTTGACCTGCCGCACCGCCTGCGCCTGAACGTCGACGTCCATGTTGCGGTGGAGGACACCGAGCCCCCCGGCCTGCGCCATGACGATCGCCATGTCGGCCTCGGTCACTGTGTCCATCGCCGACGACAGGATGGGTATGATCAGCGCGATGTCGCGGGTGATGCGGGTCGCGGTATCGGCCATGCTCGGCAGGATGGCCGACTCGGCGGGTACGAGCAGCACATCGTCGAAGGTGAGGCCGGTGCGGATTTCCATGGGGTGCGCGAGCCTCGCCTGCCCGCGGCACCGGAATCAGGCCACGGTGTCGCGTCTTATCGGACGACGCGCGCGATGGCTAGGGGCGGTGACCTACGGCAACATGTCATCCCCGCGGAAGCGGTGACCCGAGAACTCGATCGGTCGAGGTCACGGGTCCCGCTTGCCTAGGGATGACATGGTTTGTTTCAGAGGCTGCCTGTCACGCCTTCTGGCCGAGCCAGATCAGCCAGTATTGCGCCAGCGGCGCGCGGTTGCCGCCCTGCACCGCCTGGAACGCCGTCGTCGCGCCGGCCTTGTCACCGCTGCGCGCGAGGGATGCGCCGAGCCGCAGGTTCGCCGTCGCCGGATCGACCCCGCTCTTGGTCAGCGCCAGCCGGTACATCTCGGCCGCCTTGGCATAGTCGCCATAGCCGAAATAGGCGTCGCCCTGGCCGAGCGCGACCTTGCCGTTCGACGAGCTGCGCGCTTCCTTGTCGATGCCGGGCAGCGACGCGCGGTCGGCGCCGACCTTTGCCGTGATTTCCTTGTTGTATTCGACGACGCGACCCTTGCTGGCGGACAGCATGCCCTTGGCGATGCCGTCGGCGACGACCGTCTTGGCCTCGCCCGGCAGACCCTTGTTGATCAGCAGTTCAACGAACTCGGAATAATCGGCTTCGCCGTTGAGCGCCCCCGCCGACTGCATCAGCCGAAAGATGTCGAGCATGCCCTGGTCGTCGGGCTTCTGGCTGTCGCGCAGGAGCAGCAGCGCGTCGCGCCAGTTGGTCGGATTGGGATAGGCGGTGACGAGATCGACCGAAGCGCTGCGCACCACGTCGGGGAGCTTGGCATCGACCGCGATCTTGAGTTCGGTCCGATAGAGATTCTCGTCGGGGGTCTTGCCGGCCGCCTTGGCCGCGACGATCGCCTTCTGCAGCGCCGCGATCGCCTGCGGATCCTGCTTCAGCTTGGCGTACAGCTGGGCCAGCGTGTTGAAGTCCTCCGAGCTTGCCCCGGGCAGCGCGGTCAGCTGCTCGAAATCGGCGGTCGCGCCGTTGTAGTCGTTGCGCTGGATCGCGATCGCCGCGAGATTGCGGATGTACTTCGGCTTCTCGGCCGGCGGCAGGAACTCGCTCGCCACCGACCCCTTGATGCCTTCTTCCAGAACCTTGTCGTCCTTGAGCTTGCTGCCGAGCCCGAGCTTCATCTGCGCAATGAAGAACTGGTCGGTCGAGTTGAGGTTGCCGACCGCCTCGGCCGCCCGTACCTGCGTCAGCGCCCCGGCATTGTCGCCGGCGGCCTCGAGCTTCTGCGCCTCCTGAAGCAAGGGCCGGACACCCTTCGAGATATTCTTGGCATCGGGGCCGCCGGGCGCGGCGGCGGCCGGCGCGTCGGCCTTCTTCGCGGCGGCCGGCGCGGCGACGGCGACCAGCGCCAGCGCGGTGGCGGCGGCGGCAAGGCGTGAACTGAACATCGACTATTCTCCCGTCGGTTTTTCGGCGATCGTGGCTGGGCCAGCGCTAGGCCGCCGGCGCGTAGTGGTCAATTGTGCGCCGTCGTGGCGCACCGTGGCTGAACCGCTTTTGAACTATCGCACTCGCCATCGGCTCCCTATGTCGAAGCGGTGCTTGCCGTCCTCTCGCCCGCCAAGACGCTCGACCTCGCCACGCCGCTGCCGGCGGTTGACGCGACGACCCCGCGCTTCGCCGCCGACGCCGCCAAGTTGGCCAAGGCGGCGGCGAAGCTGCGTCCGGCGAGCTTGCGCAAGCTGATGCATATCTCGGCCCCGCTGGCCGAACTCAACGCCGCCCGCTTTCGAGCGTTCGACGGCGGTGCGGACCCGGAGGACGCCCGGCCGGCGCTGTTCACCTTCGACGGCGACGTCTACGCGGGCTTACGCGGTCCCGACATGGACGCCGCGACGCGCGCCTTTGCGCAGGATCACGTCCGCATCCTATCGGGGTTGTACGGCATACTCCGCCCGCTCGACGCGATGCAGCCGTACCGGCTCGAAATGGGGACGAAGTTCGGCGTCGGCCGGGCGAAGACGCTCTACGCCTTCTGGGGCGAGCGGATCGCCCGCGCGCTCGCCGACGACCTCGCCGGTCACGCCGACCCGACGCTCGTCAACCTCGCCAGCGTCGAATATTTCGACGCCGTCGCCGTCGCGAAGCTGCCCGGCCGCGTCCTCGCCATCGACTTCCGCGACGACCACGACGGGGAGCTGCGCTTCAATACCTTCGTCGCCAAGAAGGCGCGCGGCAGCATGGCGCGGTATCTGTGCGACCAGCGCCTCGACCGCCCTGAGGGGCTCAAGGACTTCACCGACGATGGCTACCGGTACGACGTGGCACGATCGGACGACGACCGCTGGCTGTTCGTCCGGGCGGCGAAGAGCGCGGCGGATTAGACGGAGCGCGCGGCATCGAGCCGGCGTGGTATCGAGCGACTTGCCGGGAGCCGACCGGTTCGCCAGTAGCATGACGATGGCGCGCGCTCCTCTGGCCGACGAGATCGCCGCGACATGCACACTGTGTCGGGCGCTCGGCCTTGGCGATGTCAGCCCGATCCTGTTGAAGGCCGCCCGCCACACCACGCTGCTGATCGCGCCGCCCGGTATCGTCGCCCGGGTCGAGTCGGCCGAACCCGCCGATACGGCGATCCGAACGGCGCACCGGGAACTCGGCGTCACCCGCCACCTCGCCGGCCGGGACGCGCCGGCCATCGCGCCGCTCGACGCACAGCTGGCGGGACCGCATGTCACGAGGGCGGGCATCGTGACGTTGTGGCCGTATGTTGCGCCGCTGCGGCCCGCCGACGACGCCGACGCCATGGTCGCCGCGACGACGCTCGCTGCCATCCATCATGGTCTGCGCGATTATCGCGGCGACCTGCCACCCTATACGGCAATGCTCGATCGCTGCTGGACCGTTCTCGTCAGCGGTGTCTGCGCCCTCGCCCCCGCCGACCGGGAACTGCTGGCGACGCATTATCGCCGTCTCCGTGCGGCGCTGGACGCCCGCACCCCGATGGTTCCGCTGCACGGCG
>CAHJWP010000026.1 GCA_903642255.1 Sphingomonadaceae bacterium | reverse complement strand
ATATGCAGCACGCAGATCAGCGTGAACAGCCGGCGGGCGGTGTCGAAGTCGACTTCGACGCGGGTGGCGAAGCGTTCGATGACGAGCTCGGCGGCCTCGTTGTGGATGCCGCGGCGGGCCATGTCGATCGTCTCGATCTGGCTCGGCGTCGCGTTGCGGATCGCCTTGAAGTAGCTGTCGCAGATGGCGAAATAGTCGCGGACCGTGCGGCGGAACGGCGACAGCGGGACGACGAAGCTCTCCAGCGGCGTGTCGTCGGCGCGGGCGACGGCGACGGTCAGCCGCCCCTCCTCGACGCCCATGACGACCTTGTAGGGTCCCGAATACCCGTCGTCGTACGGCCCGACCGGCTTGAAGAAATTGCCTTCGAGCAGGTCGAAGATGGCGACGCGGCGCTCCTGCTCGATGTCGGCGTTGCGCCACAGGATGGTGCGCTCGTCGAGCCTGACGTCGATGATGCGGTGGTCGGCGTCGTTCACTTGGCGTCGGGAAAGGCGTTGACCAGCTTGCCCAGCGTCGGGAGCAGGTCGCCGCGCGCGTTGTCCTGCGTCTTGCCGAGGCGGACGACGACGAGGTGTTTCGACGGCACGACGATGACGTACTGGCCGAGGTGGCCGATCGCCGAATAGGCATCGGGCGGCCCCTGGTCGGGGAACAGCGCCGGGTGCTTCTCGGCGTTGCCGGGCCGGTTGAGCCACCACTGCCCGCCATAGGCCGGGTTGGTCGGGCCGGGGGTGGTGACGAACGTGATCCACGCCGGCGATACCACCTGCCGCCCGGCGACGACGCCGCCGTCGAGGTACAGCTGCCCGAACTTCGCCCAGTCGCGCGCGGTGGCGTGGCAGAACGACCCGCCGAGCATCGTGCCGGCGGCGTCGTATTCGCAGACGAGGCTGGGCATGCCGGCGGGGACGATCAGCTGGTCGTGGAGATACGCCGCCATCGCCGCGCGGCGGGCGGCGGGGGTCGTCGCCTGCGGCGCGATGGTGCGGACGACGATCGCGTCGAGCATCACCGTCGTCAGCGTCGAATATTCGTACTTCGTGCCCGGCGGGTAGGCGAGCGGCGCGGCTTCGGCGGCGGCGGCGGCGTCGTTGCTCTCGTCGCTGAACAGGGCGCGGTTGGTGTCGGCATCCTCGACGGGATCGACCTCGCGGTGGCGCAGGCCCGACTCCATGTGGAGCAGCTGGCGCAGCGTGATCCTGCCCCGCGGGTCGGCGGGATCGCGGTGCCACGCCGGCACCGGTGCCGGCGCGTCGAGGCTGAGTTTCCCCGCCGCGACGAGCTGCCCGACGAGCGTCGACGTCACCGACTTCGCCATCGACCACGAGATGAAGCGGTTGGCGGGGCCGTAGCCGGGAGCGTAGCGCTCGATCACCGGCACGCCGTCCTGCAGCACGACGACGGCGCGCGTCTCGCCCTCGGTCCGGTCGCTGAACAGGCGGTCGACGGCGGCCTCAGCCGCCGCAGGCACAACACGCGCGGCGGCGGGCACGGCGGCCCCGGCCGGCGCGGCAATCGCGGCGAGCAGCAGAATCAGACTTGATCGCAGCCGCCGCATCGCGTCACCTTGCCCCTTCTTCGACGACGATAGGGGGCCTGCGACCGTGAAGGCAAGAAATTGGTGGCTGGCGATGATCGCCGTCATCGTCGTTGCCGGCGGCGGCGGGTACCTGTGGCTCAGGCAAAGCGTCGTCGGCCGCCGCGCCGACCTCGCCAGCGGTTACGTCGCGCATGTCGTCTGTTCGTGCCGCTACGTCGGCAACCGCGATCTGAAATCGTGCGCCACCGACTTCGAGCCCGGCATGGAGATCGTCAAGATGAGCGACGATACGGCGGCCAAGCGCATCACCGCATGGGTCCCACTGCTGGCGAAGCATACGGCGACGTGGTCGGCCGACTATGGCTGCGCGCTCGACAAACGCTAGCCTACGTCAGCGCCCGAGCGACCCAAGATAGGCGACCGCGGCATCGGCGTCGTCCTTGTCCCAGCGGAACTGCGGCATCGGGTGACGCAGGCGGCGACCGTCGGGGTAGGCCCCGGTCTGAAGCAGCAGCGAGACCTCCGCCGCGCTCCTGCCCGCCGGCAGTCCCGCAATGGGCGGCGCGTAATGGGCGAAAGCCGGATTGCCCTGCGGTCCGCCGGGAAACGGCGCGCCGCCGAGCGGGGTGCCGACGACCCGGCCCTGGGCGTCGTGGGTGCTATGGCAGTCGCCGCACAAGGCGACGCGATTGATGAGATAGTCGCCGTGCGGGACGTCGCCCGCTTGCGCGCGCGCCGGCGCGGCACCAGCGGCGGCAGCGACAACCATCGCAGTGACGGCGAGCAACGCTTGCGACATCACGATCTCCCTTTCCTGCCGACGCAGTTTATCGTGTCGCGTCGCTGTATCAAGCGACCGGCGCAACGACCCGCTACAGCCACCCCCGGCTCTTGAAGAACATGTACGGCATCACCGCCGAGCAGACCATGATCCCCAGCGCCATCGGATAGCCGTAGGTGAAATTCAGCTCGGGCATGTTGTGGAAGTTCATGCCGTAGATGCTCGCGACGAGCGTCGGCGGCATGAAGATGACGGCGGCGACCGAGAAGATCTTGATGATCGCGTTCTGCTCGATGTTGATCAGGCCGAGCGCCGCGTCGAGCAGGAAGGTGACGTTGCCGGCGAGGTAGCTCGCATGGTCGGTCAGCGACACGACGTCCTTGGTCAGGCCGTCGAGATGCTCGCGCGTTCCCTTCGGGTCGAGCGTCGCGCCGAGGAAGCTGATCAGCCGCGACAGGCTGACGCCGCTGATCCGCGACTTCGACACGATGTTCTGCGCGTGGCCGATGCGGACGAGCAGCACCTCGAGCGCGGCGTTGGTCATCCGCTGCTGCTTCGACGCGCCGCGGCGGAAGGTCGAGTGCGAGATGTTGTCCATCTCCTCGCCGACATGCTCGAGGATGTCGGCCATGCGGTCGACGATCGCATCGAGCAGGTGGATCAGCGTCATCGTCGCATCCGAACAGAGTTCCGGCGACCGTTCGACATGGGCCCCGAACACCTCGAACACCTTGGGCGACGCATAGCGGATGGTGACGAGATGGCGCGGCGTCAGGACGAACGACACCGGCGTCGTCACCACATTGTCGTCGTCGATGCCGGCGACGACGCTGGCGATGACGACGATGGCGTCGCCGTTGCGGTACTGCCGGCTCGACGGCTCGATCTCGACCGCCTCGTCACGGGTCGGCACGCCGACGCCGACGACGCGCTCGACGAACGCCTCCTCTTCCGCCGACGGGTCGAGGAGATCGATCCATACCGCGCCGTCGGGCAGGGCGTCGGCCGCGAGGTCGACCGTCGTCACCCGTTTCTCGCCGGCCGAGTAGATCTGCAGCATCGTCCGGCTCCTCCGCTCGCCCCGCCGCTATGGCGTCGGGATGCCCGACGCAAGCCGCTAAGTTTCGGCGACTATTGAACCTTGCCGCGCGGCGCGGGTTGCCGTCGGGACCGCTTGAGGAGCCACCATGACGACCTTCACCACCGCCGACGGGACCGCGATCTATTACAACGACTGGGGCCAAGGGCGGGTCGTCATCCTGATCCACGGCTGGCCGCTCGACGCCGACATGTGGTCGTCGCAGGCGGTCGCATTGGCCGAGAAGGGCAATCGGGTCATCGCCTACGACCGCCGCGGCTTCGGCCGGTCGGGCCAGCCGTGGACGGGGTACGACTATGACACGCTGGCCGACGACCTCGCCGCGCTGATCGACCATCTCGGCGTGACCGACGTGACGCTGGTCGGCTTCTCGATGGGCGGCGGCGAGGTGGCGCGCTACCTCGGCCGCCACGGCGGGGCGAAGGTCGCGAAGGCGGCGCTGGTCAGCGCGGTGACGCCGTTCCTGCTCAAGACCGCAACCAACCCGACCGGCGTCGACCAGTCGGTGTTCGACGAGATGACCGCCGGCGTGCGGGAGGATCGCGCCGCCTTCCTCGGCAGCTTCGGCCCGCAGTTCTACGGCAATACGCTGCTCAAGAAGCGCGTCTCGGCCGAGGTGCTGCAATGGACGCAGCAGATGGCGATGCTGGGCTCGCTGCGCGCGACGCTCGAGTGCGTCACGGCCTTCTCGGCGACCGACTTCCGCCCCGACATGGCGGCGTTCACCATGCCGACGCTGATCATCCACGGCACCGCCGACAACACCGTGCCGATCGACAGCTCGGGGCGCGTCGCCGCGCGGATGATCCCGCACGCCAAGCTGATCGAGTACGACGACGAGCCGCACGGCCTGACGGCGACCGCGGCGGAGCGGCTGAACGGCGACCTGCTGGCCTTCGTCGCCAGCTGATCCGCCGCGGGGTCGTTGCTTGTCGTGGGGGCGTTGCGGGCCTAACCGGTGCTGCCCACGAGGAGCGCCGATGTTCCGCACCGCCCTGTTCGCCGTCGCCATCGCGGCAAGCCCTGCCGTCCACGCAGCCGATGCGACGCATCCGACGGTGATCGAGCTCTACCAGTCGCAGGGGTGTTCGTCGTGTCCGCCGGCGATCCGCAACCTCAACGCGCTGGCCGATCGGCCCGACGTTCTCGCGCTGACTTTCGCGGTGACCTACTGGGACCAGCTCGGCTGGAAGGACACGTTCGCCACCGCCGGCCAGACCGCGCGCCAGTGGGATTACGCCCGGGGTCTGCATCACACGCAGGTGTGGACGCCGCAGGTCATCGTCGACGGGCGGGCCGATGTCGTCGGCGCGCGCGCCGGCCAGATCGAGGGACTGCTGGCCAGGACGCCGCCGCGCACCGGCCCGGCGCTGTCGCTGACCGGCGGCACGGTCACCGTCGGCCCCGGCGCGGCACCCGCCGGAGGAGCCGACGTCTGGCTGGTCCGCTTCGATCCGCGTATCCTCGTGATCGTGATCCGCGCCGGCGAGAACGACGGCCGGACGATCGACCATCGCAACGTCGTGCGCCAGTTGGTCCGGCTCGGCCGCTGGACCGGTACGGCGGCGACGCTGCCGTTGCCCGCCCCCGTCGCCGGCCTGCACACCGCCGTCCTCGTGCAGGCACCGGGCGGACCGATCCTCGCCGCCGCGCGCGGCTGAAGCGGCCGGCGGCGGACCATGATAAGGGTAGCGGACCGACCCCATTTATCGTTACACTGCCGTACGCTTCGAGGACGCGCTCATGGCTTCCCTTGCCGAACCGATCGGACTGCCCGCCGCGCCCGTGCCGCCGGGCCGCGTGTACTATCGGCACCGGATCGTCACCCGCGTCTGCCACTGGATCAACGTCCTGTGCATCGGCTTCCTGATCGCCAGCGGGCTGAACATCTTCAACGCCCACCCGGCGCTCTACTGGGGCAAGTACGGCGCCGATAACGACGACGCCCGCCGCTGGTTCGAGATCGGCGCGATGGACCTGCCCGACGGCACGGCCGCCGGCATTACCCGGGTCGGCGACGTCCACCTGACGACGACCGGCGTCCTCGGCATCAACCGCGCGGCCAACGGCCAGCTCCAGCAGCAGGGCTTCCCCGACTGGCTGACCTTCCCGACCAACCGCGATCTCGCCACGGCGCGGCGGTGGCACTTCTTCTTCGCGTGGCTGTTCATCCTGAACGGGCTCGCGTACCTCGTCTACGGCTTCGCCACGCGCCATCTGCAGGACGACGTCTGGCCGCGGCTGCGGCAGCTGAGCCCCGCCAACATCGCGCACGACATCGTCCGCCATGCCAAGCTGCAGTTCCCGCGCGGCGACGAGGACCGGCATTACCACATCCTCCAGCGCCTCGCCTACGCCGGCACCGTGTTCGTCCTGCTGCCGCTGATGGTGGCGACCGGCCTGTCGATGTCACCGGGGTTCGACGCGGCGCTCGGCGGCCTGCTGCCCGGCCTGTTCGGCGGGCGGGCGTCGGCGCGGTCGCTCCACTTCATCACCATGGACCTGACCGTCGCCTTCATCGTCATCCATGTCGCGATGGTGATCCTCGCCGGGCCGATCAACCAGCTGCGGTCGATGATCACCGGCCGCTACGACGTCGGCGTGGCCAAACCCGGCGAGCGGAGCGAATGACAATCCTCACGCGCCGCAGCCTGATCGGCGTCGGGGCCGGGGGTCTGCTGCTGTCCGGCTGCGACCGGCTGTCGGGCTCGGCCGGGGCGAACGCCTTCGTCGCGCAGGCCGAGAAGGCGACCTATGGCTGGCAGCGGCTGATCGGTGTCGGCGATCTCGCGCAGGAGTTCACCGCCGCCGACATTTCGCCGGTGTTCAAGGCCAACGGCTCGACCGACCCGCAGGACGACGCCTATCGCCGCCACGTCGACGAGGGCTTCGCCAACTGGCGGCTGAAGATCGACGGGCTGGTCGCGCGGCCGCTGTCGCTGTCGCTCGCCGACCTGCACCGCCTGCCAGCTCGCACCCAGATCACCCGCCACGACTGCGTCGAGGGATGGAGCGCGATCGGCCAGTGGAGCGGACCACCGCTCGGACCGCTGCTCAAGGCCGCCGGGCTGCGGCCGACGGCGAAGTACATCGTCTTCCACTGCGCCGACAACTATGGCGGGGCGCTCGGCAAGGGTGGCACGCAGTCGAGCGGGCTATATTATGAGAGCATCGACCTGCGCGACGCCTTCCACCCCCAGACGATCGTGGCGCACAGCATGAACGGTGCCCCGCTGACCGTCGCCCATGGTGCGCCATGTCGGATGCGGATCGAACGCCAGCTCGGCTACAAGCACGCCAAATACGTCATGCGGATCGAAGCGGTCGACAGCTTTGCCCGGCTCGAGCTCGGCAAGGGCGGCTATTGGGAAGATCGTGGCTACGAATGGTACGCCGGCATCTAAAACGCGGCGTCGCGCGTTCGGGCAGCGCCAGCAGGAGCCCGACCATGCCGATCGATACACCGAAGAACCCGACGAGCGACGACCTCGCGGACGACCTGCCCCCGACCGAAGTCGAGCAGCCGGTGCTCAAGAAAGCCGAGGAGAGCGGCGAGGACGCGACGCGGGGGACCGGGATCGCGACGGCGATCGCCCAGGCGTGACGGGCGACCGGCTCAGCGCCTGACGGCGACGGCCGCGACCAGCGCGATCCGCTCGACCCCGGCATAGGCCGGGCGGTCGAGTTCCTCGCCGAAGATGTCGGGGTCGATCTCGTCGTAACGCAGGACGCAGCCCGCCGTCGCCGCCGCGTCGGTCAGCGCCGCGCGCAAGTCGTCGCGGCCCGCGGCGATCGGGCTGCCGGTGTAGAGGACCAGCCGCCCGCCGGGGTTGAGCCGCACCATCGCCGCGGTCGCCATGTCGAGCGCGACGCCGCAGCCGCGCAGCCGCCCGCCATGGCGATAGGCGCGCTCGCCGTCGTCGACGAGGAACGGCGGATTGGCCACGGCGAGGTCGATCGCGGCGGGCAGCGCATCCCCGTCGCCGAACTCGATCGTACAGCCGGCGTGGCGCGCGTTGACCGCTGCGAGGCCGAGCGCCACGGGATTGACGTCGGTGGCGACAACCCGGTCGGGCCGGGCGATCCGGCAGCCGACGATCGCGCCGACGCCCGCCCCCGTGCCGATGTCGACCAGCGTGCCGCCGCCGCGCCAGTCGGCCAGTTCGGCGGCCAGCAGGCGGGCGAAACGGTAGCTGTCGGGGCCGAGGAACACAGCGTCGGCGGCATCGGTCGGATAGGCCGAATGGAGGAACAGCCGGCCGTCGAGCCGCGCGACGCGCACCCGGCTGCGGATGCCGTCGCTGGCCATAACGGCGACTCCGGCGCGTGCCATAAAGTCGTGAAGCTCAGGGTCGACCGACCGTATGCCGACGCTCCAGCCGAACAGGTCGCGCAGCGGGTCCGCGCCGGTCGCCCTGTTCCGCAGTGCCCGCGAATGCGTCAGCGGCGTCGGCGGGACGAAATCATAGCCGCGCGCGTCGAGCCACGTCAGCAGCTCGCCGAACGCCGCTGCCGGCAGCGTCAAGCCGCGCGCGCCTCCGGCACGCTCCACAGTTCGGCGCGGTACCGGTCGAAGCAGCGTTCGCCGCAGCGCAGCCGCATCAGCGCCCCTTCGGCCAAGGCGCGGGCGACCGCGGGGTCCGCAGCGACCAGCGGTACGAGCGCCTCGGCGTTCCACGCCTCCGAATGCTTGACGTCGAGCACTGCGTGCAGATCGAAATAGCGCCGTTCGCGATCGGACAGGCCGAGGCGGCGCAGCCCCTGCGCCACCTTCGCCACGCGGCCCGGCGCGGTCAGTTCGACGACGCCGAGGGCACCGACCGAATGATAGGCGTAGCGCCGCGAGGTGGCGAGGCCCAGCATCATATTGGCGAGCGCAAGACTCTCCCACGCCGTCGTCTCGATGGTCGGCGCGATGTCCAGCGTCTCGACCAACGCGTCGAGGAGCAGGCCGTGCATGCCCTTGATGTTGCCACGCCCCATCTCGTCCCAATAGTTGCGGGCGAGTTCGAGCTTGGGACGCGGCGGCAGCTTGACCTGGGTCAGCGCGACGAGGTCGTCGAACCCCGCCTCTCCTGCCGCTTCCTGCGTCAGGAACCAGCGCATCTCGTCGAGCGTCGCGTCGTTTGCCAGCCAGTCGAACAACACGTCGCCCTGTCCCGGCCCGGTCGCCTTCAGGTCCTCGAACCACGCGATGAAACCGGCGGGATCGGCCGGCGCGGCTGCCGCGCGATCGGCGATCGCCGCGCGCTCGGCTTCGATCCAGCGCCCCTCGACGAGGCGCAGTTCGGCCTCCTCGCGCACCGTCGCCTCCCAGTCGGCGCTCGGCAGGACCGGCTTCATGCGTCGTCGGTTGAAGTGGGCGAGGCTGCGCTGCAGCGTCGCATCGGTCGCCGCCGGCCGGGTGCGGAGCACCGGCTGGAGTTGGGCCGTCATCGGTAATTCTCCCGTCGGAAACGCCGTTTAGCGCCCGTTCATTGCGGGGGAGAACCCATCGCCCGCGATTCGGGTTCCCGGCTGCGGCTAATCGTCGAGCAGGGGCAGCTGGGGCAGCGTAGCGGGGGGCGTGACACCGAGATGCCGCCATGCCGCGGGGTTGAGCATCCGGCCGCGCGCAGTGCGGGCGACGAGGCCGGTCTGGATCAGGTACGGCTCGACGACCTCCTCGACGGTGTCGCGCGGTTCCGACAAGCCGGCGGCGAGCGTCTCGACCCCGACGGGACCGCCGCGGTAGATGTCGGCGATCATCATCAGGTAGCGCCGGTCCATCGCGTCGAGGCCGAGCGCGTCGACCTCGAGGCGGTTCAATGCGCGGTCGGCGGCCCGACGATCGACCGTCGCGGAAGTCGGGTCACTGGCGGCGAAATCGCGCACCCGGCGCAGCAGCCGCCCGGCAATGCGCGGCGTACCGCGCGACCGGGCAGCGATCTCGCGCGCACCATCGGGCGTCAGGTCCATGGCCAGCAGCCGCGCTGCGCGCGACACGACGCTCTCCAGCTCCTCGACCGTATAGAACTGGAGCCGCAGCGGGATGCCGAAGCGGTCGCGCAGCGGCGTCGTCACCAGCCCGGCGCGCGTCGTCGCACCGACGAGGGTGAACGGCGGCAGGTCGATCCGCACCGACCGCGCCGACGGCCCCTCGCCGATCATCAGGTCGAGCGCGCGGTCCTCCATCGCCGGATAAAGGATCTCCTCGACCGCCGGCGACAGGCGGTGGATCTCGTCGATGAACAGGACGTCGTTCGCCTCGAGGTTGGTCAGCAGCGCGGCGAGGTCGCCCGCCTTGGCGATGACCGGGCCGGACGTGGCGCGGAACCCGACCCCCAGTTCGCGCGCGACGATCTGCGCCAGCGTCGTCTTGCCGAGCCCCGGCGGCCCGTGGAACAGCACGTGGTCGAGCGCCTCGCCGCGCGACCGCGCCGCGGCGATGAACACCCGCAGATTTTCCCGCGCCGCCGCTTGGCCCACGAAGTCGTCGAGCGACTGCGGCCGCAACGCGGCGTCGACGTCCTCGGGGCGGCGGGAGGGGGTGAGGGCGACGGCCGCCATCAGGTCCTCATGAAATCAGTGAAGTCGCTCCACTGCTCGACCCGGAACGCGCGGATGTCGCGGACGCATTTCGGGAACCATGACAGGTTCTTGAGTGCGTTCATCGCGCGCACCAAATTGGTCAGGTCTTCGTTCTTGGTCAGATAGACGCTGCCCTGCATCCACTCGAAACCGTGCGCCGAGAGCGTCCGACGAATGTCGGCATACGCTCGCGTCAAGCCCCGCGGGTGGTGCAGCAGCGTGTCCTCGACCGTCAGGTCGAACGCGATGGCGAACATCAGGCTTCGCGGATGTCTTCGGAAAGCGCCCGCACCGGATAGTTCACCAGTTCACCAGTGTTAAGGACGCGGATACGGACCGACTCCTCACCGTTGCCAAGGATCGGGCCGTCACCGAGTATCTCATACAGCGGTCCGTTCTCGCCGAAGCGATACCATGTCCCGACCCGGTCGATCACCGTCGCCATGCCGCCTCTCCTAACCCGTAAGATGCGCCCGACATCCGCATCGTGC
The DNA here is from genome assembly GCA_903642255.1 of Sphingomonadaceae bacterium. Classification (GTDB taxonomy): domain Bacteria; phylum Pseudomonadota; class Alphaproteobacteria; order Sphingomonadales; family Sphingomonadaceae; genus Polymorphobacter_B. The sequence goes on along the minus strand of CAHJWP010000026.1, from coordinate 9,115 downwards.
AAGCTATCGCGCACTCTTCCGCAGCGCCACTCGAACGAGATCGCCGACTGCCGCACCCTCTCCGACTTCCGCCACCGCCTCGGCAACGGCGCGGCTGGCGTCCAAGGGGCGAAAGCCGAGGTTGGCGAGGGCCGACAGGGCGTCGGCGACCGCGCTGCCCGGCTTGGCGACCGGAGCAGCGATGCCCGACGACAGCGCGACGCTCCCCGCCTTGTCCTTCAGTTCGTTGACGATCCGCGCCGCGAGTTTCGGGCCGACGCCGTTCGCCCGCGCGATGCTCGCGGTGTCCTTCGCGGCGACGGCGTGATGCAGTTCGGCCGGCGCGAGCACCGACAGGATCGCCAGCGCCACCCGGCCGCCGACGCCCTGGACCGACAGCAGCAGGCGGAACCAGTCGCGCTCGTCGGCCGACACGAAGCCGAACAGCTGGATCGCGTCCTCGCGGACCTGCGTCTCGATGTGGAGGCTGGCCGCCGCGCCGGCCGGGCCAAGCGCGGTCAGCGTCTTCGCGCTGGCGAAGACGAGGTAGCCGACGCCGCCGACGTCGATCACGCAACTGTCGGCGGCGGTCGAATCGAGCAGGCCGGTGAGTTTGGCGATCACCGCCCCACCCCCGACCCCTCACCTGAGCCGAAAGCGGCGGTACACCAATGGAAGCAAGGCAGCGCTCTGGCGCTCACGCCGTCACCCGCGCCGCGCCGACCGTCCGCGCCGTGCCCGCCATGTGCGCGTGGGTGATCGCCACCGCCAGCGCGTCGGCGGCGTCGGGGGCAAGCGGGCCGCAGCCCGGCAACAGCCGCGCGACCATCGCCGCCACCTGCGCCTTGTCCGCCGCGCCCACGCCGACGATCGCCTTCTTGACGAAGCGCGCGGCATATTCGGCGACGGGCAGCCCGGCCTTGGCCGCGACCAGCATCACCACGCCGCGCGCCTGGCCGAGCTTCAATGTCGACTGGGGGTTGGTGTTGACGAACGTCTCCTCGACCGCGGCGCTTGCCGGCCGGTGCTCGGCGATCACGGCGGCGAGCGCGTCGTACAGCTGAACCAGCCGGTCGGCGAGCGGGTCGGCCGGCCGGCTCCGCACCGTCCCGTTGGCGACGTGGCGCAGGCGGTTGCCGTCGGCCGCGATGATCCCCCAGCCGGTCGCCTGCAGCCCGGGGTCGAGGCCGAGGAGGATCACTGCTCCCCCTCCCCTTCAGGAGAGTGGGTCGGGGGGTGGGGAAGGATGGCGCACCTGAGTGCGCTCAAACTCACGCACCGCCCCACTCCCGGGCCGGCGCAGGAGCGCCGTCTCTCGCCCCTCCCCTGAAGGGGAGGGGTTCTCATGCCGTCAGCTTCGCCAGCACGTCTTCGGGCACGTCGTAATTGCCCCATACCGTCTGGACGTCGTCGTCGTCCTCGAGCGCGTCGATCAGCTTGAGCAGCGTCCCGGCATCGGCCTCGTCGACTGCGGTCATCACCTGCGGCCGCCATGCGAGCTTGGCGCTCTCGGCCTCGCCGAGCTTGGCTTCGAGCGCGCGCGCGACCTCGTGCAGCGCGGCGATCTCGGTCCAGATTTCGTGGCCGTCTTCGCTCGACTGGACGTCGTCGGCACCGGCATCGAGCGCCGCCTCGAACACCGCGTCGGCGCTGCCGGCCGTGGCCGGATAGGCGATCAGGCCCATCCGGTCGAAGCCGTGGCTGACCGAGCCGCTTGCGCCGAGATTGCCGCCGTTCTTGCTGACGATCGTCCGCACGTTGGTCGCGGTCCGGTTGCGGTTGTCGGTCAGCGTCTCGATGATCAGCGCGACGCCGCCGGGGCCGAAGCCTTCGTAGCGGATTTCCTCGTAGATTTCCGCGTCGTTGCCCGCCGCCTTGCTGATCGAGCGCTCGATATTGTCTTTGGGCATCCCCCCCTGCCGCGCGGCGATGACCGCGGCGCGCAGCCGGGCGTTCATCGCCGGATCGGGCAGGCCCGATTTGGCGGCGACGGTGATCTCGCGGCTCAGCTTGGAGAAGGCGGCGGCGCGCTTCTTGTCCTGCGCCCCCTTGCGGTACATGATGTTCTTGAATTTGCTGTGGCCGGCCAAAGTCGAGTCCCCGTGCGGGTGGTGGGATCGCCCAGCCTCTACGCCCGCGACCGGTCGCCGCGCAACCGCACCGCGTCTGCCCGCGGCGCGGCCTGCCCGTAGAGACGGACGCAGCAATGCGCCATACGCGGCCTCGGCAACGCCGCCCGACCCGTGAAATCCTGATGAGCCCCATGCACCTCGCCAATCTCGACATCGAGCTTTTCCTGCGCGACTATTGGCAGAAGAAGCCGCTGCTGATCCGCAACCCGTGGCGGTCGTGGCGCAATCCGCTCGACCCCGACGAGCTGGCCGGGCTGGCCTGCGAGGAAGGCGTCGAGGCGCGGCTGGTCGTGCAGACCGACGGCGCGTTGCAGGTCGAACACGGTCCCTTCGCCGAGGAGCGGTTCGGCTCGCCCGGCGACGCGCCGTGGACGCTGCTCGTCCAGGCCGTCGACCATCAGGTTCCCGCCGTCGCCGCGCTGCTCGCGCCGTTCCGCTTCGTGCCCAACTGGCGGATCGACGACGTGATGGTGAGCTATGCCGTCGACGGCGGCGGCGTCGGTCCGCACTTCGACCAGTATGACGTGTTCCTGATCCAGGGGCTCGGCCGCCGCCGGTGGCGGATCGGCGGCCGATGCGACGACGCTACCGCGCTGCTGCCGCACGACGACCTGCGGTTGCTCGCCGACTTCAGGGCGACGGAGGAATGGGTCCTCGAACCCGGCGACATGCTCTACCTGCCGCCGCGGGTCGCGCATGACGGTATCGCCGTCGGCGACGACTGCATGACCTATTCGATCGGCTTTCGTGCCCCGGCGCGCAGTGAGCTGATCGCCCACTGGTGCGATCACCTGCTCGCCGAGCTGTCCGACGACGACCGGTACGGCGACGCCGACCTGCCGGCACAGGGCAATCCGGGCGAGATCGCGCCGGCGGCGATCGCGCGGCTCCACGCGATGGTCACCGACCGGATGCTCGACCGCGACGCCTTCGCCCGCTGGTTCGGGCAGTACACCAGCACGCCGAAATATCCTGATGCGATCGGCGAGGCCGAACCGGCCGATATTGAAGCGCTGGGCCGATCGATCGCCGACGCGGTGCCCCTGATCCGCAATCCCGCCAGCCGCTTTTCCTTCGCCCGGCAGGATGCGGCGATCCTGCTGTTCGTCGACGGCCGGTGTTTCGAGTGCAGCGGGGACGCCGGCCGCTTCGCCGAACAGCTTTGTGCCCGGGATCGCGTCATGGTCGATCCGGCGCTGGTCGCGTCGGCGGCAGCCATGGCATTGATCGCGCAGCTGGTCGCACAGGGCAGCGTCGCGTTCGACGACGACTGAAGGAGGGTCGCCTCACGCCTCACGCCAGTCGCCCGGCGACAGGCCGTCGAGCGTCCAGTCGCCGATGCGCCAGCGGACCAGCCGCAGGGTCGGGAGCCCGACCGCCGCCGTCATCCGCCGCACCTGCCGGTTGCGGCCCTCGGTGATCGTCAGCCGAAGCCAGCCGTCGGGCACCGTCCGGCGGACGCGGACCGGCGGATCGCGCGGCCACAGTGCGGGCGCGGCGATGGGCGCGACCTCGGCCGGGCGGGTCGGCCCGTCGTTCAGGTGCACCCCGCGGCGCAGCGCGGCGAGGCTCGCCTCGTCGGCCTCGCCCTCGACCTGGACGAGATAGGTCTTGGCCAGCTTGAACCGCGGATCGGCGATCCGCGCCTGCAGCCGACCGTCGTCGGTCAGCAGGAGGAGACCCTCGCTGTCGCGGTCGAGCCGCCCGGCCGGATAGACGCCGGGCACGTCGATGAACTCGGCCAGCGTCGGGCGGGGACTGGCCGCGCCGCGATCGGTGAACTGCGGCAGCACGCTATAGGGCTTGTTGAACAGGATCAGCCGCGCCATCGTCTCCCCTTGCCCCGTTCCGCCGCGCCGGCCGGCAGCGTCCCTGCGACAGCAACCGCCGCTGACGGGTGGCGTTCCGCTCTGCTATCGGCCATGGACAACGTGGTTGGCACCGTACACGCCGATCGACCACCGGAAGGACCGCGATGGACCGACCCTGCCTGCCGGTCGACTCGAGCCACCTGCTCCGCGCCGGCCGCCGACTGATGCTGTTCGCCCCTGTTGTCCTGACGGCGTGCAGCGGCGGCGTCCTCGATCCGCGGGGGCCCGTCGGCCACGACGAAGTGCAGATCATGGGGGACGCGCTCGCCATCATGCTTGCCGTCGTCGTCCCGGTGATCCTGATGACAGCGGCCTTCGCATGGTGGTTCCGGGCATCGAATACGCGCGCCAAATATCTGCCGGACTGGTCGCATTCGGGGCAGATCGAACTCGTCGTCTGGTTTATCCCGCTGCTCGTCATCCTGCTGCTGTCCGGCGTGATCTGGACGGGGTCGCACACGCTCGACCCCGCGCAGCCGCTGCGCTCGAAAGCCGCACCGCTCGAGGTGCAGGTCGTCTCGCTCGACTGGAAGTGGCTGTTCATCTATCCGGCGCAGGGCATCGCCAGCGTCAATTCGGTCGTCGTCCCCGCCGGCACGCCGGTCCACTTCTCGCTGACCTCGGCGAGCGTGATGAGTGCTTTCTTCGTCCCTCAGCTCGGCAGCATGATCTACACGATGAACGGCATGACGACCCAGCTCAACCTCGCGGCCGATCGGCCGGGGACGTACCCTGGGCGGTCGTCGCACTATAATGGCGAGGGGTTCTCGGACATGCACTTCGCGCTCACCGCGTTGCCACCGGCGGGTTTCGCGGCGTGGGTCGCCGCGGCGCGGGCGGGGCCGACGCTCGATGCGGCGCGCTACCAACAGCTCGAGCGGCAGAGCGTCAATGTCAGGCCAGCCACCTACGGCAGCGTCGCGCCGCGCCTGTTCGACGCCATCGTCACCCAGCGGCTCGCCCCTGCGCCGGGGCCGCAGCTGGCAACGGCGGCGACGGTCCAGCCCAGAATCCCGAGGACGAAATGAACCTGCTCGGCAAGCTGACATGGGCGGCGATCCCGATCGACTCGCCGCTGCCGATCATTTCTTCGCTGGTTGTCGGGACGGCGATCGTCGGCGTCCTCGGCTGGGTCGTGGTCAAGGGCTACTTCCCCTATGTCTGGCGCGAATGGCTGACGAGCGTCGATCACAAGCGCGTCGGCGTGATGTACTGCCTGCTCGCGCTCGTCATGCTGCTGCGCGGCTTCACCGACGCGGTGATGATGCGGACGCAGCAGGCGCTGGCGTTCAGGTCCGACGGCTATCTGCCACCCGAGCATTATAATCAGGTGTTCTCGTCGCACGGGACGATCATGATCTTCTTCGTCGCGATGCCGTTCGTCATTGGACTGATGAACTTCGTCGTGCCGCTCCAGCTCGGCATCCGCGACGTCGCCTTCCCGACGTTGAATTCGGTCGGCTTCTGGCTGACGGCGACCGGCGCGCTGCTGGTCAACATCAGCCTCGTCGTCGGCGAGTTCGCGCGTACCGGCTGGCTGCCCTACCCGCCGCTGTCGGAGCTCGCCTATTCGCCCGGCGTCGGCGTCGACTATTACCTGTGGGCGCTGCAGATTTCGGGCGTCGGCACGCTGCTGACCGGCATCAACCTCGTGACGACGATCCTGAAGACTCGGGCGCCCGGCATGAGCCTGCTGCGGATGCCGATGTTCTGCTGGACGAGCCTCGCGTCGAACCTGCTGATCGTCGCGGCGTTTCCGGTGCTGACCGCGACGCTCGCAATGCTGACCCTCGACCGCTACCTCGGCTTCCATTTCTTCACGAACGACGCCGGCGGCAACGTGATGATGTTCATGAATCTGATCTGGGCGTGGGGACACCCCGAGGTCTACATCCTGATCCTGCCGGCGTTCGGCATCTTTTCCGAGGTGATCGCCACCTTCTCGAGCAAGCCCCTGTTCGGCTACCGGTCGATGGTGCTGGCGACGATGGCGATCTGCGTCCTCGCCTTCATGGTCTGGCTCCACCATTTCTTCACCATGGGCGCCGGAGCCGACGTCAACGCCTTCTTCGGCATCATGACGACGATCATTGCCGTGCCGACCGGGGTCAAGGTGTTCAACTGGCTGTTCACGATGTACGGTGGCCGCATCCGCTACGAACCGCCCGTGCTATGGGCCATCGGCTTCATCATCACCTTCGTCATCGGCGGGATGACCGGCGTCCTGCTCGCCCTGCCGCCGGTCGATTTCCTGCTCCACAACAGCCTGTTCCTCGTCGCCCATTTCCACAACGTGATCATCGGCGGCGTGCTGTTCGGGGTGTTCGCCGGCTACACCTACTGGTTCCCCAAGGCCTTCGGCTTCCGGCTGCACAGCGGGCTCGGCAAGGCGGCGTTCTGGTTCTGGCTGGTCGGCTTCTACGTCGCCTTCATGCCGCTCTACGTCCTCGGCCTGCTCGGCATGACGCGGCGAATGCAGCATTACGACGTCGCCGCGTGGCGGCCGTGGCTGCTCGTCGCGGCGGGCGGTGCGGCGCTGATCCTCGTCGGCATCGTCCTGCTCATCGTCCAGCTGGTCGTCAGCATCCGGCGGCGCGAGGAACTGCGCGACGTCGACGGCGATCCGTGGAACGGACGGACGCTCGAATGGGCGACGCCGTCGCCGCCGCCGGTCTACAATTTCGCCGTGCTGCCCGAAGTGTCGGGCGACGACGCCTATTGGACGACCAAGCAGAGCGCGCGCGACGCCCATCCGCCGGCCTATGGTCCGATCGAGCTGCCGCGCAATTCGCCGACCGGCATCGTCTGCGCGTTCTTCGCCACCGTCATGGGCTTCGCGCTGATCTGGCACATCTGGTGGATGGTCGTCGTCGGCTTCTTCGGCGCGTGGGCGACGTTCGTCGTCTTCGCGTGGCGTGATCAGGTCGACGACATTCTCGGTGCCGACGAGGTCGAACGCATCGACCGCGATGCGCACCGCGGGACGCGAGCGCCCGCGCTCGCGGGAGCGGCGGCATGAGCCTCGCCGCGGCGACCGCCGACGATCCCAACGCGCTCGGTCACCAGCCGGACGCCGATGCCGGCGGCGTCGCCAACCAGCGGATCATCGTCGGTTACGGCTTCTGGATCTTCCTTGTCAGCGACATCGTCATGTTCGCCGCGTTCTTCGCCGCTTACGCCGTGCTGTCCGACGCGACGGCCGGCGGCCCGGCCGGGCGACAACTCTTTGATTTGAAGACGACGGCGATCGAGACGGCGTGCCTGCTGCTGTCGAGTTTCACCTGCGGGCTGGCGACGATCGCCGCCCATGTCGAGCGGCGCGGCTGGTTCCAGGCGGCGATGGCGGCGACCTTCGTGCTCGGCGCGACGTTCATCGGGCTCGAGGTCCACGAGCTGGCCGGGCTGGTCGCCGGGGGCAACGGGCCGCAGCGCAGCGGCTTCCTGTCGGCGTTCTTCGCGCTGGTCGGCTGCCACGGGCTCCACGTCACGCTTGGCCTGCTATGGCTATCGACGATGATGGCGCAAGTCGTCGCCAAGGGGTTCCGCGACGACATCCTGCGGCGTATCCTGTGTTTCTCCCTATTCTGGCACGCCCTCGACATCATCTGGGTCGCTTTGTTCACTGTCGTCTATCTGATCGGAAGTATAACGTGACCGACACGCCCGCGACTGCTGCTCCTGGATCGACGCATGCGCCGGCACAGAGTGTCGGGACGCAGGTGCTGGGCTATGCCGTCGGCCTCGTGCTGGCGGTGGCGCTGACGGGCATCTCGTTCTTCCTGCCGCACAGTGCATTGATCTGGGCGCCCGGAGTACCGATCGGCCTCGTCGTACTTGCCGTGGCGCAGATGGGCGTACACCTCGTGTTCTTCCTGCACCTCAATACGGGGCCGGACAGCACGAATACTGTCCTCGCCCTCGCCTTCGGGCTGCTGATCGTCTTCCTGATCATCGCCGGGTCGCTGTTCATCATGTCGCACCTCAATCACATGATGCCGCCGATGGACCAGGTGATGCGGATGCAGCGCTAGCTTTCCCTGACCGCGCCCGTACCAGCTGCGCTACCACGCGCGGTCCACCGACGGCGCACGCCCGATCCTCGCCGCATCAGCGACGCGACAATCACGGTACAGGTGATCGCCGGCGACCAGTAATGCCAAGTAACGCCAGCGGATGCTGGCCGGCGGCGTTCGGCGACCAGCCGGTGACATGCGGCGACACCAGCGCCCAGCGGACCGGCGCGAACAGGGCGATCATCGGCGTGTCGGCGACCATCGCCGCCTCGGCCGCCGCCAGCGTCGTCGCCGCGGCGGCGGGGTCGCTCGCCGTCCGCGCCGCGGCGACCAGCGCGTCGGCGCCGGGGTTGCAATAGCCTTCGTCGCGGCCCCCGTCGGCGCGGCTACCGTCGGCGCGGCAGGCGAACGGCAACAGGAACGGCAGCGCACCGTCGATCGCAGCGTCGCGCTCGACGAGGGCGAGGTCGAAGTCGCCGCGCGCCACCGCGACGGCATGGGCGGCGGGCGACCGGACCACCGTCGTCGTCACGACACCGATCCGCGCCCAGTCGGCGGCGACCTCACCCGCGACATTGGCGTGCTCGCGCGCGTCGGGCAGGCTGATCGCCACGGTCAGCGGCCGCGCCGCGTCGAACCCCGCGGCGGCGAGCAGCTGGCGGGCGAGATCGAGGCGCGCCGCCGGTGCCTGGATCGCCCAGTCGGGCAGCGCCGGGGCGGGTTCGGCCGGCAGCGGCGGAACCAGCCCGAGGACCGGCGGCAGCGCGACCCCGAACAGGCGGCTGCCGAGGTCGTCGCGGTCGACCGCCATCGCCAGGGCTCGCCTGACGCGGGGATCGGCGAGCGGTCCGCGGGGATGGATGAGATAGCCGTAGACGCCCCACGTCGGCTCGACCCGCAGCGCGTTCGACGCGGTGAGCAGCCGGGCATCGTCGAACCCGGCCAGCCCGCGACCCAGGACGACGTCGGTCCGGTCATGGGCGAAGCGGGCGATCGCCGCGCCGGGATCGCCGGTCGGCAGCAGGGCGACCGACACCCCGGCACCGGGCGCGGCGGCGCGGTTCGGGACCAGCATGATCGGCCGCCGGCCGGCGTCGACCACCCGCAGGGGGCCGAGCGG
>CAHJWP010000025.1 GCA_903642255.1 Sphingomonadaceae bacterium | reverse complement strand
CCGATGGCGGGATCGACGTCGAGGTGGTCGGTGAAGAAGCCGACCGTCCTGTCGGGGCAGTACGGCCAGTCCGATCCGAACAGGACGCGGCCCGGCCGGGCGAAGGTCAGGAGGCTGGGCAGGACGGTCGGGCTTCCGGCTAGAGCCGTGTCGAAATAGAAGCTCGCCAGATCCTCGAGCGTCGCGGTCGAGCTGACGGTCGGGTCGACGACGTTCGCCAGGTTCGCGATGCGGTAGGCGGCATAAGGCAGGAAGCCGCCGCCGTGCGACAGGATCATCCGGATGTTCGGGTAGCGGCGTGGGATGCCGTGCGACACGAGGTTGATCGCCGCCCGGGTGGTGTCGAGCAGGAAGTCGGCGAGCGAGGGATGGATGCCCTTGACCGGAGCGGCACCGGGCAGCGGGCCGGGGTGGACGAGCACGACGGCGCGGCGCCGGTCGAGTTCGGCCATCACCGGCTCGAAGGCGGGATCGCCGAGGTAGGTGCCCCGGCTGTTCGCCAGCAGGATGACCCCGTCGGTCGAGAGATGGTCGTAGGCATAAGCGATCGCCGCGAGCGCGCCATCGACGTCGGGCAGCGGCACCGAGGCGAACATGCCAAAGCGGGCCGGGTGGCTTGCCACCAGCCCGGCAAGCCGCTCGTTGACCTGCCGCGTCAGCACCCGCGCCTCGGCATCGTCGCCGAGATGCGGACCCGGCGTGGAGAGCGACAGGACGCCGGTCGCGATGTGGTGCGCGTCCATCATCGCCACGGCCCCGTCGACGCTCCATGCCGCCGGTGCCCAGGCTGCCAGGCCATGCCGGTCGAGGGCCGCGAGGAACTCGGGCGGCAGGAGATGCTGATGCACGTCGATCCGCGCCGCGTCGGTCATCGGGCTCCTTCCCTCACGGCCTCGACCAGGCGACGCCGCGACCGGCGTGCCCAGCGCCGCGCTACCGGCCAGGCCGGTGTTGAGCACGTCGCGTCGGGTCATGCCGGCCACGTCAGCCGACCTAGTACATCAGCTGCTTGGGGTCGCGGTCGAGACCGAACTCCTGCCGTCCCCACGCCGAGAAGCTGACTTCCGGATTGAGGATGACGTGCGCGGAGGCGAAGTGGACGTCGCGCCATGCCCGCTGGATCGGGCTCGAACTGGCGAACCCCGCCGCGCCGGAGATCTTCATGATCGTGTCGATCGCATCGACGATCAGCTCCGACGCGCGCGCCTGATCGCGGTACGTCCGCGACCGCAGCCGCTCCGAGGCCGGCCGGTCGAGTTCCGCGACCTCGACGCAGCGCTTCATCAACAGCTCGGCGGCATCGAGCGTCGATGCCGCACGGGCGAGATGGACCTGGATGCTGACGAACTCGGCGACCTGCGCGCCGAACAGGCTGGCGCGCTTCGCCGTCCAGCTGCGATACTCCTCGAGCGCGCCCCGCGCCGCGCCAAGCATCGGCGCGAGGAAGGTCAGCGGCGCATAGGTGATCCACGGCGCGTGGTACATCGGCGCGTCGTTGACCGCGGCGCCCGGCGTCATCGCGTCGCGCATCTGGGCGACGCCCAGCGTATGCTCCGCCGGCACGAAGACGTTCTCGACGACGACGGTGTTGCTGCCCGTGCCGCGCATGCCGCTGGTGTGCCAGGTGTCGAGCACCTTGAACTTGCCCGGCGGGATCAGGAACAGTCGCCAGTCGGGCGGGCCGTCGGCCTGCGGGACCATGCCGCCGACCATGACCCACGTGCAGTGATTGATCCCGCTGATATAGGGGATCGACGACGAGACGACCAGATACCCGCCGTCGACGACCTCGACCTTGGACGTCGGCGTGAAGGTCGCCGCGATGGCGACGTCGGGACCGTCGGCCCAGACCGCCGCCTGCGCCGCCTCGGGAAACTGGGCGAGGTAGTGCGGGTGATGGATCAACAGGCTCGCACACCAGGCGTGCGCGGCATCGGCCTCGCCGATCTGGGCCGACACGTCGACCCACGCCTGAAGACCGAGTTCGAGGCCTCCGAAGCGCTTGGGTGTCAGGATGCGGGCGAGGCCCGCATCGAGAAACTCCTGCGCCGACTGCGCGGGGATCGAGCGGTTCTCCTCGGCAAGCTGGGCGCGTTCGCGGATCGCCGGCAGCAGCTCGCGAACACGGTCGGTGATCGTGGCGAGCGACTGCTCGCGCTCGGGTCGGAAGTCGGCCTTGACGACATTGTGCAGCATGTCGAGTTCCTCTCGATGACGGATCAGTGGAAGGCGTGGCCGGGGAAGCCCATCGCGACGCGGCCCCGGCTGGTGTAGGCGTCGGCGCGGTCGACGCCGATGTGTACGCCGGTCGAGTGGACGTCGCGAAACAGCTGCTGCAGCGGATGGCCGTCGAACAGCGCCATCGCGCCCGAGCCGATGTAGACCTGATCGGTCAGCTCGATCGCCGTCCGGCCGATATAGCCGCGCCAGGAGAAATACTTGGCGCGCTCTTCCTCGGTCAGTACCCAGCTGTCGCCGCGGAGCGCCCGGTCGTAACCCTCCTGCGCGTACTTCTGCGCCAGCGCCCAGGTCGCGTCCCATTGCGTCGCGGCCTCGGCCAGCGCGAGCTGCGGGGCGGGCGCCTCGCGCGCGGGCGCGTTGCCCTCGTAGGGACGGATGCGGGCCTTGGTCCACGCGTGGAACTCCTCGACCGCCCGCTGCGCGATACCGACCGACGAGGTCAGGATGGCCAGCCCCTGCATCGTCGTCAGCGGCATGCGGAAGATCGGGCTTTCGTCGGCAACCGGGCCGCGCTCGGTCGCGTTCATCAGGCGACCGAGCGCCAGCACCCGGTGGTCGGGAATGAACGCCCTGACGACCTTCACGGCACGGCTCGCCGTGCCGCGCAGACCGAGCGTGTGCCAGTCGTCGATGATCGTCAGCTCGCTGCGCGGCAGGAAGAACATCAGGTGCTCCGGCTGCTGGCCGTCCGGCGCGACGGCAAAACCGCCGACGGCGATCCACGACGACCATTCGATGCCGCTGCAGAAGCGCCATTGGCCCGTGAGGACATAGCCATCGGCGACGCGCTCGATCTGACCAACCGGGGCATAGGAATCGCAGATCATGGCATCGGGCTCGTCGGCCCAGATGTCGTGCTGGAGCTGCTCGGTGGCAAAGGCCATGTACCATTCGTGGAAGCCGAGGACGGTGTGGATCCAGCCGAGCGCCCCCGAGCCGCGCGCGAGTTCGCGTCCGACGTCAAGAAACGTCATCGGGTCGGCCTCGGCACCGCCCCACTTGGCGCGGCGGCAGAGCTTCATCAGGCCGCTGTCGCGCAGCCGTTCGACGACCGCATCGGGCAGGCGGCGTTCGCGCTCCCCCTCCTCGCGGCGGCTCCAGGCGAACTCGCCGACCTCGCGGGCCTGGGCGACCAGCTCCGCCCGGGAGCGCGCGGCCTGACGCGCGATCGGCTCGGGGTGAAGGCGCGCGACGGATGCTCCGGCGAACGGCTCGTCATGCTTTAAGAGAGGACTGCTGCTCATATGTTATCCCCAACCAGGTGCACGGAAGTCCTCGACCGGAAGCGTCCGGTGGTAGGCGCGTTGAAAGAAGATCAGCGGCCGCGCCTGGCGGACGACCTGCAGCTCGCGGGGCGAAGCCAGCACGATCAGGTGATCCCCGGCGTCGATCTCGCGCTCGAACATGCAGTCGGCCCAGGCGAGCGCGCCAAGGATGATGCCGTGATCGCCGAGTGGGACGTGGCGAAACTTGTCCGGCGACCAGCCGGACAGCGTTTGGCTCAACCGCCGCTGGTCGCTCGCCAGGATGTTCGCGGTAAAGCGGCCTGCGGCGCGCACCGCCGACCACGACCGTGACCCGCGCGTCACCATGAAGCTGACCAGCGGCGGGTCGAGCGAAACCGAGGAGAAGGTGCCGACGACCAGACCGACAGGCCCGTCGGCACCCGCCGCGACGATCGCCGTCACGCCGGTGGGCAGCTGCCCGAAGAAGGCGCGGAAGCTCTGCGTGTCGACGCCGGTCATAGCGCCGCCGTCCGGTCGGGCGACGCGAGGAAGTCGACCGAGCCGCCGATCTCGATCAGGTGCTGCGCATAGGCGGCGAAGGCCGAGTCGTCGACGACGACGTGGGTCGCCGCGACGCTCATGTCGCGCATCAGCTTCTCGTAGATGTTGGGCCGGTGCAGGGCCGCAATCCCGGAGCGGCGGAAGGCGAGATGGACGCACTCGAGCGCCAGCTCGGAGGACTGGGCAGCGAGCGTGCGGGGCAGGTGCCGCTCGCCGTCGGCCCACGCCTGCGGTTCGCCGAGCGCCGCCGCGTCGATCCGGGCATAAAGCGACAGCGCGAGCGCCTCGATCGCCTTGAGCCGCAGCACCGACCGGCCGAACTGTTCCTGGACGAGCTCGCGATCGGCAATGTGGCGTCCGCTCGGCGGCTTTGCCAGCGTCTCGCGCAGCTCGCGCAGGGCGCGGCGGGCGATCCCGATCGCGAAGGCGAGATGCTCATAGCTTTCGAGATGCTCGACATCGACGAGGTCGTAGCGGCGGACGCCGCGCACCTGCGCGTAGGGCGCCGCCTCGTCCCCGGCGAGCTGAGCGGGGAGAAAATAGTCGACAAGCCGGAAATCGTTCGATCCGGTGCCCGCTAGCCCGACTGCATGCCAGGTGTCGAGGATCTCGACGTCGCGTACGGGGATGACGACAGGCAGCAGGCGCGAGGGATCGCGATCGATGAAGGCGGCGGCATGGACCCAGTCCGCGTGGGCGATGCCGCTGGCGAGATGCCACGTACCGTTCAGGATGAACCCGCCTTCGGCCGGCGAGACGACGCCGCCGGGAGCCGCGACGATCGAGCAGGTCGGAATACCCGCGGCGAAGACGCAGTCGACCGCCGCCTGCGGCATCGTCGCCGCGATGACCGCGACCGCATCGTTTGCGACCATCGTGCACCAGGCGCTCGCCGCATCCTCGGCCGCCAGCGCCGCGATGACAGCGATCTGGTCGACGATCGGCAGCTCGAGCCCGCCGAGTTCCCGGCACAAACGCAGACGCCAGAGATCGCTCCGCTGCAGGGCATCGACCGCTGCCGGCGTCAGGCTGCCGCGCCGGTCACCTTCCGCCGCTTCTGCCTGCAGCAACGGGGCCACCGCGCGAATGTGGATGACGAGCCGATCGAGCTGCGCCCGGGTGTCGATGACCGTCCCAACCCGGACCGTCGACGAAAGGCGAGGAACGGCGGCTAACGCGGCTGGCATCATATCGTCCTCCCACTCGCCTGGGCTTCTCACGAGCCACTTAACCGAACTGTACTGTACGATGCTTTTTATCGTCCAGCGTATGAGAGTCAATGATAAATCGTACACATCAGTCCGGATAAGAGGCTGCCGTAGCCAGGAGCGCAGCAGCCTGTGGACCGATGTTCTCGGTCGCCATGCCATCGGCGGTGTCTTGGTGAAGCCCTCTGCGCGTTGCGGAGTGCGGCATGTGCATCGGTCAGTTTAATCACTCGAACCGCTGCTTGGATCAACGCCTTGCCGGCGGCACGTTCACGATCCCGGCCGTTCGTTCATCTGGCAGGGCAGCGGGTTTAAACGCCTGTCGGCGGTGGACGACGGGCCTGGCCATCGCTACCGGCAAGGCGGTCGTTACCGCTACGACAAGTGCGCGGGCAAGGTGAACGGCGGCACCACCCGGTGCGCGTGTCCATCACTGCCGGAGAAGGCGCCGGACAAGCGTATAGTAGCGTCTCGCTAGCCGCACACTCTTTGTCTTCAGCCAGAATCTGGCCGATTTCGTTCAGCAACTTCTTGCTTTTTTCTCACTTGGCACGACGCGTGCTCCGGGAGTTGTTGGAAAAACAAGCACTTGATCGACACCGTCTATCGTGAACCAGATATCGAGTGCCACAGATCGCTGCCGCGACCCGTCGAACTCGGGAACAGTTTCAACAGTTATTTCCTGCCGGCGCGCTTCGCCCTCACCCACTGATCCTCGAACGCCCGGTAGCGGTCGCGATTAAGGTTAGCGTCCTGCGCGAAGTGGTTGAAGGCTTCGGTCGGGCCATCGAAGCGGGCGGCAATGCGGTGTCCGCCGTCCGTCACTGGCAGGCGGTCGCTGCCGCCGGCGGCAGCCTGCGCGCTTCACGACCGCCCCTGATCGTCGACTGCGTAGTCGTATCGTCGGTGCCATCGTCGACGGCTCCCAGCCACCCCAGCTCAACGGTTGCCGTCTGCTGCGCATCGCCCGACTGCCGTTCGACTGGAACGCCCAGCGTCAAATACTCGGGTCCGTCTAGGCGTCCGTGCCGCATCGCGCGGCAACACCATCAGCATCGTCATCGCATCTGCGGCCAGCGAAAGCGGGGGGTTGAGAAAAGCGCCGTTCGTCAGGGCCGTTGCGGAGTGGAAGGCGTCTCTTGACCGCGAGCCGTATCGTCGCCTCTCGCAAGCTGCGGAAATACCGGGACGAAAGCAGGCCAGCTATCACAGGAGGCCGCAAGGCTTGGAACGAAAGAATGCGTGGGCTTAGGGGCATCGAAAAGGCATTATTCTAGCTGTTTACTCAGCTAAAACCCAATTGCGAAATGGCAGACCCCCAAAAAGGCCCCTAAGGGTTTTTCTCGCGCTCGCGGCGCCGTTTTGAGGCGCGCGCACTGACCGAGCCATAACTTCCGCCGACGTCGGCCCCGGCGCGGGCGACGCCGGGTCGGCGCTGGTCAGTTCGATCGTCCCGGCGAGCGCGCCTCGCCGAACGCTCCCGCGCCGGCACCGCGGGTGGCGCGAACGCTCGCCAGCCGCTCCGGCGCGAGGGCGAACCACGGGATGTAGCCGGCGAACGGGTTGGCGACCGGCGCCCTGTCGAGGAGGACGAGCGCCCGCTCGACGCATTGCCGCCGATCGCGCGCAGCGTCGCGCCCTGGCTGGTCGGTTTGGCGGCGCGGCTGTCGGTGCGGCGGAACTGCTGGAAGCCGGAGACGCCGCCGAGGATGTCTTCGATGCGCCCCGCCGCCGTCCCCATCAGCGTATCGGTCGTGATCGTCACGCTGTCATAGGCGGCGTCGCCCGCCGGTTGCGCCAGCGCGGTTATAACCATATCGGGTGTGGTGTCGGCGATCATTGAAGTGTCCTTAGCCGCATGCCGAGCGGCATGGAACATGCCGTCGCCGCGGAAATCGCCATTGACCCACTCAGTTCCCGCATACAGTATACAGCAAAGGGGAGTTTTGATGAGACGGTCGTGGACGATAGGCGTTGCGCTGGCCGGCGGGATAGGGTTGGCAGCGCCCGCTGCGGCGGCAACCGATGCCCGTACCGACTGGCCGTCGGTTCATCACGACCTAGGTGGGCAGCGCTATTCGACGCTCGATCAGATCACGCCGGCGAACGTGGCCACGCTCCGCGTCGCGTGGACCTATCACCTTCGTCCGGCGCCCGAGGCCGGGGTGTCGGAGCGGTTGCAACTATCGGAAGTAACGCCGCTCGTCGTCGGTACGACGATGTTCCTTTCGACTCCCTATGGCCGGGTCGTTGCCCTTGACGCCACTACAGGGGCGGAAAAGTGGAATTTCGTCATCCCCGGTGAGGACCGCGCCTCGCTGCGCGGCGTCGCCTATTGGCCCGGCACGGCGACCGACCCGGCAGCGATTGTCTTCGGCACACGCGGGGGCAAGTTGCTGTCAATCAGCGCCGCCGACGGTAAGCTGAGTCCGCATTTTGGCGATGACGGCATCGTCGACCTCAAGACCCCGGCGGTGATGACCACCGGTACCGACAAGAGCTACATCCTACCGTCGCCGCCGATCGTGTGGAAGAACCTGATCATTACGGGGTCGGGTCCAGGCGAGGGACCCGGTGGCCTCAACGGCGGCGTCGGGCCGGCCGGCGATACCCGCGCGTGGGACGCGCGCACTGGTAAGCTGGTCTGGACCTTCCATTCGGTGCCGCGGCGGGGCGAGTTCGGCTTCGACACCTGGGGCGGCGACAGCGCGCGCGACCGGTCGGGTGTCAATGTCTGGGGCTACATGACGATCGATGCGGCGCGCGGCATTCTCTACATGCCGTTCGGCGCAGCAAACAACGATCGGGTTGGTGTCGATCGACCGGGAAATAATCTTTTCTCCAGTTCGATCGTCGCGGTGCGCGCTGATACGGGCAAATATCTGTGGCATTTCCAGGTCGTCCATCACGACATTTGGGACATGGACACGCAGTCGCCGCCGATGCTGTTCGATGTCCACCGCGACGGGCGAACGATCCCCGCCGTCGCGACGGTCAACAAGAACGCGTTGATGTATATTCTCGACCGCGTCACCGGCAAACCGCTGTTCGGCGTCGAAGAGCGTCCGGTGCCGGCGAGCGACGTCCCCGGCGAACAGGCCGCGCCGACGCAGCCGTTCCCCATCCTGCCAGAACCGCTGGCGCAGACGAAACTCAGTCGCGACAATCTGTATAAAGGCCAGCCGGCACACCAAGCGTTCTGCGAAAAATTGGTCGACGACAACAATATGCTGCTGGTCGACCAGTCGTTCACCCCGGTTCGCTTTAATCGTTATACGGTTTCCCTGCCCGGAACACAGGGTGGAGTCAATTATTACGGCGGCGCATTTGATCCGAAGCTGGGGCTTTTCGTCGTCAACATCAACAACCTCGCCCAACCGATGCGGATCGTCCGCAATTCTGATGGCAGCTTCAGTAACTCGGGGCCGCTCGCCGGCCTTGTGCGGTTTTGGAACCCGGTGACTCACCTGCCGTGCGGTCCGACGCCATGGGGGCAACTCGTCGCCGTCGACGTTAATACCGGCAAGATCGCGTGGCGCTCGACGCTGGGCATTACCGAATCGATGCCGCCAGGGCAGCAGGACACCGGCCGACCTGGCCTCGGCGGGGCGATCGTCACCGCCGGCGGACTGACCTTTATCGGAGCGACCGACGACCGGCGGCTCCGCGCGTTCGACACCCGCAACGGCAAGGAAATCTGGACGTATCAGCTGCCGGCCTCGGCCGAGGCGACACCGATCACCTATGCCGCAGCCGATGGGCGGCAGATGCTGGCGGTGGTCGCAACCGGTGGGGGGTTAATCGGAGCAAAGCTCGAAAGTGATGTGTTGATGGCATTTGCTTTGCCGCCGAGCGTGCAGGCAAGGCCATGAGACACCGGCCGCTCATCGCCGCCGCTTTGCTGGCTGCGTCGGTTCAGGCCGCACCGCCAGCCGCACCGGTTCCGGCGTCCGGAACCGTGGCGCCGTTGCCTGACCCCGCCGCGCTGTTCCCGGCGGGCCCGGGGCGCGAGACGACTCTGCGCATCTGCTCTCAATGTCATTCGCCCGGCGTCGCCGCGCAGCAGCGGCTCAGCCCCGACGGCTGGAAGGCGATCGTCGAGCAGATGGCAGGCTTCGGTGCCCCCGGAACTGATGCCGAACTGGCGGAGATCGCCGCCTATCTCGCCAAATCCTTCCCTGCGCCGACCAAATAGTCAGACGTCGGCGGGGCGCGGCCCGCCGGTGGCCCAGTCGAGCAGCTCGACCGTGTGGACTGTCGTCGCGGCCGCCGAGCGCAGCTGATTGATGCAGCCGATATTGCCGGTGGCGACGACGGCCGCCTGCGTTCGGGCGATGTGGGCAAGCTTACGGTCGCGCAGGCCCCGCGATAGTTCGGGCTGGAGAATGCTGTAGCTGCCGGCCGACCCGCAGCAGATATGGCCCTCGGCGATCTCGCGGACGATGAAGCCGGCGGCGGCGAGTAGGGCGCGGGGCGCGGCGGTCACCTTTTGCCCATGCTGCAGCGAGCAGGCGGAATGATAGGCGACGGCCATGCCGGGCGCGATGACCGGGGGCTGCAGCCCGATTGCGGCCACGACTTCGGTGATGTCCTTGGCCAGCGCGGCGACGCGCGCCGCGCGCGGTTGCCAATTCGTATCGCCGGCAAACAGATGGGCATAATCCTTGATCGTGGTCCCGCAGCCCGAGGTGGTGACGACGATCGCGTCGAGCCCGCGCGCCATCTCGGCCTCCCAAGCGACGATATTAGCCTGGGCGAGCGCCCGCGCCGCGTCGGCTTTGCCCAGATGGTGAAACAGCGCGCCGCAGCACCCGGCGCGGGCGACGACGACCTCGACGCCGTGCCGCGTGAGCAGGCGGATCGCAGCGTCGTCGATCGACGGTGCCAACGCCGGCTGAACGCAGCCCGACAGCAGCGCAACGCGTCCCTTCCGTGGCGCCGCCGCCATGTGGACGCCGGGCCGCTCCACTTCACCGGCCGCGAGCCGCTGCGCAGGTGCCGCGTCGATCATCGCGCGCAGGCGTGCCGGCAGGAAACGCGCGACCGGCTTCGCCAGCCGCGCGAGCCTGGTCGAGGCGCGGAACAGTCCCCGGTGGCTGAGGACGGTGACGACCAGCTGCCGCACCAGCCGGTCAGCGAGGGGTCGCCGATAGGTCGTCTCGATATGCTCGCGGGCACTGTCGATCAGATGCATGTAGTCGACGCCCGACGGGCAGGTCGTCGCGCAGCTGAGGCAGCTGAGGCAGCGGTCGAGATGCTTGACCGTTGACGGTGCCGGCGGCGCGGCGGACGCCAGCATGTCCTTGATCAGCACGATCCGTCCACGCGGACTGTCGAGCTCGTCCCCCAGCAGCAGATAAGTCGGGCATGTCGCCGTGCAGAAGCCGCAGTGGACGCATTTGCGAATGATCGCGGTTTCTTGGCTCGAATCGATCATGGAACCGGCCATATCCGCCCGGGATTCAGGACCCGGCCGGGGTCGAAGCGCGCGCGAACCCGTTCCGACAGCGCGGCAAGCGCCGGGGCGAGCGGCTGAAACGGGGTGATCTCGCGGCGGACCTCGTCGGGCGCGCGGACAAGCGTCGCATGTCCGTCCGCGCCCACCGTTGATGCCAGAACGCGGCGGATCATGGTGTCGTGACCAGCGGTTGCCGGCGGGAGCCATAACCAGACGAGACCGCCGCCCCAGTCTAGAAACCATCGCGCGCCATCAGGCAACGGCAGCGCCGCGACAAAGGCCGCCGCCGTACTCGGGGGGAGCGACACGCGCCAGACGAGGTCGTCGGCGGCGACGAGGGGCGCGACACTTCCGATCACGCGCCAGAAATCGTCCGCCGCGTCGAGGCGCCGGGCAGGACCAAACGACGACAGCAGCTCGGCGAGCGCGACGGCGGCAGCGTCGACCGCGACGCTGACCCCGGCGAGGCGAAGGCATGTCATCGCGGTCCTGGCATAGCCGGTTTTGGCCGGTAGATGCGCCGCGCCGGTGATCGCCGCGGGACTGGCGAGCGCCGCCGTCATCAGGGCGACCGCCGCGCGGGCGTCGAGCGCAGTCCACACTAAAGTCGCGCCAGCGCGGGGCGCCGGCAGCATCTTGATGGTCACCTCGGTCAGAACGGCGAGCGTCCCGAGCGATCCCGCCAGCAGTTTGGGCAGGTCGTAGCCGGTGACGTTCTTGATGACCTTGCCACCGGCGACGAACAGCTCGCCGGTGCCGTTGACCGCGGCAAAGCCGAGGAAATGGTCGCGCGGCGCCCCGGCAAACGGCCGTGCCGGGCCGCCCAAACCAAGCGCGAGCGCCCCGCCGAGTGTGCCGCTGCCGCTCGCGCCACCCCACAGCGGCGCGAGGTCGGGCGGATCGAACGCGAGATGTTGCCCATGCCCGCCGGCGAGGGCAGCGATTTCGGCGATCAGCGTGCCCGGCCGCGCGGTCAGTACCAGTTCGGCAGGGTCGTAATCGACGACGCCCGCGAGGTCCGACAGGTCGAGCAGCGTGTCGGCGGCGACGGGCCGACCGTATCCGCGGCGCGTGCCGGTCCCGACAATTTCAAGCGTGCGCGATCGTGCAGAGGCGTCGCGTACGGCGTCGATGACGGCTTCGGCGGTGGCTGCGCGGATCACGGGCGCAGTATCAAAAGCGCGGCAGGTCGGGGAAGCGCGTCGCCCCGCGATGGACATGGACGCGCCCCATCTCGGCGCACCGACAAAGTTCGGGGAAAACCTTGCCGGGATTGAGCAGGTTGCCGGCGTCGAACGCGCATTTGAGCCGCGTCTGCTGGGCAAGGTCGACCGCGGTGAACTGGCGCAGCATCAGGTCGCGTTTCTCGACGCCGACGCCGTGCTCGCCGGTAAGGACGCCGCCAACGCGGACGCATTCTGCCAGAATAGCCGCACCGACCCGCTCGGCGGCCGCGAGCTGGCCGGGGCGATCGCCGTAGTAGAGGATCAGCGGGTGAAGATTGCCGTCGCCGGCGTGGAACACGTTGGCAACCGACAGTCCCTCCGCGGCGGCGATGGCCGTAATCGCCGTCAGCACCGCCGGCAGGGTGCGACGCGGAATGGTCCCGTCGACGCAGTAGTAATCCGACGCAATGCGGCCGACCGCAGGAAAGGCGGCCTTGCGTCCCGCCCAAAACAAGGTTCGTTCGATGTCACTCGCCGACGCACGGATCGTCGTTGCGCCGCTCGCGAGCGCCAGCGCGTCGACCGCTCCGATCAGATGATCGACCTCAGCGAGCGGGCCGTCGACCTCGACGATCATCAATGCCTCGACATCGAGCGGGTAGCCGGCGTGGACAAAGGCCTCGGCCGCCGCGATCGCCGGTCGGTCCATGATCTCAATCGCCGCCGGAATGATGCCCTCGCCGATGATCGCGGCGACGCATTCGGCGGCCGCGACCATGGTCGGGAAGCCGAGCAGGAGCGCGCGCTGACACTCGGGCTTCGGGAGCAGCCGCACGGTCACCTCGGTGACCACGCCGAGCAATCCCTCCGAACCGCAAACGATGCCGAGCAAATCGTATCCGGCCGCATCGAGCGCACGGCCGCCGAGTCTGACGATCTCTCCGTTCATCAGCACAAGCTCGACGCCGAGGAGGTTGTTGCTGGTCATCCCGTATTTCAGGCAGTGGATCCCCCCGGCATTCTCGGCAACGTTGCCGCCGATCGAGCAGGCGATCTGGCTGGACGGATCAGGGGCGTAATAGAAGGAGTCGGCGGCGACGGCGGCGCTGATCGCGAGGTTGGTCACGCCAGGCTGAACGACGGCGCAGCGGTTGGCGAGGTCGATCTCGAGGATGCGGTTGAATCGGCCGAGCCCCAGCACGATGCCGTCGGCAAGCGGGAGCGCGCCACCCGACAGCGAGGTGCCGGACCCTCGCGGGACGACCTTGACGTGGTGGTCGTAGCAGTATTGCAGTACCGCGGCCACCTCGCCGGTCGTTTTCGGCAGGACAACGGCCAGCGGCAGCTGACTGTAAGCGGTGAGGCCGTCGTTGGCGTAGGCCGCCAGTTCGGCCGGCTCAGCGATGACGCCGCCCGGCAGCGTCGCGCGCAGGCCGCTGACAATCGCAGCGCGGTTGGCTAGCATCGCGGCATTGGGGCACGGCATTTCCATCAGGCGAAACTGCTCCAGCGGTCAGGTCGCGGCAGCCTATAGCGCCGTCAGCTCTGTATACAGCACCTTAAGCCCCGACAAGTGGAGGCACGAGATATGCCGCTTGCGCATCATGTCGCGGCTCGCCGATTGAAGCTGATTCGATTGCGGGTTTGCGCGCGCTCCACTGTATACTATAACGCCCATATGCTCGCCGTGCAGTCCGTTCTCGACGTTGTCACGCCCTCAACGCTGCGCAGTCATGTTGTGCGGCGGCTGCGCGCCGAGATCCTAGCCGGCAAGTATCGCCCCGGCGACCGGTTGAACGAGAGCCAGATCGCCCGCGAATTCAAGATCAGCCGCATTCCGGTGCGCGAAGCGCTGTCCCAGCTCCAGGAGCAGGGCCTTGTGATGAACCACGAGCGGCGCGGCATGTTCGTCATCAAGCTCGGTGAAGACGAAGTCCAGCAGATCAATAGCCTGCGCATGGTGCTCGAGGCCGAGGCGATGTTGCTGGCGCGGGCGCGGATGACGCCGGCGATCCGCGCGGAACTAACAGCGTTGGTCGAGCGGATGGATGCGTGGGACGGGCCATTGCTTGATGCCGCCGATCTCGACCGCCAGTTCCATGCCGTCATCTGGCGCGCGAGCGGCAACCCTTATCTCGAGCGCTCGCTCGATTCATTGACGACAGCGCTGTTTGCACACAAGGCGCTCGAGCACAGCAGCCGCGAAATCCGCCGTTGGCGCCTCAACCACCACCGCGAACTGCTTGACGTCGTTACGCGTCCGGACGGCGGCGACCCGCAGCTGGCGCTGCTCACCCATCTGCGCATGGCGTACAGTGAGCCCGAGAAGTTTTCGAGCCTCGCCCTCAGTTCGCACGTCCTTCCGGCTGCAATAGGCGTGGCGCGAGGCGTCTGAAGCTTCCGTCACCAAGGAAACTGCATGAAATTATTGCGTTACGGTCCTGCCGGTGGCGAACGACCGGGCGTGCTGGATGCCGATGGCGGCATTCGGTGCCTCGCCGCAATTGTCGACGATATCAACCCGTCGCTGCTCGCCGGCGGCTTTTCGGCGTTGAGCAATATCGATATTTCGGCGTTGCCCCGGGTCGATCCCAGCGTCCGGTTGGCCGAACCAGTCGCGCTGGTCGGCAAGTTCATTTGCATCGGTTTGAACTATCGTGACCATGCTGCTGAATCAGGGATGCCGATCCCCGCCGAGCCGATCATTTTCATGAAGGCCACCTCCGCGATCATCGGGCCGAACGACGATGTGATCCTGCCGTTAGGATCGGCGAAGTCCGATTGGGAGGTCGAGCTGGGCGTCATCATCGGTCGCGAGGCACGCTACGTGTCGGTGGACGGCGCGCTCGATCACGTCGCCGGGCTATGCGTCGTCAACGACCTGTCCGAGCGCGAATTTCAGCTTGAGCGCGGCGGGCAGTGGGACAAAGGCAAGGGCTGCGACACGTTCGGCCCGTTCGGCCCCTATCTGGTTACTCTCGACGAGGTTGGCGACATCGACAATCTCGGCTTGTGGCTCGACGTCAACGGCGAGCGGATGCAGACAGGCAACACGGCGCAGCTCATCTTCGACGTACCCTTCATCGTCAGCTATGTCAGCCAGTTCATGAGTCTCCGGCCGGGCGACATTATCAGCACCGGCACGCCGCCGGGCGTCGGCATGGGCAAAAAGCCGCAGCGCTGGCTGGCTGAAGGCGACGTCATTACGCTCGGCATCGACCGGTTGGGCGAGCAGCGGCAGACGGTTAGGCGCTATGCCGACTAGAGGCTCATGCCGCCATCGATGACGATGTTGCTGCCCGACATGAAGCGTGCCTCGTCGCTGGCCAGTAGCACGGCGATCTCGGCGACTTCCTTCGGGTCGCCGATGCGGCCCATCGGCTGGCGGGCAACGAACGCGGCGCGCGCCGCCACCGCGTCGCCGGTTGCACTCAGCCGGTCGGCGAGCGATGGACTGTCGACCGTGCCGGGGCTGATGGCATTGCAACGCACGCCGGTGGCGATAAAATCGCGTGCGACCGACATGGTCAACCCGATCACCGCGGCTTTCGAGGTGGCGTAGGCGAAGCGATTAGGCGCCGCCATGACCGACGATACCACCGATGCGATGTTGATGATCGATCCTTCGCTGCGCGCGAGCATCGGCGGCAGGAAGGCCCGGATCGTCGACATCATCGACACGACGTTGATGTCGAAGCTGCGAAGCAAATCCGCGGGGTCCGCGTCGAGGATCGTGCCGCTGGCGACCCAGCCGGCACAATTGACGAGAACATCGACCTGCCGATGAGCCGCTGCGACCGTCGCGACGGCCGTGGGATGGGTGACGTCCATCGGCACCGCTGTCACACGGTCGTGGGGCGCGATCGCCGCGGGGTGCAGGTCGGTCGCGATCACGGTCGCGCCTTCGCGGACGAAGGCGGCGACGATCGCCGCGCCGATTCCCTGCGCGGCCCCGGTAACGAGGCAAGTCTTGGCGGTCAGTCGCATGGCAGTCCTCAGGCTGGGTAAAGTCCGTCGCCGCCATCGACCCGCAGAACCTGGCCGCTGACGAAGGTGCTGCGTTCGCCGGCAAGAAAGGCGACGGCGCTGGCGATCTCGGCGGGCCGGGCGTAGCGATCAAGCGACGGGCCTTCGCCCATCATGCGCGGATCGGCATTACGCGTCGCAAGAAAGCGTGCGCTCATCGTCGGCCCCGGACTGATGGCGTTGACCCGCACTCCGTGCGGCCGCGCCTCGAGCGCAAGGCAGCGGGTATAATGGATGATCGCCGCCTTGGCGCAGCCGTAGATGACCTCAGGAGAAACGCCGTGATGCGCGTTGGTCGAACCGAAGTTGACGACCGACCCGCGGTTGCGGGCGATCATGTCCGGCACGACAGCGCGGCACATGAGGACGGTGCCGATGAAGTTGCGCTGCATCACTGCGGCCGCGTCGGCGAGGCTGATGTCGAGGGCACCGTTTGGCGCCGGCTTGCTGCCGCCGGCGCCGATGTCGCCACCCGCGCAGTTGATCAGGATCGAAACCGGCCCCAGCCGGGCAGCGACGTCGGCCGTCATGCGCGTGACGCTGGGTTCATCGGAAATATCTCCGGTGATTGCGATCGTTCGGGCGTTTGGCGTTGCCAGCATGGCAGCGACCGCGGTCAGATTGGCGCCTTCGCCATACTGGGCGGGGGCATCTTCGCTAATATCGTGGATCGCAACGTCGGCGCCCAGTTCGAGCAGCGCCTCGACGATCGTGCGGCCGAGCCCACGTCCCGATCCCGTCACGAGGGCAACCTGCCCTGTCAACTCAGCCACGATCGTCCCCCTGAATACAGGTTGTCCCCACGCCTGCGCCTACATGTCGGAGCCGGTGTGTAACCTTGTGGAGGCGTCGTTGACAAGGTCGCTGGCGCATTTAGTATACAGACAGTGACGCGAAATGCGGCCGATTGGGGAGAGGCTTTGACCGACGCGACCGACCCGATGCCGGCGGCGAACCGCGTATGAAGGCGACGCGCGTCCGCTATGGTGTCGTCGCGTTCGCCCTGGCGCTGGCGGTCCTTTCCTATGTTCAGCGTGTTGCCATTTCGCAGGCGGCGGGGCCGATCTCGACTGAGCTACATCTGTCGAAACAGCAGATGGGCTGGGTTTTCGGGGCTTTCGGCCTGTCTTATGCGATCTTCGAGATACCGATGGGCCTGTTCGGCGACCGCCTTGGCGCACGGCGGGTGCTGGCGCAGATCGTTCTCGGCTGGTCGCTGTTTACCGCCTTGACCGGCGCGGCGTGGAACGTCGGCTCGCTGTGGGTGATCCGGTTTCTATTCGGCGCGGGCGAGGCCGGGTGTTTCCCCAACCTAACACGAATGCTCAGCCAGTGGCTGCCTGCCGGCGAGCGGGTGCGCGCTCAGGCGATGATGTGGGCCTGTGCGCGGTGGGGCGGTGCGGTGACGCCGCCGCTCGCCCTGCTGGCGATCAGCCAATTTGGGTGGCGGTGGAGTTTCGTCGCCTTCGCCGCCCTCGGCGTCATCTGGTGCGCGGCGTTCCTCAGCTGGTTCACCGACAGCCCTGCCGATCATCGTGGCGTCAACGCTGCCGAACTCGATCTGCTTCGCGACGCGCATTCGATGGTCTCGCACGACCTGCCGCAGCGCTGGTATCGCGTCATTCTGCAGCCTCAGGTCGCGCTGCTGATGCTGCAGTATTTCGCCTTTTCCTACGTCTGGTATTTTTACATCACGTGGCTGCCGTCGTACCTGCGCGAGGCGCGTAGCCTGACGGCCGGCGGGGCGGCGGGTTTTGCCGTCCTGCCGCTGCTCGCCGGCGGTTTCGGTTCGATCGTCAGCGGAGCGCTTCCGCTCAGCTGGCCACGGCGCTGGATCGCCTGCGCCGGTTTCGCCGCGACCGCGGTACTGCTGCTGTTCGTCCCGCATGTCGCCAACATTGATGTGGCGATGGCACTGATGGCGGCGGCGAGCTTTGCCAGCGACCTGACGATGCCGATCTCGTGGAACACCTGCGTCGAGATCGGCCGGCGCTATACGGCTACCGTCGCCGCGTCGATGAATATGCTCGGCAATCTCGCGGGCTTCGTGGCCCCGGTCGCCGGCGGTGTGATCCTCGAGCAGACCGGGGGTAACTGGACGCTTCTGATCTACACCATGGTGGGGTTCGCCGTGGTTTCGGCGCTCTGCTGGCTGTTTATCGATCCGGAACGCGCCGAGCGTCGCGCCCCGGCGCTGCCGATCGAGGCGGCGCCGCAATTATGAACGGAGCATCATGAAGATCGACCTGAGTAAACGGACGGCGGTCATTGTCGGGGCGAGTGGCGGGCTCGGCGTGGCAATGGCGCACGCGCTGACCGACGCCGGCGCGGCGGTAGCGCTGGTCGCGCGCAACCGTGCCAAGCTCGACACGCTCGCAGCCGACTTGACGGCGAAAGGTGCAACCGCAGCTGTGTATACTGCGGACGTTACCAATGAAGGTGATGTCGCGCGAATAGCGGGAGAGGTGGAGGCCCGCTTCGGACACCCCCAGATCCTGATCAACAGCGCCGGCACGAACATCCGCAAGAACCTGATAGACTTTAGTCTCGATGAATTCCGCAGCGTCGTTGATTCGAGCCTGATCTCGACTTTTCTCGCCTGTCGCGCCTTCGTCCCAGGCATGATCGGCACGGGCTATGGCCGGATCATCAACCTGACGTCGATCATGGCGCATGTTTCACTGCCGGGGCGGACTGCCTATTCGTCGGCGAAGGCCGCACTGCTCGGACTGACGCGGGCGCTGGCGCTCGAACTCGCTGGCGAGGGGATTACCGTCAACGGCATCAGCCCGGGTCCGTTCGGCACCGAGATGAACGCGCCGGTGATGAACGATCCGGTGGCCAATGCGCAGTTTCTCGCCAGCCTGCCGGTCGGACGCTGGGGACGGGTCGAGGAGATCGGCGCGCTCGCGGTCTATCTCTGCTCCGATCTCGCCGGTTTCGCGACGGGCAGCGACATCCTGATCGACGGTGGCTGGACCGTTCGCTGAACAAGGGAGACGGACGATGAGAAGACAGATGATGGCCGCGGCGGGGGCAATGATGGTGGCGGGAGCGGCGGCCGCGCAGCCCACGCCGCCTGAAGTGCCGGTCGAGGCGACGATGGCGGTACCGCGCGTGCCGGGACAGAATCCGAATGGAATGCACATCTACATCCGGGCAGGCCTGAAAACGCACCTCGTCGGTCAGCACGACTATCCGCAGTTCCTCGCCGACTGGAGCAAATTGCTGACCGCCAATGGCGCTGTCGTCGACGGATCGCTGCATGCGCCTTCAGCGGAGGAACTGGCCAATACCGACGTCCTGATCCTCGACCGCGGCGACACCGGCTTCATGACGCCCCCCGAGCGCGCGGCGCTCCAGGCCTATGTCAAGCGTGGCGGCGGGATCGTCGTTCTGCACGACGCCGAATGCGGCCCCGATCCCGTCGACATGGCGAGCCTCGTCGGCGGCGCCAAGAAACACGGCGAGAAGAATTATACGCTCGAGGCGTCGGTCCCCTACACGATCGTCGACCGCGCCAACCCGATCATGGCCGGCATGACCAATCTGACGCTCACCGACGAAGCCTTCTTCAAGATGACGTGGGCGACCAACCCGGCCCCGCATATCCTTGCCACCGCGATCGTCGCCGATACCCCAAGTGCCGCGGGTCATGCCGGCGAGGTCGCCCCCCAGATCTGGACGTACGAGCATCGGCTGCCCGGCGGGAAGCCGGCGCGGGCGTTCGTCTGGATGCAGGGGCATATCTACGCCAATTACGCCAACCCACAGATCCAGGCGATGCTGTTGCGCGGCATAGCTTGGGCCGCTGGCAAGCCGGTCGATGAGCTGGTCGACTATAAGCCCATGTCACGGCCGGCGGGTTAGTCGTGCGCGCCCTGCTCTTTTTTGCGGGAGCGGCGCTGTCGGCGGTCGTCGCGATCAGCCAGCCGGCCCCGCTGGCGGGGCCGCAGGCGGTCGGCGCATCGTCCCTCGACGATGCCGCCGGCGCGGTGCGGCCGCGGC
>CAHJWP010000024.1 GCA_903642255.1 Sphingomonadaceae bacterium | reverse complement strand
TCGCGATGATCCCCCGCTATTCCCGCCCCGCGATGGTCGCCATCTGGGAGCCCGAAACCCGCTTCCGCATCTGGTTCGAGATCGAGGCGCACGCCATGGATGCGCTCGCCGCACTGGGCGTCATTCCGGCCGAGGCGGCGGCGGCGATGTGGGCGAAAGGCCGGTTCGAGGTCGACCGGATCGACGAGATCGAGCGCGAGACGAAGCACGACGTCATCGCCTTCCTGACCAATCTCGCCGAGCATGTCGGCGAGCCGGCGCGCTTCGTCCACCAGGGGATGACGAGCTCGGATGTCCTCGACACCTGCCTCGGCGTCCAGCTGGCGCGCGCCGCCGACCTGCTGATCGCCGATGTCGACGCGCTGCTTGACGTGCTGAAGCGCCGTGCGTTCGAGCATAAGATGACGCCGACGATCGGCCGCAGCCACGGCATCCACGCCGAGCCGACGACGTTCGGGCTCAAGCTGGCGCAGGCGCACGCCGAGTTCGACCGCTGTCGCGCCCGGCTGGTGGCGGCGCGGGCCGAGGTCGCGACCTGCGCCATCTCCGGCGCGGTCGGCACCTTCGCCAACGTCGCGCCGGAGGTCGAGGCGTGGGTCGCCGACAAGATGGGGCTGGCGGTCGAGCCGGTCAGCACGCAGGTCATCCCGCGCGACCGCCACGCGATGTACTTCGCGACACTGGGCGTCGTCGCCGGTTGCGTCGAGCGGCTGGCCACCGAGGTACGCCACCTCCAGCGGACCGAGGTGCTCGAGGCCGAGGAATATTTCGCCCCCGGCCAGAAGGGGTCGAGCGCGATGCCGCACAAGCGCAATCCGGTGCTCAGCGAGAATTTGACCGGGCTGGCGCGGCTGGTGCGCGGCTACGTCACCCCGGCGCTGGAAGACGTCGCCTTATGGCACGAGCGCGACATCAGCCATTCGAGCGTCGAGCGGATGATCGGCCCCGATGCGACGGTGACGCTCGACTTCGCCCTCGTCCGGCTGACGGGGGTCATCGACAAATTGCTTGTCTATCCCGAGCGGATGCTGGCCAATCTCAACAAGATGGGCGGGCTGATCCACTCGCAGCGCGTCCTGCTGGCGCTGACCCAGGCCGGAGCGAGCCGCGAGGCGGCGTATTCGCTGGTCCAGCGCAATGCGATGCAGGTGTGGCAGAGCGACGGCCGGCTTCAGCTGCTCGAGCTGCTGAAGGGCGACCCGGAGGTAACGCGGTGGCTGCCGGGGGCGGCGCTGGAGCCGCTGTTCGACCTTGGCTACCACCTGAAGCACGTCGATACGATCTTCGGGCGGGTGTTCGGCGGGTAGGGCGTCGCGGCAAAGCCGGAACGTCGGTCGGCACCGGCGGAGAAGGTCCGCCGGTGCCGCCCCGGGCTAGGTCGCCCGTCGCCTAGAACTGATACCCGATCCCGGCGTTGAACCCGCCGACGCCCTGGTTGCTGATCGAGCCGCCGGCCTTGACCACCGTGTGCTCGCCGACGATCGACGAGACGCCGACGGCGAAGGCGACTTGGTCGGCCCAATAGCCGATGCCGCCGCCGATCATCGACTTGCCGGGCTCGAACGCCTGCGGCAGGCTGGCCACCGCCATCGCCCCGGCGGTGCCGCCGTTGGCGCGGCGGCGGACCTGGTTCAGGTCGAAGTTGGTCTGGTTGAGCTCGTTCTGCAGCCCGGTCGTCGTTGCCGTGAAGCTGTTCGTCGCCGTCTGCAGCTGGTTCAGGTTGACCGCGTCGGTCCCGTTGATCGCCGGGGCGACGTTGGTGATCCGACGCTCGGAGCCGACCCCGCCGACGGAGACGACACGGCTCGCCCCGCCGTCGGTCGAGCCCTGGCCGAGCGCGACCGAGCCGGTCCCGGTCGACGTCGCCCCGTTGCCCAGTGCGACGCCGCCCGCGCCGGTGGCGCTCGCCCCGAAGCCGCCGGCGCTGGCGTTCGCGCCCGAGGCGACCGGAGCGGCCGCGGCGGACACGTTGTTCGACTGGAACGCGCCGGCCTGACCGTTGATGATCGTCGTCAGCGTCGAGTTGGTCGCCGCCAGCTGACCGCCGTTGACCGCGTCGGTCGACCCGGCGGCGATCGTCCCGCCGCCGACGTTGGTGATGCGGACCGGCCCCGCCGCCTCGCCGGCCAGCGTGATCGTGTTGCTCCGCCCGCCGTCCGCCGCGGGATCGTACATCACGTTGTTGAGGCCGTTGCCGGTCAGGCCGTTGATCTGCGCGACGGTCACCGCGTCGTTGCCGGCAAGCCCCGCGTTGAGCCCGGTCAGCGTCCGGTTGCCGCCGGTTCCGGCGATCGTCACGCTCGTCCCGCCGGTCGCGCCGCCGACGGTGATCTGCCCGGTGCCCGGCGCGCCGCCGGTCTGCTGGACCAGCCCGGCGGTGCCGTTGGTCAGGTTGGTGATCGCCGTCGTGTTGCCGGCGATATTGGCCGTGTTGGTCGCGATGTTGGTCGTGTTGGCCGTGACCGCGCCGTTGGTCGCCGCCAGCTGGCTGCCGTTGACCGCGTCGGTCGAGGTCGCGGTCACCGTGCCGGCCGCGACGTTGTGCAGCGCGACCGGTGTGCCGGCGGCGAGGCCGACGAGCGTCGTGTCGTTCGACACCACCCCCGGCGTCGGCGTCGTCGGCGCGGCGGCGGCCGAATACTGGATCGGCGCGGTCGCCGCCGACGCCGCGATCAGCGCGCCCGTCTGGCCGAGGTTGACCGCGTCGGTCGGCGCGACGCCGGCGGCGACGTTCGACAGCGTCTGCGCTGCCCCCGGCGCCGCCCCGGTCCCGCCCGGCGCGACGAGGGTCAGGCCGTTCGCCGCCCCGGTCTGCTGGACCGGACCCGCCGTACCGTTGGTCAGGTTGGTGATGGCCGTCGTGTTGCCGGCGACCGTCGTGTTGGTCGCGGCAAGCTGGCTGCCGTTGACGGCATCGGTCGAGGCGGGCGTCAGCGCCCCCGCTGCGACGTTGGTCACCGTCACCGGCCCCGCCGCGCCGCCGGCCAGCGTGACGCTGTTCGCGCGCACGCCGCCCGCGGTGTCGTACTGCACCGCATTGGCCGTCGCCGCGCCGAGCTGGCCGACGTTCGCCGCATCGGTCGGCGCGACGCCGGCGGCGACGCCCGAGATGGTCCGGTTGCCGCCGGTGCCGGCGACGTTGAGGCTGGTTCCCCCAGTCGCCGCGCCGACCGTGATCGCGCCGGTCCCCGGGCTGCCGCCGGTCTGCTGGACCAGCCCGATCGTGCCGTTGTTGATGCCGGTCGACAGGTTGGTGATCGCCGTCGTGTTGCCCGCGATGTTCGTCGTGTTCGTCGCGACCTGGGCGTTGGTCGCGCTCAGCTGGCCGAAGTTGACCGCGTCGGTCGTTGCCGTGCCCGCCGCGACATTGGTGACCCGCCGCTCGGCCCCGACGGCGCCGACGGAGACCACGCCGGCGGCACCGCCGTCGGTCGAGCCCTGGCCGAGCGCGACCGAGCCGGTCCCGGTCGAGGTCGCCCCGTTGCCCAGCGCAAGGCCGCCCGCTCCGGTCGCGCTCGCGCCGAATCCGCCCGCGGCCGCGTTGGCTCCCGATGCGACCGGGGCAGGGGCACCGGCGGCATTGTTCGACTGGAACGCGCCCGCGGTGCCGTTGCCGAGATTGGCGATGGCCGTGGTGTTGTTCGTCACCTGCGTATTCGTGGCGAACAGCTGGCTGCCATTGACGGCATCGGTCGACGTCGGCGTCAGCGCGCCGGCGCTCACTCCGGTCAGCGTCCGCGTACCGCCAGTGCCGGTGAAGTCGACCGCCGTTCCACCACTCGCCGCGGCGACCGTCACGGTCGACGTCGGCGTCGCCTGCTGGACGAGGCCGGCGGTGCCGTTGGTCAGGTTGGTGATCGCCGTCGTGTTGCCGGCGATGTTGGTCGTGTTGGTCCCGACCTGCGCATTGGTCGCGGCGAGCTGCGCGCCGTTGACCGCGTCGGTCGACGTCGGCGTCAGGGCACCCGGCGCGACGTTGGTCACCGTCACCGGCCCGGCCGCGCCGCCGGCCAGCGTGACGCTGTTCGCCCGCACGCCGCCCGGCGCGTCGTACTGGACCGCATTGGCCGTCGCCGCGCCGAGCTGCCCAACGTTCGCCGCATCGGTCGGCGCGACCCCGTTGGCTACCCCCGAGACGACGCGGTTGCCGCCGGTCCCGGCGACGTTGAGGCTGGTGCCGCCGGTCGCCGCACCGACGGTGATCGCCCCCGTGCCCGGCGTGCCGCCGGTCTGCTGGACGAGGCCGATCGTCCCGCCGTTGATCCCATTGGTCAGGTTGGTGATCGCGGTCGTGTTGGTGGTGACATTGGCGTTGGTCGCGAACAGCTGGTCGCCATTCACCGCCTGCGTCGATCCGGCGGCGATCGTTCCCGGGGCGACGTTGCCCAGCGTCTGCGCCGATCCCGGCGCCGCCCCGGTCCCGCCGGGCGCGACGAGCGTGAGGGCCCCCGGCGTGCCGGTCTGCTGGACCGGCCCGGCGGTGCCGTTGTTGAGGTTGGTGATCGCCGTCGTGTTGTTGGCGATGTTGGTCGTGTTGGTGGCGATCGCCGTCGTGTTGAGCCCGACCTGCGTGTTGGTCGCGAACAGCTGGCTGCCGTTGACCGCATCGGTCGACGCGGCGCTGAGCTGCCCGGCGGCGACGTTGACGATCTGCCGCTCGGCTCCCGGCGCGCCGACCGAAACGACGCTCGCCGGCGTCGCACCGGCGAAGGTATAGGCGTTGCCACCGATCGTCGCGCTGCCGGTCGGCACCGCCGCCCGGTCGACCGATCCCGCGCCGAGCGCGACGCCCCCCGCGACGATCGCCGTCGCCCCCGTACCGATGGCGATCGAGTTGGTTGCCGCGGCGGCCGTCGCCGCGCTGTTGCCGAGCGCGATCGAGCCGACCTCGCCGGCGTTGGCGTTCAGCCCGCTCGCGCCGAGGCCGTCGATGCTGTTGCCGCCGATGGTGATGCCCTTGTCGGTGGCGAGGGTGAAGCCGCTGGCCTGCTGGTTGCACTGCGAGCCCGCCGTGAGCACCGCGCCGCTCGTCGTCAGCACGTCGAGGCCGATCGGCCCGCCGGCTGCGGCGGTGGTCAGCACGCCCGTCGGGCCGGTCAGGTCGATGCTGAGCGGTCCCGGCAGTACGCCGAGGCCAAGCGCGCTCAGTGGTGTGACGGCGCTGAGCAGTCCATTGACGTCCGTCTGGACCGGGTTGACGATGTTCGTCAGGACCGGCTGCAGGAAGCTGGTTAGGCGCGACGCCGGCAGGCTCGCTCCGGTGCACGCGCTGACCACCGGCAGACCGGGCGCGGCCTGCGCCGGCGTCGCGGCGAGCAGCATGACGCTGATCGCGCCCATCGCCGTCGCCCCGAGGGGCACGCCGCGTCCGCGACGCACGTTGCACTGCAGCAAGACAGAACTGGACATTACTCACTCCCCATGTTTGTGCGACGCGATACTGTCGCATTCGTCCGCCGCTTCTTCGTTCGGCGTTGACAAAGATGAGGATTGGAAAATTGAACAAAAGTTAAGATGAACCTTGAAGGGATCACTTTAAGGTAACAGTAACCATCTTGCTAAAAATCAGCAACCTTCTGCTCTTACATGCGTTTTAGGCGCATGTCGTCAAGAATAGGTTAAACATTGTGCCGACTAGAAGTTAATGTCGGCGTCCCGTCGCGACTCGGGCGGACCATGGCAATGACTGCCGGTCCACCGAGGGCGAGAAATTTGTACCGGTATCCGGCCGAAGCGGGCTGGGCTGCGCCTAATAATGATTACCGGAACGGGAACCGCGGCCCCGCGGCGGCGTCTCGCGACAGAAGGGTTAACGCGTCCGCGGCTGTGGTGCCGGCTGCAGGAATCGAACCCGCGACCCCCTGATTACAAATCAGGTGCTCTACCAACTGAGCTAAGCCGGCGTGGGCTCCGCTATGCGGCGGCGCGGGCGGTCGATCAACCCTCGGGGACTGCTTCGCCGGGGGCGGTCGCGACGATTACGAGAGCGTGGACGCGGTCGGGGGCCATCAGGTCGCCGAGCGCGGCATAGACCGCGCGCTGCCGCTCGACGCGCGACCGGCCGGCGAAGGCGGCGGCCTCGACGCGGACGGTGAAGTGGCTCTCGCCCGCGCCCGAATGGCCGGCGTGGCCCCTGTGGTCATCGCTGTCGTCGACCACCGCAAGGGTCGCTGGCGCCAGCGCCGCGACGATCCGCCGTTCGATTTCCGTCGCCCGCGGTCCCATGCCGGTCTCCCTGTCGTTGTGTCCGCCACCTATATCGGCAGATTGTCTGCAGGATAACGCACTCTTGACCGAAACCGGCCCCGATGATCCGACCGTCCGTGTCCGCCGCCCGCGCTTCCACGGCCGCGTCGAGCGGCCCGAGCCGACGCCGTGCGCCCATCCCGGCTGCCCCAACCCCGCCGAATTCCGCGCGCCGAAGTCGAACCGCGTCGCGGGGTCGGTCGGCGGCTGGCAGTGGCTGTGCCTCGACCATGTCCGCGAATTCAACGCCGGCTACAACTTCTTCGACGGGCTCAGCCCCGAGGACATCGCCGCCGCCCAGTCGCCGCTCGCCGGGTGGGAACGCGCGGCGCACGATCCGACCGTAAGGTTCAACGACCCGTTGGGCGTGGCGCGCAACTTCGGTGGGGTCGACGCCTTCGCCGGGCGGCGGGCGAACTCGGGCCACGTCCTGTCCGATATCGACATGAAGGCGCTCGGGGTGCTCGGCCTCGGCGTCGAGGCGTCGCCAGTCGATATCCGCCGCGCGTACAAGGGCCTCCTCCGGCAGTACCACCCCGACGCCAACGGCGGCGACCGGACGCACGAAGCCAAGTTGCAGGCGGTGGTTCAAGCCTATACGCACCTCAAGGCCGCGCCGGCCTTTACCCGGCCCAAGACCTAAGTTCAGGAGCAGCAGTGGCTACCCAGCTCGCCTCGTCCGACGTCGCCCACGACCAGACCGTCCTCGACGCCCCCGACATGGAGGTCGACGCGCGCGAGCTGTTCGGCGTCGACGTCGACATGAAGATCCCGGCGTTCAGCGTCGCCGACGAGCGCGTCCCCGACCTCGATCCCGGCTATGTCTTCGATCCCGACACGACGCTCGCCATACTCGCCGGCTTCGCCTTCAACCGCCGGGTGATGATCCAGGGCTATCACGGCACCGGCAAGTCGACCCATATCGAGCAGGTCGCAGCGCGGCTCAACTGGCCGTGCGTCCGGATCAACCTCGACAGCCACATCAGCCGCATCGACCTGATCGGCAAGGACGCCATCGTCCTGCGCGACGGCCAGCAGGTCACCGAGTTCCGCGAAGGCTTGCTGCCGTGGGCGCTGCAGACGCCGACCGCTTTGGTGTTCGACGAATACGACGCGGGCCGGCCCGACGTCATGTTCGTCATCCAGCGGGTGCTCGAGGTCGAGGGCAAGCTGACGCTGCTCGACCAGAATCGCGTCATCCGCCCGTCGAAGTGGTTCCGCCTGTTCGCGACGGCGAACACCGTCGGCCTCGGCGACACCACGGGGCTGTACCACGGCACGCAGCAGATCAATCAGGGCCAGATGGACCGCTGGTCGATCGTCACGGCGCTCAACTATCTGCCCGCCGCGGCCGAGGTGAAGATCGTCGCCGGCAAGGCCCCCGGCTTCGACGACAAGCGCATCGCCAGCATGGTCAAGGTCGCCGACATGACGCGACAGGGCTTCATGGCCGGCGACATCTCGACGGTGATGAGCCCCCGCACCGTCATCACCTGGGCGCAGAACGCGACGATCTTCAAGAACCTCGGCTTCGCGTTCCGCCTGAGCTTCCTCAACAAATGCGACGAGGCGGAGCGGAGCATCGTCGCGGAATATTACCAGCGGGTGTTCGGGGAGGAACTGCCGGAGTCGGTGGCGGTGAAGACGCGTCGATAGGATTGCTCTGGTACGCAACGCCGCCGATTGATTGCAGCATCCAATAGACTAAGTAGACTAAGCTTGGAGTTCTGCCATGTCAGCTATCCTCAACGTCCACGAGGCCAAGACGCATCTGTCGAAGCTGATCGACCGCGCCCATGCGGGCGAGGAGATCATCATCGCCAAGGCGGGCAAGCCGTGGGCGAAGCTGAGCAAGGTCGAGGAGGCGCAGCCGTTCAGGCGGGAGCCGGGGGGCTGGCCGGAACTTGAGGCGCTCTGCGATAACGCCATGACATCGCCGATCACCGGGTCGGACATGGATGATTGGGAACGCAAGTTCGACGATCTTTAGACCGTGAAGGTGTTGCTCGATACTCATGCTGCCATCTGGTGGTGGCTCGACTCGACCGGCTGGGCGGCGGTGCGCGGCGCGCCATCAGGGACGACGTTCCCGTGTGGATCAGCGCCATCTGCGGGATTGAGATCGCGATCAAATACCGCATCGGCAAGCTCCCGGAGTTCGGCAATCCGAAGGCGCGGTATGCGTCGCTGCTGGCGCGAGACCGCTTCACGGATCTTCCGGTGACGCACGAGCATGCCGTGCTCGCCGGGCTGCTTCCGGGCCTGCACCGCGATCCGCTCGACCGCATGATCGCGGCACAGGCCTTGATCGAGGATCTTACCGTCGTCACCCGCGACCCCGCGTTCGCCGCCTTCGGCTGCAAGGTCCTCTGGTAATGTCCCAGCCCGAAAACCCCCTCGAAGATTTCCGCGTCGCCCTCGCCGCGACGCTGCGCGCGCTCGGGCACGAGCCGGGCTTCGACCTCGCGTACACCGCCGACAAGCCGTCGTGCTTCGGTGACCAGGCGAAGGTGCCGCAGCCGGGCCGCGCGCTCGGGTCCGAGCAGGTCGCCGAATCGCGCGGCTGGGCCGACAGCTTTGCGCTCCGCAAGCGCCACCACGACGCGCGCGCCTTCGCGGCCGACCTGCCCGACGCCGGCATCGCGCGCGACATCGTGCAGGCGGTCGAGCAGGCGCGGATCGAGGCGATCGGCG
Organism: Sphingomonadaceae bacterium; assembly: GCA_903642255.1. Taxonomy (GTDB): domain Bacteria; phylum Pseudomonadota; class Alphaproteobacteria; order Sphingomonadales; family Sphingomonadaceae; genus Polymorphobacter_B. The sequence continues at coordinate 11,088 of CAHJWP010000024.1, read as the reverse complement.
GGGCCGACATGGCCGGCGTCGCGCTCAACCTCGACCGGATGACCGAGGCGCGGGTCAGGACCGATCCGATCGTCCGCGCCCGCACCCCCGACGAGGTGCCGCTGGCGACCGCGCTCGGCCTCGTCGTCCGCGAGCGGCTGACGGGTCAGAAGCCGCCGCGCATGGCGGAAGCCGGCATCGCCCTCGTTCAGGCCGACATCGAAGCCAAGGCGGGGTCGCACCTCGACGATCTTGCGGCACAGGTCGGCGATCAGGCGGCGTTCGGGCTGGTGATGAAGCGGGTGTTGAACGACCTCGGGCTCGGCGAGGACCCCGACGCGACGCCCGACGACAGCAACGAGTCGGCCGACGACGAGGCGAGCGACGACGCGCCGGGCGACGACGGGCAGGACGAGGCGGGCGAGACGGCCGGGCAGGAATTGTCGGTCGAGACCCGCGCCGAAGAGACGAGCGAGGCGACCGACGAGACCGAGACGCGCGAGGTGGACATGGACACCGACGCGGTGTCCGAGGCCGAGATGGGCGAGGAGGGCCGCGAGGGCACGACGCCGTGGCGGCCGAACACCGCGCTCCACGAGCTGCCGGCGGGCTTCGACTATACCGCCTATACCACCGCGTTCGACGAGACGATCGCCGCCGAGGATCTGTGCGACGCCGAGGAGCTGACCCGACTCAGGGGATACCTCGATCAGCAGCTGCTCCACCTGCAGGGCGCGGTGACCAAGCTGGCCAACCGGCTCCAGCGCCGGTTGATGGCGCAGCAGAACCGCAGCTGGGACTTCGATCAGGAGGACGGTCTGCTCGACGCGGCGCGGCTGGTGCGGATCGTCACCTCGCCGGGCCACGCGATGAGCTACAAGGTCGAGCGCGACACGCGGTTCCGCGATACTGTCGTGACCCTGCTGATCGACAATTCGGGGTCGATGCGCGGGCGGCCGATCTCGATCGCGGCGATCTGCGCCGACATCCTCGCGCGTACGCTCGAACGCTGTGCGGTGAAGACCGAGATCCTCGGCTTCACGACGCGGGCGTGGAAGGGGGGCCAGTCGCGCGAGAAGTGGCTGGCCGCGGGGCGACCGGGCAAGCCGGGCCGCCTCAATGACCTGCGCCACATCGTCTACAAGCCGGCCGATGCGCCGTGGCGGCGGGCGCGCAAGAACCTCGGGCTGATGATGCGCGAGGGGCTGCTCAAGGAGAATATCGACGGCGAGGCATTGCTGTGGGCGCATGCCCGGATGCTGGCGCGCAGCGAGGACCGGCGCATCCTAATGGTCATTTCCGACGGCGCGCCGGTCGACGATTCGACGCTGTCGGTCAACACCGGCAACTACCTCGAGCGCCACCTGCGGCAGGTAATCCAGTGGATCGAGACGCGGTCGCCGGTCGAGCTGATCGCCGTCGGCATCGGCCACGACGTGACGCGCTACTATGCCCGCGCGGTGACGATCATGGACGCCGAGCAGCTGGGCGGCACGATCATCGACCAGCTGGCGCAACTGTTCGAGGAGGATGCCGCCGCCGCGGGCGTGCCGCGGCGGCGGTGACCCGGTCTACTGGCGGCTCTCGGTATAGCGGTGGTTGCGCGACGAATAATGCCCGCGATAGTAGCCGCGGCGGTTGCACTTCTCCTGCCCGCGACCGATGAAATTGCCCGCCGTGCCGCCCGCCGCCGCGCCGAGCAGCGAGGTGCCGACGCCGCCGCCGAGCAGCGCGGTGCCGACGCCGCCGGCGACCGCGCCGATGGCGATGCCCTGGTGGCCAGCGTTCCGCTTGTCGGTCCGGCAGTCGTAGGTGCGCCGGGCTTCGACGGGCACGGCAGCGAGCGTCGCGGCGATGATGGCGAGCGTGGTGACGATGCGCATGTGGGTTCCTCTGAAGCAAAAGTCGTTACGCACAAGCCTCGACCTGCCGCGAAGGTTCCCCGGACAACAGGTTCAGTCGCGGTTCAGCGCGCCGCAGCGATGTTCGGTGCCAGCGTCGCAACCCGGGGGATCGCTCCGCGTTTGGACGTAAGGTATTGAGTTCATATGCAAGGGAGACTGGTTGTGAAGCGGATCATTCTCGGAGCATTGCTCGCCGCGACGGTCGCCGGGGCCGCCGCGCCGGCCGCTGCCTACCCGTGGCGTGGCGGATATTATCGCGGCTACTACGGCCGGCCGTATTACGGCTATGGCTACGGCTATGGGTTTTACCGGCCGTATCCGATATACGCGCGGCCTTATTACTACGCGCCGCCGGTGTACGTCGCCCCCGCCTACGCTTATGCTTATCCGGCGTACGGCTATGGCTATGGTTACCCGGCGGCCTATGCCTATGGCGGCGGCTATCGCTGCCGCGATACCGGCGGCGGCGCGGTCCTCGGTGCGATCGCCGGCGGCCTGATCGGCAACGCGGTCAGCCGGCGCTACGACCGGGGCATCTCGACGGTGGCCGGGGCCGGGGTCGGCGCAGCGGTCGGCGATACGGTCGAGCGCAACTGCTAGCGGCTCGCGTGGAGCGGGCTACTCGGTCAGCTCGCTCCACATGCCCTTGATCTTGGCGAAGAAGCCCGACTGGGCGGGGAAGTTGCCCTCGCCGGCTTCGAGCGCCTGGAACTCCTCGAGCAGTTCGCGCTGGCGCTTCGACAGCTTGACCGGCGTCTCGACGTCGATCTGGACGACGAGGTCGCCGAAGCCGTGGCTGCGGCCGTTGCTCGCCAGCGCCGGCATGCCGCGGCCGCGGACGCGGAGCTGCTTGCCGCTCTGCGTGCCGGCCGGAACCTTGATCGTCGCCGGCTGCTTGTCGAGCCCGGGCACCTCGATCTCGCCACCAAGCGCGGCCGTCGTGATCGACACCGGCACCTGGGCGAACAGCGTCGTGCCCTCGCGCTTGAAGATCGCGTGCGGCTTCAGCGCGACGAAGATGTACAGGTCGCCCGGCCCGGCACCGCGCTGGCCCGCCTCGCCTTCGCCGGCAACGCGGATGCGGGTGCCGTCGTCGACCCCGGCGGGAACCTTGACCTCGAGGGTCTTCTCGCGCTCGACGCGGCCGGCACCATGGCAGGTGTCGCACGGTTCGGGAATGACCTGGCCGCTGCCGTGACACGTCGGGCAGGTCCGCTCGACCATGAACATGCCCTGCCGCATGCCGACCTTGCCCTGGCCGCGGCACGTCGTGCACTGCTTGGCCGACGTGCCCGGCTTGGCACCGCGTCCGTCGCAGGTGGTGCAGATCGCGGCGACCTCCATCGTCAGCGCCGCGGTCTTGCCGGCGAACGCCTCCTCGAAGGTCATCTCGAGGTCGTAGCGCAGGTCCTGCCCGCGCCCCGACGGCTGCCGCCCGCGGCCGGTGAACTGGCCGAAGATATCCTCGAAGATGTCGCTGAAGCCGCCGAAGCCCTGCGGCCCGGCGCTGCCGCCGCCCTGCACCCCGGCCTTGCCATAGCGGTCGTAGGCGGCGCGCTTCTGCGGGTCCTTCAGACAGTCATAGGCTTCGCTGATCGCCTTGAAGCGCTGCTCGGCGGCGGCGTCACCAGGGTTCTTGTCGGGATGCCAGCGGACGGCGAGGCGACGGTAAGCCGACTTCAGCGTGCCGTCGTCTGCGGTGCGCTCGCATTCGAGCAGTTCATAATAGTCGATATCGGTGGTCATGGCTGGCCCCTGCTCCCCTCCCCTTCAGGGGAGGGGTCGGGGGTGGGGAAGGACCGCCGAAGACACCGAACGTCCTTCCCCCCCCCCCCGCCCCCCCCCCTGAAGGAGAGGGGGAGGTCTTACTTGTCGTCGACTTCGCTGAACTCGGCGTCGACGACGTCATCGTCCTTCTTCGCCGAGGCGTCGGGCGCGGGAGCTTCGGCCTCGGCCTTGTAGATCGCCTCGCCGAGCTTCATCGCGACCATCTGCAGCGCCGTCGTCTTGGCGGTCAGCGCGTCGGCGTCGCCGCCGTCGAGGACGCCCTTGAGGTCGGCGACCGCCGTCTCGATCTCGCCCTTGACGCTCGCCTCGACCTTGTCGCCGTGCTCGACCAGCTGGCGTTCGGTCGAGTGGATCAGGCTGTCGGCCTGGTTGCGCGCCTCGGCGACGGCACGACGCTTCTTGTCCTCGTCGGCGAAGAGCTCGGCATCCTTGACCATGGTCTCGATGTCGTCCTTCGACAGGCCGCCCGACGGCTGGATGCGGATCTGCTGCTCCTTACCGGTGCCCTTGTCCTTGGCGTTGACGCTGACCAGACCATTGGCGTCGATGTCGAACGTCACCTCGATCTGCGGCAGGCCGCGCGGGGCGGGCGGAATGCCGACGAGGTCGAACTGGCCGAGCAGCTTGTTGTCGGCGGCCATCTCGCGCTCGCCCTGGAAAACGCGGATCGTCACCGCCGACTGATTATCGTCAGCGGTCGAATAGGTCTGCGACTTCTTGGTCGGGATCGTCGTGTTGCGGTCGATCATCCGGGTGAATACTCCGCCGAGCGTCTCGATGCCGAGCGACAGCGGCGTCACGTCGAGCAGCAGCACATCCTTAACGTCGCCGGACAGGACGCCCGCCTGGATCGCGGCACCCATCGCGACGACCTCGTCGGGGTTAACGCTGGTGTTGGGCTCCTTGCCGAACAGCGACTTCACGAACTCTCGGACGCGCGGCATGCGGGTCATGCCGCCGACGAGCACGACCTCGTCGATTTCGCTCGTCTTGACGCCGGCCTCGGCGATCGCGTCGAGGCACGGCTTGCGGGTGCGCTCGATCAGGTCGATGACCAGCCGCTCGAGGTCGGTCCGGGTGACCGTCTTGACGAGGTGCTTCGGCCCCGTCGCGTCGGCAGTGATGAACGGCAGGTTGACCTCGGTCGACGCCGACGACGACAGCTCGATCTTCGCCTTCTCGGCGGCTTCCTTGAGCCGCTGCAGCGCCAGCTTGTCCTTGGTCAGGTCGATGCCTTCGGTCTTCTTGAAGTCGTCGGCAAGGAAGGTGACGACCTTGGCGTCGAAGTCCTCGCCGCCGAGGAACGTGTCGCCGCTGGTCGACTTGACCTCGAACACGCCGTCGCCGAGCTCGAGCACCGACACGTCGAACGTGCCGCCGCCGAGGTCGTAGACCGCGATCGTCTTGGCGCCCTGCTTGTCGAGACCGTAGGCGAGCGCCGCCGCGGTCGGCTCGTTGATGATGCGCAGGACCTCGAGCCCGGCGATCTTGCCGGCGTCCTTGGTCGCCTGGCGCTGGGCGTCGTTGAAATAGGCGGGGACGGTGATGACCGCCTGCGTCACCGTCTCGCCGAGATAGGCCTCGGCGGTTTCCTTCATCTTCTGGAGGATGAAGGCGCTGATCTGGCTCGGCGAGTAATCCTCGCCGCCGGCCTTGACCCATGCGTCGCCATTGCCGCCCTTGACGATCTTGTACGGGACGAGCGCCGCGTCCTTCTGCGTCAGCGGATCGGCGAAGGTCCGGCCGATCAGGCGCTTGACCGCGAAGATCGTGTTTTCGGGGTTCGTCACCGCCTGGCGCTTGGCCGGCTGGCCGACGAGGCGTTCCTTGTCCTTGGTGAAGGCGACCTGCGACGGAGTCGTCCGCGCGCCTTCGGCGTTCTCGATGACCTTGGGGGTGCTGCCTTCCATGACGGCAACGCAGCTGTTGGTGGTCCCGAGGTCGATCCCGATGACTTTGGCCATGTCAGTCCTTCGTGGCTGAATTCGTTGTACACTTGCCGCGGGCCGGCCGTCCTCGCGTGAAGCGACGCCAACCCACTGCGCCGGGCGGATATAGGGCGTCGAAAAGTCGCTGCAAGCGTGGCCCGCAACACCGCGTCGCATCGACGACGGCGGTGCCCGGGCGTATGGCGTCCGGCGGGGGCGAGCGCGCGGGAGACGGATGTGGCGAGGATTATGGGCTGGCTGGCGTGTGCCGGCGCGGTGGCGTTGCTGATCGTGGCGATGGTCACCGGCACCGCACCGGCGAGCGCCGAGCCGCTCGGGCGGATCGGCGACGTCACCGTGCGCCTCGCGGTCGTGCCCGGGCGGCCGGCCGCGGGCTATTTCACGCTTACCGCACCGGGCGAGGCGGTCGAGCTGATCCGCGTGACGTCGCCGCGCGCCCGCGTCGAGTTGCACGACATGAGCGTCGCCGGCGGCATCATGCGGATGGACGCGCTACCCACCGTGCGCGTCGCGGCCGGGCAGCAACGCCGCTTCATGCCCGGCGGGGCGCATCTGATGCTGTTCGACGTCGCCGCCGGCGTCCGACCCGGCACGACGCTGCCGCTCACCTTCGTTTTCGCCGACGGGATGGCCGTTACGATCGACGCGGCCGTGCGCGCCGCGACGGACGCCGGGGTGACGACCATGCCCATGCCGCATGGCGCGCATTGAGCATAGCCGCCCGCTGACCCGGGGTGAGCGCGCGCTGACGGCACGCGTGTTCGGCGACGCGCTCGACCCTGAGCCGGTGACGCTGCGCCGCGGGAAGTGGTTTCCGTTCCAGCCGCGCGCGGTGATCATGGCCCCCGACGGCCACGTCTGGTTCCACCCCGAAGGGCTGGAGTGGCGCGACGACTTCGCGACCGCCGGCCTCGCGTCGCGGGCGCTACTGGTCCACGAGCTGACCCACGTGTGGCAGGTCCAGCGCGGGATCAACCTGATCCTGCGGCGGCGACCGTTCGCCCGCTACCGCTACCTGCCGCTGACGCCAGGCAAGCCGTTCGCCGCCTACGGTATCGAGCAACAGGCGTGCATCGTCGCCGACGCCTATTTCATCGCCGAGGGCGCGCGGGTGCCGGGCGCGCCCGGGCTCGACGCCTATGCTGCGCTGATTCCTTTCGGCAGCGTAAGCGCTTAGCGGCGGAACCCGCACCCGTCTTCGCGCGCTCGGCGAGCACTAGCCCGCAGGAGGACAGCATGGCCGAAGCCCCCGAAGACCTCGACGATCTCTATATCGACGAACTGAAGGACCTGTGGTCGGCGAACGACCAGATGACCAAGATCGTCAAGAAGCTGGTGACCAAGGCGAGCGACCCGAAGCTCAAGGCGCTGCTCGGCAATTCGGTCGACGGCATCACCAAGCACACCGCGGTGCTCAAGGAACTGATCGCCGACGCCGGCGAAAAGGTGTCGAAGGAGCACTGCAAGGGAATGGAAGGCCTCGTCGCCGAGGCGACCAAGCACACGTCGTCCGATGAAGCCCCCGACAAGGGGCCGGTGCTCGACGCGCAGATCATCGCCCAGTACCAGCGGATGACGCACTACGGCATCGCCGGCTTCGGCACCGCTGCGGCCTACGCCAAGGCGCTCGGCGAAAAGGACGCCGAGAAGAAGCTGCGCGCGGCGACGAAGGAGATCTACGGCGGCGATGACTATGCGACGCTGCTCGCCGACACCGCGGTCAATATCGCCGCGGAGTCGGAGGACGCGTAACGGCCTGGCGGCGCGGCCTGAGGTCGCGCCGCCGTTCGGTCACGCCGCGTCGCTGCGCCCCTTCGCCACGCTGACCATCGCCGGGCGGAGCAGGCGGTCCTTAATCGTGTAGCCCGCCTGCAGCTCAGCGACGATTGCGCCGGGCTCGTGGTGTTCCGACTCGACTTCGAGCATCGCCTGGTGGCGATTGGGATCGAGCTTCGCGCCGTCGGTGACGACGCGGGCGATGCCGTGGCGGCTGAGCACCGTCGTCAGCTCGCGCTCGGTCGCTTCGATGCCAGTCTTGACCGCCTCGAAGCCGGGCGCGTCGGCCGGCAGCGCGGCGACGGCGCGGCGCAGATTGTCAGCAACGCCGAGCAGATCGCGGGCGAAGCCGGTCATCGCATAGGTGCTGGCGTCGGTCTTCTCGCGCTCGAGCCGGCGGCGGACGTTCTCGGTTTCGGCGGCGGCGCGGAGCAGGCGGTCCTTGAGCGACGCGATCTCGTCGTTGAGGGCGACAATCTGGTCGGCGTGGCTCGGGGCCCCGCTCTCGACCTCGCTCGTGCCGACCGCATCGGCTGGCGCGGCTCCGCTCTCGGCGCCATGGGCCGTGCTGTCGGGGAAAATCTCGGTGTCTTCGGTCATGCGATCAACCTGCTGAGGGCTTTGGCGGTATAGTCTACCATCGGGACGACGCGGGCGTAGTTCAAGCGCGTCGGGCCGATCACCCCGACGACGCCGACGACGCGGCCGGTGCCGCTGCGGTACGGCGCGGCGATAACGCTCGAACCGGACAGGGAGAACAGCTTGTTCTCCGCCCCGATGAAAATCTTGCACGCTTCGCCGCCCGACGCCGAATCGAGCAGGCGGACGAGTTCCTCCTTGCCCTCGAGGTCGTCCAATAGCAGGCGAACCCGGTCGAGGTCGGCGGCGTCGCCGGCGACGAGGTGGGCGCTGCCACGAACGATCAGGATCGGCCGCGCCGCGCCGTCCGACGACCAGCTGGCGAGGCCGCCCTCGACCAGCGCGCGGGTCAGCGCGTCGAGCTGCGCCCGGTCCGTCTCGATCTCGGCGCGCAGGCGGATCGCGGCTTCGGCCAGGGTCAGGCCGTGGAGGCGAGCGTTGATATAGTTGGCCGCCTCGATCAGCGCGGTCGGCGGGACGCCCGGCGGCAGGTCGACGACGCGGTTCTCGACCGACCCGTCGGCCCCGACGAGGATCGCCAGCGCGCGCACCGGCGACAGCGGCACGAAGCTGACCTGGCGGACGACCATCTCGTGGCGCGGCACGAGGACGATGCCGGCACACGCGCTGAGCCCCGACAGGACCGCGGTGGTCCGGCCGAGGATGTCCTCGATCGACGCCGGCGCGGCGACCTGGCTCTCGATCGCCCCGCGCTCGGCGTCGGTCGGCGCGCTGGTCTGCATCATGCCGTCGACGAACAGGCGCAGGCCGAGCTCGGTCGGCAGCCGCCCGGCCGACGAATGGGGGGCGGCGAGCAGGCCGAGTTCCTCGAGATCCTGCATGACGTTCCTGATCGACGCCGGCGACAGGCCGAGCATGGTCAGCTTCGACAGCGTCCGCGACCCGACGGGGGCGCCGTGTTCGATGTACGATTCAACGATGCTGCGGAACACCTCGCGTGCCCGGTCGGTCAGCTCGGTGATCGGCGGCGAGTGCATGGGGGGTGATGTAGGCGGTGGCGGGGTTTCGCTCAACCGGGGGAGCGGGTAGACGGCACGGCTGTCAATCAAGGAACCACCATGCGCCCTTCCGGCCGCGCCCCCGACGCGATGCGCCCTGTCGAGATCATCCCCCACTTCACCGCCCATGCCGAGGGATCGTGCCTCGTCAAGTTCGGCGACACCCACGTCCTCGTCACAGCGAGCGTCGAGGAGCGCCTGCCGCCGTGGCTGCGCGGCAAGGGCGAGGGCTGGGTAACGGCGGAGTACGGCATGCTCCCTCGTGCGACGCATACGCGCGGGCAACGTGAAGCCGCCAAGGGCAAGCAGTCGGGCCGGACGCAGGAAATCCAGCGACTGATTGGGCGCAGCTTGCGTGCCGTCACCGACCTCAAGCTGCTCGGCGAGCGCCAGATCACCCTCGACTGCGACGTGCTGCAGGCCGACGGCGGGACGCGGACGGCGTCGATCAGCGGTGCGTGGGTCGCGCTGCGGCTGGCGATCGACGGCATCATGGCCAAGAATCCGGCGATGCTGCACGACCCGCTGCCGGTGCAGGTCGCCGCCGTCAGTTGCGGCATCCACGACGGAACGGTGGTCCTCGACCTCGACTATATCGAGGACTCGGGTGCCGGGACCGACGGCAATTTCGTCCTGACCTCGACCGGCGGGCTGGTCGAGGTGCAGGCGACCGCCGAAGGCGCGACCTACGACGACGAGGCGCTGCTCCGCATGCTCCGCCTCGCCCGGCTCGGCTGCACCGAAATCTTCGCGGCACAGCGGGCGGCCGTCGGGCGGTGAGCCCCTGGCCCACTCAGCGGCACCTCGCCCCCGGTCGCCTCGTGCTGGCGACGCACAATGCCGGCAAGGTCCGCGAGATCGCCGCGCTGCTCGTGCCCTACGGCATGGACGTCGTAGCGGCGGGCGACCTCGGCCTGGCCGAGCCGGCCGAGACCGAGGACAGCTTCGCCGGCAACGCGCTGATCAAGGCACATAGTGCTGCGCGGGGGTCGGGGCTGGTCGCACTGGCCGACGACTCGGGGTTGTGCGTCGATGCCCTCGATGGGGCTCCCGGCGTCTATACCGCCGACTGGGCCGCGACGCCGGCCGGGCGCGACTGGACGCTGGCGATGACCAAGGTCGAGGACCTGCTCGTCGCGCAGGGACCCGGCGTGTCGCGCGCGGCAAGCTTCGTCTGCACGCTGGCGCTGGCGTGGCCCAACGGGGAGAGTGCGGTGTTCGAGGGGCGCTGTGCCGGGTCGCTGGTCTGGCCGCCGCGGGGCAAGCGCGGCTTCGGCTATGATCCCGTCTTCGTCGCCGACGGCATGACCGAAACCTTTGCCGAGATCGACCCTGCGGCTAAACACGCGATCAGCCACCGGGCTGCCGCCTTCGCCAAACTCGTCGCCGCGTGCCTAGGAGAGTAGGATGACCCCCGACGCCGATCACGCCGCGATCCTCAGCCTTCTCGCCGCCGAGGAGGCCGCGTGGGCGGCCGGCGACGCCGCGGCCTTCAGCGCCGACGTCACCGACGACGTCGTCTTCACCAACGTCGTCGGCATGTTCTCGGTCGGCCGCGTGCCGTTCGAGAAGCAGCACGAGCGCATCTTCACGACCTTCTACCGCGGCAGCACGCTGCGCCAGACGGTGGCGCACATCGCCTTCGTCCGGCCCGACGTCGCGATCGTCGACACGCTGAGCGAGGTCACCGGCCTCGGCGACCTGCCGCCCGCCATCGCCGCCCACGTCGCCGACGGCGCGATCCGCACCCGGCTGGAACAGGTCATGGTTCATAATGAAGGCCGCTGGCAGGTCGCCGCGTTCCACAACGTGCCCGTCGATGCCGCCGCGGTCGCCGCCGCGGGACCGGGTCCGCAGTGACTCCCCTCCCCTTCAGGGGAGGGCTCGGGGGTGGGGAAGTCTCCGCGTGCGCTGCGGTGCTTCCCCACCCCCCGACCCCCTCCCCTGAAGGGGAGGGGGCGCTGGCGGTCTACGTCCATTGGCCGTTCTGCGTCTCGAAATGCCCCTACTGCGATTTCAACAGCCACGTCCGCG
>CAHJWP010000023.1 GCA_903642255.1 Sphingomonadaceae bacterium | reverse complement strand
CGGCGCGGTGGCCAGCGCGGCGACGATCAGCGCGTCGTCGCTGGCTCCCGCGGGCGGGGCGAGGTCGGCCTCGTGGCGGCCCAGGAAGCCGGTGTCGATCTCGCCGGCGCGGAACGCCGGATGGTCGACCAGCCGCGCGAGGAAGGCGCGGTTGGTCCGCACCCCCTCGACGACGCAGCCGTCGAGCGCGGCGACGAGGCCGTCGATCGCGCTGGTCCGGTCGGGACCGTAGGCGATCACCTTGGCGATCATCGGGTCGTAGAACACGCTGATCTCGCTGCCCGTCTCGACGCCGCTGTCGATGCGGGGATACGCCGCCGCGGCGGCGTCAGGGCGCGGCGACCCGGCCGCGAACCGTGCCGTGCCCGGGAAGCGCACCCGCGTCAGCGTGCCGGTCGACGGCAGGAAGCCGTTGTCGGGGTCCTCGGCATAGAGCCGCGCCTCGACCGCGTGGCCGGTGGCGGCGATCGCCTCCTGATGCGCGGGCAGCATCTCGCCGCGCGCGACGCGGAGCTGCCACTCGACGAGGTCGAAGCCGGTGATCGCCTCGGTGACCGGATGTTCCACCTGAAGACGGGTGTTCATCTCCATGAAATAAAAGGCCGGGTCGCCGCCGGCATCGACCGCGTCGAGGTCGAGGATGAACTCGACCGTGCTCGCGCCTTCGTAAGCGATGGCGGTGGCAGCGGCGCAGGCGGCGACGCCGAGCGTGTGGCGCAGGCGGTCGGACAGGCCGGGGGCGGGGGCTTCCTCGATGACCTTCTGGTGGCGGCGCTGGAGCGAGCAGTCGCGTTCGAACAGGTGGACGACGTTGCCGGCGCTATCGGCGAAGACCTGGACCTCGACGTGGCGCGGGCGGGCGATCAGCTTCTCGAGCAGGACGCCGTCGTTGCCGAAGGCGCGGCCGGCCTCGCGCTGGGCGGCGAGCAGCGCCTCGGCGAACTCGGCCTTGGCGTGGACCGCGCGCATGCCCTTGCCGCCGCCGCCGGCGACCGCCTTGATCAGCAGCGGGAAGCCGATCTGCGCCGCGGCACGCTCCAGTCGAACCAGGCTCTGGTCGTCGCCCTGATAGCCGGGCGTCGTCGGCACCCCAGCCTTCTTCATCACCGCCTTGGCCCCGTCCTTCAGCCCCATGGCGCGCATCGCGGCGGCGGGCGGCCCGACGAAGGTCAGCCCGGCGGCGCGCACGGCGTCGGCGAAGTCGGCGTTCTCGGAGAGGAAGCCGTAGCCGGGGTGGACCGCGTCGGCCCCGGCGCGGGCAGCGGCGTCGAGCAGCTTGGCGCTGTCGAGGTAGGACTCGGTGGCGGGCGAGGGGCCGATGTGCACCGCCTGCCCTGCGTCGCGGACGTGGAGTGCGCCGGCGTCGGCGTCGGAATAGACCGCGACGGTAGCGATGCCCATGCGGTGCGCAGTACGGATGACCCGCCGCGCGATCTCGCCGCGGTTGGCGATGAGGAGCTTTTTCATAAGGTTGTCCAACTAGGCGGGTCCGCAAACCCGAGGACGAGGTACGACCTGCCGCCGTGGTGTGGGTCGCGCTTGTGGTCGCTGGAAGACGTGTGTATTTTCATTGTCAGGAGTACACACAATGAGAACCAACATCGAGATTGACGACAATTTGATGCGCGATGCGCTCGCCGCGACGGGGCTCACAACCAAACGGGAAGTCGTGGAAGCCGGCTTGCGAAAGCTGCTCAGGATGCATGATCAGCGGAAGATCATGGAGTTGCGCGGCCAAGTCGTATGGGAAGGTGACCTCGACGATATGCGAACCGATAAGGCCCGATGATCCTTGCCGATGCCGGAGTTTGGATCGACTACCTCAACGGGAAAATGGGGCCACAGACTGCGCAGCTGAACAGCTTGTTGAGCGAGAGTGACGAACTGGCCATCGCCGACCTGACGCTGACTGAAGTCTTGCAAGGTATTCGTGATCAGCGGCGATATGAACAAACGCGCTTTCTCCTGCGTGTGCTGCCCATTGTTCATACGACTGGTCCAGAAATTGCGATCAGCGCGGCGCAGAACTGTCGACTCCTCCGCGCGCGGGGAATCACGATCCGCAAAACGATCGACACGTTGATCGCAACGCGCTGTATCACCGACGGCCATGCACTCCTGTTTATCGACCGCGATTTCCAGCCGTTTGTCGAGCATCTCGGACTGATTCCGGCAGTGTCCAGCTAACCGCTGCATCAGCCCGCTCACATCCGGAACGTGCCGAAGCGCGTTTCCGCGATCGGCTGGGTGAGGCTGGCGGCAAGGCTGAGCGCGACGACCCGCCTGGTATCGGCAGGGTCGATGACGCCGTCGTCCCACAGGCGGGCGCTGGCGTAATAAGGGTGGCCCTCGCGCTCGTAGCGCTCGCGGATCGGAGCCTTGAAGGCGGCCTCGTCGGCGGCATTCTTGAAGCCGCCGCTCTTGACCGTCGCCAGCACCGACGCCGCCTGCTCGCCGCCCATTACGCTGATCCGCGCGTTCGGCCACATCCACAGGAAGCGGGGGGAATAGGCCCGGCCGCACATGCCGTAATTGCCCGCGCCGAAGCTGCCGCCGGTGACGACGGTGATCTTCGGCACCGCGGCGCAGGCGACGGCGGTGACCATCTTGGCGCCGTGCTTGGCGATCCCTTCGTTCTCGTATTTTCGGCCGACCATGAAACCGCTGATGTTCTGCAGGAAGAGGAGGGGAACCTTGCGCTGGCAGCACAGCTCGATGAAGTGGGCTCCCTTCTGCGCCGACTCCGAGAACAGGATGCCGTCGTTGGCGACGATGCCGACCGCCATACCCTCGATATGCGCGAAGCCGGTGACGAGGGTCGTGCCGTACAGCGCCTTGAACTCGTCGAGCGCGCTATCGTCGACCAGCCGGGCGATGATCTCGCGTGCGTCCTGCGGCTGGCGCGTATCGGTTGGGATCAGCCCGTGCAGATCGGACGCAGGAAAACGCGGCGGTGATGCGGGGGTGATGCAGGGTGGTAGCGCGGGGGGTAGCGGGAGCGTAGCGGCGATGTTGCGGGCGATTTCAAGGGCATGGGCATCGTCATCGGCCAGATGGTCGACGACGCCCGACAGCCGGGCATGAACGTCGCCGCCGCCCAGATCTTCGGCGGTGACCGCCTCGCCGGTCGCCGCCTTGACCAGCGGCGGGCCGGCGAGAAAGATCGTTCCCTGGTCGCGGACGATGATCGATTCGTCCGACATCGCCGGGACATAGGCCCCCCCGGCGGTGCAGCTGCCCATGACGACGGCAATCTGGCCAATGCCTTGCGCGCTCATGTTCGCCTGATTGAAGAAGATGCGGCCGAAGTGGTCGCGGTCGGGGAAGACCTCGTCCTGCCGCGGCAGGTTGGCTCCACCGCTGTCGACGAGATAGATGCAGGGGAGCCTGTTCTGCTGGGCGATCTCCTGCGCCCGCAGGTGCTTCTTGACGGTGAGCGGATAATAGGAGCCGCCCTTCACCGTCGGGTCGTTGGCGACGATGACGCAAAGCTTTCCAGACACTTGGCCGACACCGGCGATCATTCCGGCGGCGGGCACGTCGTCGTCGTAGACCCCATGCGCGGCGAGCTGGCCGATCTCGAGGAACGCCGTGCCCGGGTCGAGCAGGCGTTCGACGCGTTGGCGCGGCAGCAGCTTGCCACGGGCAACGTGCCGCTCGCGCGATGCGGCCGTCCCACCGTCGGCGATCCGGCGGACGAGGGCGCCGAGGTCGGCGACGAGGCCCTGCATCGCCGCGGCGTTCCGACGGGTTTCCGCGTTGGCGGGGAGAGGCGTGCCGATGCGGTGCTGCATCACCGCGGTATAGGCGGGGGGTCACGGGGGCTCAACCCTATGACGTCAGTCGAAAATGCCCGTCTGCAGCTTGGCAGACGGGCATCGGGTCGGCTAGAATTATGCACGGATGGGTGGCCGAGTGGTTTAAGGCAGCGGTCTTGAAAACCGCCGTGGGTGGAAGCTCACCGTGGGTTCGAATCCCACCCTATCCTCATTTCGCGCAGACCGGTCCCGCCTGGCGCGGCACCATGACGACGGTGTTGCCGCACACGTCGACCGAGCCGCCAGACACGTAAAGCTGGGCGCGATCGATATAATTCGGCAGCGACGTCACCATATTATAGCGCACCGTGCAGCCGCGGCAGTCGTAGACGGCGATGCCGTTCGCCGAGTTGTTGAAGACGCTGTTGTTCGTGATTGATATCCGGTCGAACCCGCCGTCGTCGACCCCGTCGCGGATGTGATTGAACAGGCTGATCCCCTGTGCCTCGCCGACGGTCGTGTTGCCATCGATCGTGATGTCGGCGACGGGAGGTGCCTCGGGCCGCGACCACATCTGGATGCAGTCGGGATGCGACACGCCGTCGTTCTGGAACTCCGAGCAGGCATTGTGCGTGATCGAGAGGCTGCGCGAGAGGGCGATGTCGATGCCGTCGGCGCTCATCCGCGCCAGCCAGTTGCCGGTGATTGCCCCGCCGGTGACACGGTCGAAGACCACACCGGTCCGAAAGCTGTTGAAGTGAACGCTGGCGACCGAGATGTCCTTGCTCTGGCTGGCGAGGAAGCCATAGCCGGTTGCCGTCTGCAACGTCGCGTTCCCGGCCATGGTGCCACCGGTCCAGTGTACCCCGGTCGAGCTGAGGACCTGAATGCCGGCGACGGTCGCCGCGCTGGCATCGATCGTCAGCGGCGGTGCGAACGTGCGGTTGCGCAGCATCAACTGCGGATAATTGCCGGCAACGAGACGCACGGTGTCGCCCGGCTTGGCTGCGGCCAGAACGCCGTTCACCGTCGACGGATCGGCGGCGAGAATCGCGAGCGCAATAAGGATCATAGCCATCTCCGTTGAAGCGTTGTCTAAAGCGGCAGGAACACCGCCCGAGGCTGTTATCGGCACGTTGCACGGTGGCTTTAGATGGTCGTTGCGCGCGCATTGACGCCGGCGTCGGCGCGGGCGACAGAGACGTCTATGGACGCTCCGATCTTGATCGCGATTGCTGCAGCGCTGTTCCTTACGGTCGGCGGCGGGTTGCTCACGCCGGTCGGCGGCTGGTATGCGCGCTTGCGCAAGCCGACGTGGAACCCGCCCAACTGGGCGTTCGGGCCGGCGTGGACGCTTATCCTGGGATTATGGGCGTGGGCCGCAGTGCTGGCGTGGCGCGGGGCGACGTCACCCGCCGACCGTCAGGCCGTGCTGATCGTCTTCGGGGTCAACGCGCTGTGCCACTTCCTGTGGAGCCCGCTGTTCTTCAAGCTGCGCCGGCCCGACCTCGCGCTGATCGAGGTCGTGTTCCTTTGGTTTTCGCTGCTCGCGCTGCTGATCTTCCTGCGGCCGCTATCGGTGCTCGCCAGCTGGCTGATCGTACCTTATTTCGCGTGGGTCAGCTTCGCCGCGTGCCTTAATGCCGCGATCGTACGGCTCAACCGGCCGTTCGCCTGACGTCATGGGAATGGCCGCCGGCGCGCAACCGCGACGGCGGCTCCCTTGATCATGCCGGCCAAAGATTAACGCCGGCCAAGCCGGGCCGGCATTGGCTCAGAGAGAGATGCCGCGGGATTAGTTGATCAGCCGACCCGTACCGCGGCCGTCGTTTACTTCTTGCCGAGCCCGAAGCCCGAGAAGCGCTTGTTGAACCGCGCCACCTGGCCGCCAGCGTCGAGCATCTTGCCGGCCCCCCCGATCCACGCCGGATGCGACGTCGGATCGATGTCGAGGGCCATCGTGTCACCCTCCTTGCCCCACGTCGAGCGGGTCTGGAACTTCGTCCCGTCGGTCATGGTCACGTTGATCATGTGATATTCGGGGTGGATGCCGGCCTTCATGGGTCGTGTCCTCAAGGTGATGTCGACTGGTTCCGACCAGCCGAAGTAAGCGGTGCGCGTAATCGAAGCGACCGCCAAAGGCAAGACGGCACGGGTCAGAGACGGTGGTGGACCACCGAACTGCCAGGCTGCGAGTCCCGCCGTTGGGCGAGCGACACCGCGGCCGTGGGCCCCCCTGGCGATGCGGCGTGCCGCGCCAGGCACCGAAGCTGCTTCTGCCGGACCACCTCCGTGTCAGACCCACCCTGCCACTTCGCGGCAAGCGGGGAGGATCGCGCGCGGGCATCGTCCGGACCAAGGTCTCACCCTGATCATCGGAACGCAGCCGGCGGACGTAGCCCTTGCCGCGCGGCTGTGGCAAGGCGCGGGGGTGATCGCTCGACTCGTCCTGCTTGGCACCGCCGTCGCCAGTGCCGCGGTGGCCCAGCCCATGCCGCCAGCTCGGCTGGCACCAACGGCGACCGTCGCGGGTTCGACGGCGACCGTCGGCGCACCATCTGGATTGACAGTAAGCCCTCCGCCGGAGCCACCCTCCGACAACGGCGCGTTCGGGATCGCCGCCGACTTCGCCGCGTGGCTCGCCGGGTTTCGCGCCGCCGAGCTGGCCAAAGGCGTCTCGCCGGCGGCGCTCGACGCCGTGCTCGACGGGTTGCACTATTCGCCGCGCGTCGTCGAGCTTGACCGGGCGCAGCCCGACGACAGCGGCCGGGTCGCGCTGTTCTCCGACTATGCCGACCGCCGGGTCGAGCCGGTCCGCATCGCGCGCGGCCGCTCGGTCGCCGCAGCGATGGCGGGCGAACTCGCGAGGAACGAGGCGACAACCGGCGTGCCGGCGACGATCGTTCTCGGCATCTGGGGGATGGAGAGCAGCTACGGCGCGGTGACCGGCAACTTCGACGTGCCGCGCTCGCTCGCGACACTCGCCTTCGACGGGCGACGGCGGGCGCTGTTCACCGCCGAACTCGCCGCGACCGTCAGCATCGTCGAGCGCGGGTTGATTGGCCGCGACCGGCTGACCGGATCGTGGGCCGGGGCGATGGGCCAGCCGCAGTTCCTGCCGTCGTCGTACCTGAAATACGCCCGCGACGCCGACGGCGACGGCCGGGCCGATGTCTGGGAGTCGCGGTCCGACGTCGCGCTGTCGATCGCGACCTACCTCGGTGACACCGGCTGGCGGCGCGGACAGGGATGGGGGATGGGGGTAATAGTCCCCGCCGGCTTCGACCGCGACCGGGTGCGTAACCTCGTGCTGCCGGCGACGTGTGCGCGGGTGTTCGCCAAGCACAGCCGGTGGATCGCCGTCGGCGAGTGGCGGCGGCTCGGGTTCGTCAGCGCGGTCGGCTGGCCGGCCGACGACACGCTGGCGACGCTGGTCGAGCCCGACGGGCCGGGCGGGCGGGCGTTCCTGACGTTCGGCAATTTCCGCGTGCTGCTGGCGTATAACTGTTCGAATTTCTATGCGCTATCGGTGGGGTTGCTGGGTGATGCGCTGCGGTAGGGCTGTCCTGCTGGCGGCGGCGGTCGCCGGGTGCGCCACGCACCGGCCGGTTGTACATCGCCCCGTCGTAGCGGGAGCGATACCGGCGGCGTCGCCCGAGCGCGTCAAGATCGGCCAGCCGTATTTTGTCATGGGCCACTGGTACACGCCGGCCGACGACCGCAATTACGACGTCACCGGCATCGCCAGCTGGTACGGCCCGGGCTTCCACGCGCTGGCGACGGCGAGCGGCGAGCGCTATGATCAGGATGGCATCTCGGCGGCGCACAAGACGCTGCCGCTGCCGTGCTTCGTCGAGGTGACCAATCTCGACAACGGCCGCGTGTTGACGGTGCGCATCAACGACCGCGGCCCGTTCGTCGACGGGCGGATCATCGACCTGTCGCGCAAGAGCGCGCAGCTGCTCGGCGTCGACCGGCCGGGAACGGCGCGGGTCCGCGTCCGGCGCGTGTTCCCCGACGCGGTGCAGATCGCCGCCCTCGCGCCGCCGCCGGCCCCGCCACCACCTCCACCAAGCGCCGAGCCGCCACCGATGCCGGTCGTCGAGACCGGCGCGGCGACGGGGACGCTGTTCATCCAAGTCGCCGCGGTCAGCGACGCCGGCCGAGCGGCGTGGCTCAAGGGCTATCTCGTCAGCTTCGCTCCCGCCGTCGTCGAACGCTCGCCCGGCGGCCTGTGGCGCGTTCGGCTCGGCCCGTTTGCGAACAGCGATGCCGCGACGCCGATACTGGCGCGCGTCCAGGCGGCGGGCTACACCGACGCACGAACCGTGGTCGCCGTACCCGGCCGCTAAGCTCTGGAGTTGCCGCCTGATGCGTTCCCTGATGTTCGCCGTCGTCGTCCTGACCCTCGCCGCGCCGGTCGCCGCCGCACCCGTGCTACCCGAGTTCGCCACGCCGGCGCGGCAGGCGTACATGAAGGACCTGTCGAACGGCATGGTCCTGTTCGACAAGGGGGCCGACACGCCGATGCCGCCGGCGTCGATGGGCAAGATGATGACGGTCTACGTCGCCTTCGATATGATCAGCCGCGGCGAGGCGAAGCTCGACCAGACGATCACCGTCCGCCCCGAGACATGGAAGAAGTGGCACTCGCAGGGGTCGACGATGTTCCTGTCGGTCAACGAGCAGGTCAGCGTCGCCAACCTGCTTCATGGCATCATCACGCTGTCGGGCAACGACGCCTGCGTCACGCTGGGTGAGGGGCTGGCGGGAAGCGAGGACGCGTACGTCGCGCTGATGAACCGAGCGGCGGCGAAGATGGGGCTCAAGGGGTCGCACTTCGCCAACACCAACGGCTGGCCCGACCCGAACGAGGTGGTCACGCCGCGGGATCTCGCGACGATTGCCGAGCGGACGATCAGGGATTTTCCGGGGCTGTACAAGAAATTCTACAGCGACACGTCGTTCACGTGGGGCAAGACACTCGGCAAGGGCGACGACATCACGCAGGCCAACCGCAACCCGCTGCTCGGCCGCGTCGCCGGCGCCGACGGGCTCAAGACCGGGCACACCGACGAGGCGGGCTATGGCTTCACCGGCTCGGCCGAGCAGGATGGGCGGCGGCTGGTCATGGTCATTGCCGGCCTCACGTCGTTCAACGAGCGAATCGCGCAAAGCGTCGATTTCATGCAGTGGGGCTTCCGCGCATGGACCGCGGTGCCGCTGGCCAAGGCGGGCGTCGTCGTTGGCCGCGCGCCGGTGTGGATGGGCGCGGCGAGCGACGTCGGGCTGGCTGGGGCGACCGACCTCAAGGTCACCGTGCCGCGCGGCTTCAGCGAGGGGCGCAAGGTCACTTTGGTCTACGACGGCCCCATCAAGGCACCGATCGTCAAGGGGCAGCGCATCGCCGAACTCGTCGTCACGACGCCCGGCCTGCCGATCGCGCACCTGCCGCTAGTCGCCACAGAAGCGGTCGACAAGGCCGGGGCGTTCGGGCGGCTTGGCAGCGCCTTCCGGGTGCTTGTCCTGGGAAAATGACGGGCAAGTTCATCACCTTCGAAGGCGGGGAGGGGGCGGGGAAGTCGACGCAGGCCGCGCTGCTCGTTGCCCGCCTGCGCGACCGCGGCCTCGAGGTCGTCGCGACGCGTGAGCCGGGCGGCACGCCCGGGGCGGAGGCAATCCGCGCGCTGATCGTCGAGGGAGCGATCGATCGCTGGAGCGGCGTGACCGAGACACTGCTGGTCAACGCGGCGCGCGCCGACCACGTCGAGCGCCTGATCTGTCCAGCGCTCGACCGTGGCGCGTGGGTCGTCTGCGACCGTTTCGCCGACTCAACTTTGGCGTATCAAGGGGCAGGGAAGGGGCTGCCGCGCGACGCGCTCCTCGCGCAGCATGCCTTCGCGACCGGCAACCTGTGGCCCGATCTGACGCTGGTGCTCGACTTACCGGCGTTGTTCGGCGTCGCCCGTGCGGCGCGGCGTGGTGCTCCAGATCGCTTCGAGAGGACCGGCAGCGACTTTCACGAGACCGTCGCCCAATCGTTTCGCGATGCCGCGATCGCCGATTCCGCGCGCATCCGGCTGATCGACGCGACCGGCGAGCCGACGGTTGTCGCCGCCGCCGTCTGGTGTGAGGTCGCGACGCTGCTGCCGGTGCACGCTGCGGCATGACTGTCGTCGGCCATGACGAACAGGGCCGCACCCTGCGCGATGCGGTCGTGTCGGGCCGCGTCCACCATGCGTGGCTGCTCGCAGGCCCGCGTGGTGTCGGCAAGGCGAGCTTCGCGCGCGCGGCGGCGACGTGGCTGCTCGCCCGTGCGGCGCACGGCGACGTCGACGACGGCAGCTTCGCGGTTGATCCCGCGCACCCGACCGCGCGGCTGCTCGCGGCGGGGAGCCACATCGACTTCCGGGTCGTCGAGATTCAGGAGAACCCGAAAACCGGCAAGTTGCGTCCCGGCATCGCCGTCGACCAGTTCGTCAAAGCGGATACGAGCATCGGCGAGCCGCTGGCATCGATCTTCCGCACCCGCCCGGCGTTGTCCGACTGGCGCGTCGTCATCATCGACGCGGCCGACGACCTCAACCGCAACGCGGCCAACGCCTTCCTCAAGAACCTCGAAGAGCCGCCGCCGAACACACTGTTCCTCGCCGTCAGCCACGCGCCGAGCCGCCTGCTGCCGACGATCCGCTCGCGCTGCCGGACGCTGCGTTTCCTGCCCCTCGGCGACGATCACGTCGACGCGGTGCTGGCGCGCGCGCTTGCGGCAACGCCCGACGTCGAGCGCGCCGCGCTGCGCGCCGTTGCCGGCGGCAGTCCGGGCCGTGCGGTCGAGCTGGCGCAGGCCGACGTTGCCGGGCTGCAGGCGGCGCTCGACGGCCTGGCGCGAGCCACTCCAGCCGAGTCCGGTGCCCGCGCGCTGGCCCTTGCCCGCAGCCTCGCCGCCAAGGCCGCGACGTCGCGCTACACGGCGTTTCTCGATCTCGTCCCTGCTTTCCTCGCCACCAGCGCGCGCGGGCTGGGTGGGGCGCGGCTAGCCCACGCGCTCCGGCTGTGGGAGCAGGCGACGGCACTGGCGTCTTCGGCGGTCGCGCTGAGCCTCGACCCGCAGGCGACCGTCTTCCAGCTCGCCGAGTTCGTCGCCGCGCTCAGCAAAACCGGGCAAGTCCATGAAATCGGCTGATACTTATTACATCACGACGGCGATCGCCTACCCCAACGGCAAGCCTCACATGGGTCATGCCTATGAGGTCGTCGCGACCGACGCGATCGCCCGCTTTCACCGCCTCGATGGCAAGGCGGTGACCTTCCTGACCGGGACCGACGAGCACGGGCTGAAGATCGCGCAGGCGGCGCGGTCAGCCGGCGTCGCACCCAAGTCCTATGTCGATACGATGGTCACCGCATTTCAGGCGATGGCGGCGACGTTCGAGATCAGTCACGACCGTTTCATCCGGACGACCGACGCCGATCACATCGCCGCGTCGCAGGCGCTGTGGCGGGCGATGGTCGCGGCGGGTGACATCTATCTCGACCGGTACACCGGCTGGTACTCGGTGCGCGACGAAGCCTATTATGACGAGAGCGAGCTGGTCGATGCGACCGACGCCGCAGGCAACGCGGTGCGCCTGTCGCCGCAGGGGACCGCGGTCGAGTGGACTGTCGAGGAAAGCTGGTTCTTCCGCCTTTCGGCGTACGGCGACCGCCTGCTCGCGTGGTACGACGCCAATCCGGGCTGCGTCGCGCCGGCGAGCCGGATGAACGAGATGCGCGCCTTCGTCGAACGGGGTCTGCGCGACCTGTCGATCTCGCGGACGAGCTTCGACTGGGGCGTGCCGGTGCCCGATGCCGCGCCGGGCGCGCCGCCGCACGTCATGTACGTCTGGGTCGACGCGCTGACCAACTACCTGACCGGCGCGGGCTATCCGGCGGCGGGGTACGACGACACGTGGCCGGCGGACCTCCATGTCATCGGCAAGGACGTCGTGCGGTTCCACGCGGTTTACTGGCCGGCGTTCCTGATGTCGGCCGGGCTGGCGCTGCCGAAGACGGTGTTCGGCCATGGCTTCATCCTCGACCGCGGCGGCGATAAGATGTCGAAATCCATCGGCAACGTCGTCGATCCGGCCGAAATGGCGGCGACCCTCGGCGTCGACCGCCTGCGCTGGTTCATGCTGCGCGACGTCGCGTTCGGCGAAGACGGCAACTACAGCCACGCGGCGATCGTCGAGCGGACGAACGCGGACCTCGCCAACGGCATCGGCAATCTGGCGCAGCGGTCGCTGAGCATGATCGCCAAGAACTGCGGCGGGGTGATGCCGGCAATCGACGTGGACGGATCGGACGCGGCGACGCTGGCGACCGCGCTCGCGGCACAGGCGGCGATTTACCACGACGAGATGATCGCGCTGCGGCTCAATCGCGCGCTTGAAGCGGTGATGGCGATGGTGACGCTCGCCAACGCCTATTTCGCCGATGCCGCGCCGTGGTTGCTCAAGGCGAGCGACCCGGTTCATATGGCGCGTGTGCTGGCGACGACGGCCGACGCCGTGCGCCGCATTGCCATTCTCGCCCAGCCAGCGATGCCCGGAGCGACTGCCACGCTGCTCGACCAGCTCGGCGTCGCGACCAACGCGCGGACCCTCGCCGACCTCAACACCGCCGTCGCCACCGGCACGCCACTGCCGTCGCCGGCGGGCGTCTTCCCGCGCTGGGTCGAGCCGTGATGCTCGTCGATTCGCACTGTCATTTGACTTACAAGGGCTTGCGCGAGGATCAGGATGCAGTGATCGAGCGTGCGCGCGCCGCGGGTGTCGGAACCATGCTCGGCATCTCGACCAAGGCCGGAGAGTGGGCCGAGGTCGTCTCGCTGGCAGAGGCGCACCCCGACATCTGGGCGACGGTCGGCATCCACCCGCACGAAGCCGACGCGCATCCGGCGGTCGATGCCGCCCGGCTGATCGCTGCAGCGGCACATCCCAAGGTCATCGGCATCGGCGAGACCGGCCTCGACTATTTTTACGACCATAGCGACCGCGACCGACAGCGGACGAGCTTTCGCGCCCATATCGCCG
Source organism: Sphingomonadaceae bacterium (assembly GCA_903642255.1). GTDB lineage: Bacteria > Pseudomonadota > Alphaproteobacteria > Sphingomonadales > Sphingomonadaceae > Polymorphobacter_B. The sequence continues at coordinate 7,493 of CAHJWP010000023.1, read as the reverse complement.
CGGCGCGCGCGACCGGTCTGCCGCTGATCGTCCACACCCGCGACGCCGAGGACGACACGGCGGCGATCCTAAGCGACGAGATGGGGAAGGGGGTCTTCACCGGCGTCATCCACTGCTTCACCGCGAGCGCCGCCTTTGCGCAACAGGCACTTGCGCTTGGTTTCTACATCTCGCTGTCAGGAATCCTGACCTTCAAGAACGCGCGCGACCTGCAGGCGACGGCGGCGACACTGCCGGCAGATCGCCTGCTTATCGAGACCGACTCGCCGTTCCTCGCGCCTGTGCCCTTACGCGGCAAGGTGTGCGAGCCGGCCTATGTTGCGCACACCGCGGCCTTCCTCGCGACACTGCGTGGCACCGACATTGGGACGATCGCGACGCAGACCGCGGACAATTTCTTTCGCCTGTTCACCCGCGCCAGAAGGCCGTGAAGGTCACCATCCTCGGCTGCGGGACTTCGAGCGGCGTGCCGCGGATCGGGAACGACTGGGGCGCGTGCGACCCGACCGAGCCGCGTAACCGCCGGCGGCGCGCCTCGGTGCTCATCGAGCACGACGGGACAACGATCGTGATCGACACCGGCCCCGATTTTCGCGCGCAGATGCTCGACGCGAAGGTCACGCGGCTCGACGCGGTGCTGCTAACACACGACCACGCCGACCACACGCACGGCATCGACGACCTGCGTCAGTTCTTCCATTTGTCGCGGGAGCCGGTGGCGTGCTTCGCCAGCGCGGCGACGTGGGCGGTGATCGAGCCGCGCTTCGCCTACATCTTCGCCGGCACAAAATTCTACCCGGCGACGGCGATCGCGCATCCGCTGCCCCAGGTACTGACTGTCGGCGGCATGACCATCACAGTATTTGACCAAATTCACGGCGCGGTAATCAGCACCGGCGTCCGCATCGACGCCGGCGGCCGCGCCTTTGCTTATTCGACCGATGTCAAGGAGTTGCCCGATTCGGCTTATGCAGCGCTCGAGCGACTCGACCTGTGGGTGGTCGACGCGCTGCGTGAGGCGCCGCACCCGACGCACAGCCATCTGGCGCAAACGCTCGCCTGGGTCGTGACCCACGCACCGGCACGCGCCGTGCTGACCCACATGGACCAGTCGATGGATTTCGCCACGCTGGCGGCGACGCTGCCGACCGGCGTCGAGCCCGGCTTCGACGGCCTAGCGATCGACCTGTGACCCTTCTTCGACTTTGCAGAAAACGCCGTTGACGGAGGAGCTAAGGGCCCTTCTATATTTTACATAATACACATTATCGGATTTCGGAACGGTTACTCAGGGGAGATGTGCGTTCAGGAACGTCGCCATCGTGTCGAGCACGTCGGCCTTCCCCCGGAACGGTTTCGATAGCGCGAGCAGGATGCCAACGTGGCCGACGCCGGGATAAACTTCGACCGCGACGAGCGCGCCCCTCGCCCGCAGCGCCGCCGCCAGCGCCGCGGTGTTCCGCGGCCGGACGACGTCATCGGCGTCGCCGGTCAGCAGCAGCGCCGGTGGCGCATCGGCGCGGACGAAGTGGATCGGCTGCGTCAGCTCCTTGTCGGGAGCCTGACCGAAGGCGTCGATCGCCGACTGCGCATCAAACGGCAGGAAGTCGTACGGTCCGGCGAGCCCGACGACCGCCTTGACCGCGCGCGGCGCTCCAGCCGCCGCCAGATAATGCCGGTCGAGCGTCACCAGCAGCGCGATGTGCGCGCCGGCCGAATGCCCGGCGACCGCGATGCGCCGCGGATCGCCGCCGTAGGCCGCGACATGGTCGACCGTCCAGCGGATCGCCGCGGCGGCATCGTCGACGAAGGCGGGAAAGCGCACCGTCGGGACCAGCCGGTAATCGGGCACGACGACGACGAACCCGCGCGCGGCGATGGCCCGGGCGGCGAAGGCATAGCCGCCGCGGTAACCCGAATTCCACCCGCCGCCGTAGAAGAACACGACAACCGGCAGCGGTCCGGTGGGGTGCTCCGGCACATAGACGTCGAGCTTCTGCCGCGGGTCGGCACCATAGGCCGCGCCGTCGATCCTTCGGACCACCCCGCCGTCGCCGGGCGTCAGCGCGTTGAGCCGATTGAGTGTCGCGAGGCTGTTGCACCCGGCGAGCAGCCCCGCGGCGGCGAGGCTGGCGAGCATGGTGCGGCGCGTCTGGATCATCCACCCTGTGTTGCCGGACCCGTCGACCTTGTCTAGGTCCGGGGTATGATCCCCGATCCCGCCCTCGCCCCGGCCATGACGCGCCTTGCCGCGGTCATGGCGCGCTTGCGCGATCCAACGACCGGCTGCGACTGGGACCGCGCGCAGGACTTCGCGTCGATCGCGCCGTACACCATCGAGGAGGCGTACGAGGTCGCCGACGCGATTGCCCGCGGCGACATGGCCGACCTCCGCGAGGAACTCGGCGACCTTCTCCTCCAGGTCGTCTTCCACGCCCAGATCGCCACGGACGCCGGCGACTTCACCCTGGCCGACGTCGCGCGCGGCATTGCCGACAAGATGGAGCGCCGCCACCCGCATATCTTCGGCGACGCCCTCGTCGCGCCCGACTGGGAGACCAGCAAAGCCGCCGAGAAGCCCCGTGCCGGCGCGCTCGCCGGGGTGGCGGCCGCCCTGCCCGCGCTGATGCGCGCCGACAAGCTCCAGCGCCGCGCGTCGCGTACCGGGTTCGACTGGCCCGACGCCGCCGGCCCGCGCGCCAAGATCACCGAGGAGCTCGCCGAGTTCGCCGCCGCCGCGACCGACGCCGAGCGGACCGACGAAGGCGGCGACCTGCTGTTCGCCGTCGTCAACCTGCTCCGCCACGCCGGCGTCGATCCCGAGGTCGCGCTGCGCGGGGCCAACGCCAAGTTCGAACGGCGGTTCGCCGCGATGGAGGCTGCGGCAGGCGACGCTTTCGCTGGCCTCGACCTTGCCGCGAAGGAGGCGCTGTGGGACGCGGCGAAGGCGGCCGAGCCGCCGCGAAGATGAACAGGTTGGTGCCGCAGTGCCGGCACGGGCGTGAGGATGGCGACCCTAGCCGCCGCGACTCCGCGCCTGCGGGTATGTGCCCAGCACCCGGACCCATTCACTGTGATAACGCAGTTCGTCGAGCGCGCGGGCGACGGCCGGGTCGGCGGGGTCGCCCTCGATGTCGGCGTAGAACTCAGCGGCGGCGAACGCCCCGCCCTTGAGATACGACTCGAGCTTGGTCAGGTTGACGCCATTGGTCGCGAAGCCGCCGAGCGCCTTGAACAGCGCGGCCGGCACCGAGCGGACCTCGAACAACAGGCTGGTCATCACCGGCGTGCCCGGCTCGGGCACCAGAGCGGCACGGGCGAGGACGACGAAGCGCGTCGTGTTGTGCGCCTCATCCTCGATCCCCTCGGCGAGCACGTCGAGCCCGTAGAGCTCGGCGGCCAGCCGCGACGCGACGGCGGCATGGGCAGGATCGCCCTCGGCGGCGACGAGCGCCGCGGCGGCGGCGGTGTCGGCATAGGCCTCGGGCGCGATGCCCCAGTCGCGCAGCCGGCGGCGGCACTGGCCGAGCGCCTGCGGGTGGCTGACCGCGGTCGTCACGTCCTCCCGCCGCGTGCCGGGTACGCCGAGCAGGCAGTGGCGCACCCGGACGAAATGTTCGCCGGTGATCGACAGACCGGATTCGGGCAGCAGGAAGTGGATGTCGGCGACGCGGCCGTGGAGCGAGTTCTCGATCGGGATGACGGCGCAGTCGGCCGCCCCTGCAGCGACCGCGGCGAGCGCGTCGTCGAACGCGAAGCACGGCAGCGGCAGCGCGCGCGGGAACGCCTCACGCACGGCCTGATGTGAATACGCCCCGGGCGCGCCCTGGAAAGCGACGGCGCGGTGCGGCTCGGCGGTGGCATCGGCGGTCATGGCCGCGACAAGGGCGGCGGCGGGAGCGGGATAGTCGGCCATCGCCGAGCCGGTACGGGCTGTCGGCGACCGACACAATGCCGCTGGCGTCTGGCCGATGCTGCACCGCGGCGTTACATGACTTGCGAGCCTGCGGAGGCGCAACTATGGTCCGCCCGGTTTCGCGGGGCGTGGGGCCGATCTTCGGAGAGAGACGTTGGACAGTTTCGAGTGGAACAAGATCGCGGGCTGGGTGCTGACGGCGGCGATCACCGTGCTCGGGCTGATCCTCGTTACCGGTGAGATCTACAAGCCGGCGAAGCTTGCCAAGCCCGGCTATGTCGTCGAGGGCGTCGAGGAAGTCGCCGCCGCCGGCGCACCTGCCGCGGTCGCCGAGAAGCCGGTCGAGTTCTTCCTCGCGTCGGCCAGCGTCGACAAGGGAGCCGACATCTTCAAGAAATGCGGCGCGTGCCACAATGCCGAAAAGGGCGGCGCCGCCGGCATCGGCCCGAACCTGTACGGCGTCGTCGGCGGGCCGCACGACCATATGCCCGGCTTCAGCTATTCCGACGCGATGCAGAAGACGGCGAACGCCAAGTGGGGCTGGGACGAACTGAACGCGTGGCTGACCAGCCCGAAGACGTATGTGCCGGGCACCAAGATGGCGTTCGCCGGCATCAGCAAGGTCGAGGACCGCGCCGCCGTCATCGCCTATCTCAACAGCAAGAGCGACCGCCCCCTGCCCCTGCCCCCGGTTCCGGCCGATGCCGCCCCGACGGCGACTGTCGCCACCGCTGGTGCGACCATGGCCAACACGAGCGGGGCGGTGACCTCACCCGCTGCCGTGCCGTCGTCGGAGAAGCTCGCGCCGCAGGCCGGCAAGGCCCCCGACGTTCCCCCGGGCAGCACCAAGCCGGAAATCCCATCGGGGACCTCGAGGACGGTGCCGACGCCGGGATCGGCGAAACCGACCAATACCTGACGTAGGCCTCCGTCAACGGACGCCGTACATAGATGGCAGGGGGCGATCCTCTTATACTTGAGACCGTTATGTTGGCGCACGCCAGCATCCATGGTCCGGCGAGACTGCGAGCCTGCCGCCCGGCATGAATGTGGATGGTGGGGTGCGCCAGCATGACGGCCGTAGCCCGAACCGCGATGGCCGCAGGCCGTCGGCGACAAGCCTTAAGCAGCCGCACCTGTGCGCCGGTCGCCTCTTCCCGCTGAGAAGGTATCAGAGGCTATAGTGCGCCCGTACGATCGCCCACGCCTCGTCGGCCGTCTCGACGATGTGGAACAGGTCGAGGTCGCTGCGGGCGATCGTCCCCTCGTCGGCCAGCGCGGCGAAGTCGACGACGCGGCCCCAGAAATCGCGCCCGAACAGGAAGATCGGCAGCCGCGCGACCTTGCCGGTCTGGACCAGGGTCAGCAGCTCGAACATTTCGTCGAACGTGCCGAAGCCGCCGGGGAACACGGCGACCGCGCGCGCCCGCATCAGGAAGTGCATCTTCCTCAGCGCGAAATAGTGGAACTGGAAGCTGAGGCCCGGCGTGACATAGGGGTTGGGCAGCTGCTCGAACGGCAGGACGATGTTGAGGCCGATCGAGATCGCGCCGACGTCGGCCGCGCCGCGGTTGGCCGCCTCCATGATCGACGGTCCGCCGCCCGAGCAGACGACGAACTGCCGCCCCGCCGCGTCGGGCGGGACGCTCGACGCGCACCGGGCGAGGTCGCGCGCCACGGTGTAATAGTGCGACTTGGCGGCGAGGCGCTCGGCGATCGCCCGCGCGTCACCCGGAGCCGCCGCCGCGACCAGCGCCGCCGCATCCTCCGGCGCCGGGATGCGCGCCGAGCCGTAGAACACGAAGGTCGACGCGATCCCCGCCTCGGCCAGCGCCAGTTCGGCCTTCATCAGCTCGAGCTGAAAGCGGACCGGGCGCAGCTCGTCGCGCAGGAGGAACTCGTGGTCCTGGAACGCCAGCGCGTACGCCGGATGCTCGGTCTGCGATGTCGCGGTCGGCGCGTTGGCGACCGCCGCCTCGTCACGTGCAGTGGGGAACAGGCGCTGGCGCGCGGGAGGGATCATCGGCTGGCTCGCGAGGTGGGCCGCGGGCGATAGCCGTTGCCGTGCGTCTCCGCCAGCCCGATCAGCGCGGCGCCGCGGGATACTTGCAGTTCTTCGACAGGCCGATCCCCTTCAGGAACCCGCGCCGCACCGACCCGGCGTAGACCGCGGCCACCGCCTTGCGCTGCGCCTCGTACGCCCCCGACAGCCGGCGGATGATGAAGCGGCCAGGGATCAGGCTGTTGATCGTGTCCTGCCCGGCGTCCATCGCCAGCCCGCGCGAAGCGCTTTCCTTCGGCCCGGCCGGGGCATCGACGTCGCGCCCGAGAACGGCATCGAGATCCTTCACCGCCGCCCCGATCCGTGCGCAGTCGGTCAGCCCGGTCAGCGCATAGGGATGCGCCTGCGCCTCGATCAGCACCGGCGGGATATGCTTCTTCTTGAGGTTGATGTCGCTGAGCGGCGACTCGGCGATCGACGACGCGGTCCGCTCCTCTTGAGCGGCGAGCGGCGTGGTACTGGCAACGAGCAGCGCGAGAACGAGAAGACGGCGCATGAGAACCCCCATCGTGGTCGTGACGCGGCCATAACGACTACGGCCGCGATCGGCTCCGCGCAATTCGCTTGACCCGGCGGCGACTGTCTCTACGGACGGCGACGGGCCACGCCGTCCCAACGCGGCGCGCGCTCTCTGTAAGGAGAGACCATGACTGACCTTCCCCCCGTGCGCGGTGCGCGCGTTAGACCTGACTTGCGGCCTGTCCGAGCGCACTTTTCATCCGGCCCGTGTGCCAAGCGCCCTGGCTGGAGTCCCGACCAACTCGCCACCGACAGCCTTGGCCGTTCGCACCGGTCGAAACTCGGCAAGGCGCGTCTCAAGCTGGCGATCGACCTGACGCGCGAGGTGCTGCAGGTCCCCGACACCCACCTGATCGGCATCGTCCCGGCGTCCGACACCGGTGCGTTCGAGATGGCGATGTGGACGATGCTGGGCGCACGCCCGGTGACGATGGCGGCGTGGGAAAGCTTCGGCGAAGGCTGGGTGACCGATGCGGTCAAGCAGTTGAAGCTCGCCGACTGCACCGTCGTCAACGCGGCGTACGGCGAACTCCCCGACCTGACGCGCGTGCCACAGAGCCACGACGTGTGCTTCACGTGGAACGGCACGACGAGCGGCGTCCGCGTCGCCAACGGCGAGTGGATCAGGGACGACCGCGAGGGCCTGATGCTGTGCGATGCGACGAGCGCGGTGTTCGCCCAGGAACTGCCGTGGGCCAAGCTCGATGTCGTCACCTACAGCTGGCAGAAGGTGCTCGGCGGCGAGGGCGGGCACGGCGTGCTGATCCTCGGACCGCGCGCGGTCGAGCGGCTGGAAAGCTACACCCCCGCCTGGCCGCTGCCGAAAATCTTCCGCCTCACCTCCAAGGGCAAGCTGATCGCCGGCATCTTCGCGGGCGAGACGATCAACACCCCGTCGATGCTCGCGGTCGAGGACTATATCGACGCGCTGACGTGGGCGAAGTCCATCGGCGGCCTGCAGGAACTCTACGCCCGCGCCGACGCCAATGCCGCCGC
>CAHJWP010000022.1 GCA_903642255.1 Sphingomonadaceae bacterium | reverse complement strand
CGGCGCGGCGGCGCTCGCCTGCTCGACGCGCAGCCGGCGATCGCCCTCGTCCTGACCGACGTCGTCATGCCGGAGATGACCGGGCCGGCGCTGGCGCGGAGGTCGCGCGGCGGCGGCCCGGGCTGCCGGTGGTCGTCGCCAGCGGCTATGCCCGCGATACGATCCCGGCCGACGGCAGCCTCGGCGCGGCGGTCGCCTTCCTCGCCAAGCCGTTCACCCTCGACCAGCTTGCTGCGGCGCTGCGGGCGGTACTCGACGGCGGCTGATGCGCTGCAGCAAATTTATTTTCAGTTAATCGATCCATTCTCGCCCGGCTGCGTTCCTCCGCCACGTCGCGGGGGATGGGTTCGACCCGGCCCGTAACGTCAGTCCAGTTGCGTTGCGTATGAGGATAACACCATGATCAAGCTGAATTTCGCCGTCGCGGCAGCAGTTGCCGTGGCTGCCGGGAGCGTGGCGCATGCCGCGCCGGCCGATGCCGCGTTCAGCGGCCCGTTCGTCGGCATCCAGGGCGGCTGGCAGCAGGACCGGCTGTCGCTTCGTTCGTTCGACGGGCTCGGCGACGTCGGTTACGGCTCGCGCTCGGCCGACGGCTTCGGCTATGGCGGGCAGGTCGGCTACGACTATCGCCTGCCGTCGAACCTCGTCGTCGGCGTCGAGGCCGCGGTGACCGGCCGCACGGGCCACGACAATCTGATCGACGGCTTCGGCAACGTCACCAGCGAGCGCTACGGCCGCACGGTCGATGCGACCGCCCGCCTCGGCTACGTCTTCCCGGCCACCGGCGGCCTCGGCTACGTCCGCGGCGGCTATGCCAACACGCGGCTGCTGCTGACCGACCCCGTCGGCCGGCAGGCGTACAACCGCGACGGCTATACGGTCGGCGTCGGCTACGAGCAGGCGGTCGCCCGGCACGTCTCGGCCCGGCTCGAGTATAATTACGCCGACTATGGCCGCGACGACGTGCCGTCGACGGCGATCGACTATGGCTATGCCGGGTCGCAGGCGCGGCTGCGCAGCAACGCGGTGACCGCGGGACTGAACTTCCACTTCTAGTCCCGAGCGCCGGCCGGGGCGACCCGGCCGGCGGTTGCGTCGCTGCGATGGGCCGCTAAGGGTCGCAGCGTGACCTTCCAGACCTTCGCCTCGTTCGATGGCCAGCCGATCGCTTACCGCGAGGTCGGCACCGGCGGGCCGGTCGTCCTGCTCCACGGCCTGTTCAGCGACGCGGTGACCAACTGGATCAAGTTCGGCACCGCCGCGACCCTCGCCGCCGCCGGCTGCCGCGTCATCATGCCCGACCTGCGCGGTCACGGCGCGAGCGCCCACCCGCACGACGCCGCCGCCTATCCGCCCGACGTGCTGGCGATGGACGTCGCGGCGCTGGTCGGCCACCTTGGCCTGACCGACTTCGATCTCGGCGGTTATTCGCTTGGGAGCCGGACGACGGTGCGCTGCCTCGTTCGCGGCATGACCCCGCGGCGCGTCGTGCTGGCCGGCATGGGGCTGGCCGGGCTGGTCGACGTCAACCGCCGCACCGACTGGTTCCTCCACGTCATCGCCGCACCTGCCAGCTTCGCGCGCGGCTCGCCCGGCTGGACCGCGGTCCAGTTCATGCGGACGACCGGCGTCGACGGCGAAGCGGTGGCGCACGTCCTGCGCTCGCAGGTCGGGATGACCGACGCCGATCTCGCCGCGGTGACGCCGCCGACGCTCGTCGTGTGCGGGGCGGACGACGCCGACAACGGCAGCGCCCCCGATCTCGCCGCGGCGCTGCGGCACGCGACCTATGTCGAAATCCCGGGCACGCACATGAGTTCGGTGACGAAGCCGGAACTCGGGGCGGCGATGGCGGGGTTCCTCGCCGCCTAGGCTTCGAGCTCCGAATCCCAGTACAGATAGTCCCGCCACGTCGCGTGGAGGAAATGCGGCGGGAAGGCCCGGCCGTTCTCCTGCAGCTGGTGGTTGTTCGGCTGGTAGGCGCGCTGGTTCAACGACATGTGGGCCTCCGCCGGCGTCCGGCCGCCCTTGCGCAGGTTGCACGGCGCGCACGCGGTGGTGACGTTCTCCCACGTCGTGCGGCCGCCATAGGCGCGCGGCACGACGTGATCGAACGTCAGGTCCTCGCGCTCGCGCGCGCCGCAATACTGGCAGGCGAACTTGTCACGCAGGAACAGGTTGAACCGGGTGAACGCCGGGTGCGTCGCCGGGCGGACGTACTGGCGCAGCGCGATGACCGACGGCAGCTTCATCGCGAAGCTGGGCGAGCGGATCTCGCGGTCGTATTCGGCGACGATGTCGACCCGCTCGAGGAACGCCGCCTTGATCGCCGTCTGCCACGACCACAGGCTGAGCGGATAATAGGACAGCGGCGTGTAATCGGCGTTGAGGACGAGCGCCGGGCACGCTTCGGGCGGCGACAGCAGACTGGGATGATACATGCTCGACCGCTCCCGGTTCGGAGCAGCCGCTGGCAGTCGGGCCTCGTCGCACTCAAGGCCGCGAGGCTACCCGCGACCGTCCGTCCAATCCGTGACACGCCTTACAACGGAAAGTGTGTCGGACGTATGACACCACCGGATATAGCTTGCGTCAAGGGCGACATTCCGTCCGCGACGACGCTCTGCTAAAACGATGCTATGGACCCCAGCTGGACCCCCGAGCCCGACAGCGGCATCACGATCAGCACCGTCGCGGCGAACGGCCTGACCTTCGAGGTCGCCGAGGCCGGGGCGGGCGACCATCTCGCCCTGTGCCTCCACGGCTTCCCCGAACTCAACTTCAGCTGGCGGCACCAGATGCCGCTGCTCGCGGGTATGGGCTACCGCGTCTGGGCCCCGAACCAGCGCGGCTACGGCGCGTCGTCGCGCCCGGCCGGCGTCGAGCACTACACGATGGACCGGCTCGTCGCCGATGCCGCCGCGCTGTTCGACGCGAGCGGCGCGACGCGGCTGACGCTGATCGCCCACGACTGGGGCGGGGCGGTCGCGTGGAACTTCGCGTGTCATCGCGTCCGGCCGATCGAGCGGCTGGTGGTGATGAACCTGCCCCACCCCTATTGCTTCGCCGCCGCGCTGAAACACTGGCCGCAGCGGCGGCGCAGCTGGTACATCGCCTTCTTCCAGCTGCCGTGGCTCCCCGAGCGGGTCCTCGCGGCGAACGGCGCGGCGTGGATCAGGAACGCCTTCCGCGGCATGGCGATCGACAAGAGCCGCTTCCCCGACGCCGTTCTCAACGTCTATGCCGCCGCCGCGCTGCGGCCGGGCGCGCTGACGGCGATGATCGACTGGTACCGCGCCGCCGTCCGGTTCAAGGACCGGATGCGGCCGGGCAACGGCGGCCGGGTCGACGTGCCGACGCTGATCGTCTGGGGCGAGGCCGACACCGCGCTCGGCCTCGAGACGCTCGACGGCACCGATCGCTATGTCGCCGACCTGACCGTCCGCCGCCTGCCCGGCGTGTCGCACTGGGTCCAGCAGGAAGCGCCGGAAGCGGTCGACGCCATCCTGAGCGAGTGGCTGCCGCGCGCCTGAGGCCGCGCCACTCTGTCCCTTTCGCTTAGGGACTGTCGCGCCCATCTACGCGGGACCCGTACAAAGGCCGACGCCCATGCAACAGACCATCCTCATCGTCCTGATGATCCTCGCCGCGCTGGCGACGCTGACCGTGCTGGCGCGCGGCATCTTCATCATGGCGCGCGGCAAGGACGTCGGCGGCGTCCAGTCGAACAAGATGATGAGCTACCGCGTCGCGTTCCAGGGGCTGGCGATCGTGATCATCGTGATCCTGTTCCTGATCAACCGGCACGGGTAGATTGAAGTGAAGCCTGTGCCGTCCCGCGGGGGAGCGGGACGGCACAGGCTTACTGAACGAAGGCACTTCATGGTAAAACTCAACCGCATCTACACCCGCACCGGCGACGACGGCTCGACCGGGCTCGTCGACGGCGGTCGCCGGACGAAGGACGACGCGCGCATCGCCGCCTATGGCACGGTCGACGAGGCGAATTCGGTGATCGGCCTTGCCCGGCTCCATGCCGAACCGGCGCTCGATGCGATGCTGGCGCGCATCCAGAACGACCTGTTCGACGTCGGTGCCGACCTCGCGACGCCGGGCGACGACGGCCCCGAGGGACCGAACCTGCGCGCGACGCCGGCGCAGGTCGCGCGGCTCGAGGCCGAGATCGACGCGATGAACGCGACCCTGTCGCCGCTGACGTCGTTCATCCTGCCCGGCGGCACGCCGGCGGCGGCGCATCTCCACCTCGCCCGGACCGTCGTCCGCCGCGCCGAGCGCCTCGCCGTCACCACCGCCCGCGCCGAGCCGGTCAACCCTTGCGCGATCCACTATCTCAACCGCCTGTCCGACCATCTGTTCGTCGCCGCGCGCGTGGCCAATCCGCACGGCGACGTGTTGTGGGTACCCGGTGCGACGCGCTAGCGTTATGATCGCGCAACGGGGTTGAGACGATGGCGACGGCGGCGGTACGGCAAGAGGGCGACGACCTGCGCGACCGCTTCGCCGCGACGCGCGCGCTGAGCCTCGCGCTGGCCGCGCCGCTGTCCGATGCCGACGCGACGCCGCAGTCGATGCCCGACGCGTCGCCGGCCAAGTGGCACCTCGCCCATACGACGTGGTTCCTCGAGACCTTCGTCCTCGCGCGCGTATCCGGCTACCGGCCGTTCGACCCGCGCTTCGGCTATCTGTTCAACAGCTATTACGAGGCGGTCGGCGCGCGCCATCCCCGCGCGGCGCGGGGGCTGTTGACGCGCCCCGCGCTGGGCGAGGTGCTGACGTGGCGCGACCATGTCGACGCCGCGCTCGACGCCGCGTGGGGCCGGCTCGACGACGGCGCGCGCGACCTGATCGACCTCGGCATCGCCCACGAGCAGCAGCATCAGGAGCTGCTGCTGACCGACATCCTCCACCTGTTCTCGCTGAACCCGCTCGAGCCGGCGCTGTACGCGGCGTCGCCGCCCGCGCCCGCGCCCGCACCGGCAGTCGCAGGCTGGGGTCCAAGCTGCAGCGGCACGGTCCGGGTCGGTTCGCGCGTGGATGCGGGCGTGGTAGCGGGGCGGTCCGCGGCGGTCCGCTTCGCCTTCGACTGCGAAGGGCCGGCGCACCGCGTCGTGCTCGAACCATATCGGCTCGCGCGGTCGTGCGTGACCAACGCCGACTGGGCCGCCTTTATCGCCGACGGCGGCTACCGGAATTCATCGCTCTGGTTAAGCGACGGCTGGGCGTGGGTCCAGCGGGAGGGCATCGCCGCGCCGCTCCACTGGAACGACGACGGCTCGGTCTTCACCCTGTCCGGCCGGGTCGTGCGCGCGCCCGATGCCCCGGTCGCCCACGTCAGCCATTACGAAGCCGACGCGTTCGCCACCTGGGCCGGCGCGCGCCTGCCGACCGAGTTCGAGTGGGAAGCGGCCGCCGCGGACGCCGACCCGTGCGGCGGCAACCAGCTCGACGGCCCCGGCTGGATCGCTCCCCGCGGCGGTCCCGGCCTGTTCGGCGACGTCTGGTGCTGGACGGCGAGCGCCTTCCTGCCCTACCCGCGCTTTCGCCCCGCGCCCGGCGCGGTCGGCGAATATAACGGCAAGTTCATGAGCGGGCAGATGGTCCTGCGCGGTGCGTCGTGCGCCACCCCGCGCGGGCATAGCCGCCTGAGTTTGCGCAACTTTTTCCCGCCGACGGCACGCTGGCAGTTCGCCGGGCTGCGGCTGGCGAAGGACGACTGATGCTCCACCTCGCCACGCTCGACGTTGCCGACGACGATTTCGCCGCGGCGGTGCTCGCCGGCCTTGCCGCGCCGCAGATGACGATCCCGGCGCGCTTCTTCTACGACACCGCCGGGTCGGAACTGTTTGAAAAGATTACGCAGCTCCCCGAATATTATCCGACGCGGACCGAGATCGGCATCCTGCGCGACTGCGGCGCGGCGATCGGGCAGATCGTCGGTCCGGGCCGCGCCGTCGTCGAGTTCGGCTCGGGGTCGTCGCTCAAGACGCCGCCGTTCCTCCGCGCCGTCGCGGCGTCGGCCTATGTCCCGATCGACATCTCGGCCGAATTCCTCGCGATGGCGGCGACCGACCTCGCCGCCAAGCTGCCCGAACTGCCGGTCTTTCCGCTCGCCGCCGATTTCACCCGGCCGCTCAGGCTACCCGCCGGCATCGCCGCGCGGCCCAAGCTCGGCTTCTTTCCCGGCTCAACGCTGGGCAACCTCGGTCCGGCCGCCGCGGTCGACCTGCTGCGCGCCTTCGGCGACACGCTTGGCGAAAGCGCGTGGCTGGTCATCGGCCTCGACCGGCGCAAGGATCCGGCCGTCCTCGAAGCGGCGTACAACGACGCCGCCGGGGTGACCGCCGCGTTCAATTTCAACGTCCTGCACCGCGTCAACGCCGAACTCGCCGGCACGCTCGACCCGACCGCCTTCGTCCACGACGCGCCGTTCGACGCCGCCCTCGGGCGCATCGAAATGCATCTGCGCGCGGTCCGCGACACGGCGTTCAGCGTGCTCGGCCGCCCGTTCGCCCTCGCCGCGGGGCAGTCGATCCATACCGAGAACAGCTATAAATGGACGCTCGACGAGGCGCGGCTGCTGGCGCGCGCCGGCGGCTGGACGCCGGTCGAGCTGTGGACCGACGCCGGCGCGCAGTTCGCCGTCCACCTGTGGCGGCACGACGCCGCGAGCGTCGAACCGTGATTGACGAAGCCGGGCCGCAGTTCCTAGAGACGGTGACAGAATCCTTGGGAAAGCATGTCCGATGAAGGTCCTCGTCCCCGTCAAGCGGGTGGTCGACTATAACGTCAAGGTCCGGGTCAAGACCGACGGCAGCGGCGTCGAGCTCGCCAACGTCAAGATGAGCATGAACCCGTTCGACGAGATCGCCGTCGAGGAAGCGATCCGCCTGAAGGAGAAGGGCGTCGCGACGGAGATCGTCGTCGTGTCGATCGGCGTCCAGCAGGCGCAGGAGACGCTGCGCACCGCGCTGGCGATGGGGGCCGACCGCGGCATCCTCGTCGTCACCGACCAGGTCACCGAGCCGCTGATGGTCGCCAAGGTGCTGGCGAAGATTGTAACCGAAGAGGCACCCGGGCTGGTCATCCTCGGCAAGCAGGCGATCGACGATGACGCGAACCAGACCGGTCAAATGCTCAGCGCCCTGCTCGGCTGGCCCCAGGGCACCTTCGCGTCGAAACTGACCGTCGACGGCGACTTCGTCACGGTCGAGCGCGAGGTCGACGGCGGCGCGGAAACGGTCAAGCTCAAGCTGCCCGCCGTCATCACCACCGACCTGCGGCTGAACGAGCCGCGCTATGCCTCGCTGCCCAACATCATGAAGGCGAAGGCGAAGAAGATCGACCCGAAGACGCCGGCCGACTACGGCGTCGACCCGACACCGCGGCTGACCGTCGTCAAGGTCACCGAGCCGTCGAAGCGGACCGCGGGCGTCAAGGTCAAGACGGTCGACGAACTGGTCGACAAGCTGAAGGTTTTGGGAGCGATCGGATGAGCGTCCTGGTTCTGGCCGAACACGACAACGCCGTCCTGAAGGACGCGACACTGGCTGCGGTGACCGCGGCGGGCGAGCTAGGCGGCGAGGTCCACCTGCTCGTCGCCGGCGACGGCGCACAGGCCGTGGCCGAGGCGGCGGCGCAGGTCGCGGGCGTCGCCAAGGTGCTGCTCGCCGACGATCCGGCCTACGGCCACGCGCTGGCCGAGAATCTCGCGCCGCTGGTCGTCGGCTTGATGAGCAATTACAGCGCCTTCGTCGCGCCGGCGACGACGCGGGGGAAGAACCTCGCGCCGCGCGTCGCGGCACTGCTCGACGTCGTCCAGATCAGCGAAATCCTGTCGGTCGAGGGTCCTGATACGTTCACCCGGCCGATCTATGCCGGCAACGCGATCGCCACCGTCACGTCGACCGACGCGAAGAAGGTCATCACCGTCCGCGGCACGTCCTTCGCCAAGGCGGCGGCGACTGGCGGAAGTGCCACGATCGAGACGGTTTCAGCGGCCCCCGACGCCGGCCTGTCGAGCTTCGTCTCGGCCGACCTCGCCGTCATGGCGCGGCCCGAGCTGACCGCGGCCAAGATCATCGTCAGCGGCGGGCGGGCGCTGGGCAGCAGCGAGAAGTTCCACGAAGTCATGGAGCCGCTTGCCGACAGCCTGGGAGCGGCGCTCGGCGCGAGCCGGGCCGCGGTCGACGCCGGCTATGTGCCGAACGACTATCAGGTCGGCCAGACCGGCAAGATCGTCGCCCCCGAACTCTACATGGCGGTCGGCATCAGCGGGGCGATCCAGCATCTGGCGGGCATGAAGGATTCGAAGATCATCGTCGCGATCAACAAGGACGACGACGCGCCGATCTTCCAGGTCGCCGACATCGGCCTCGTCGGCGACCTGTTCACCCTCGTCCCCGAGCTGACGGCGAAGATCGCCGCCGCGAAATAGGGGGTCAGGGCCTTCCCCCTCCCCTTCGGGGGAGGGGCGAGAGACGGCGCAGCCGGCCCGGGGGTGGGGCGGCGCGGGAGGCCCAGGTTTTCGCCGCGAATGGCCGGCGGACGTGGTATTGTCCAAGGGTAGCGAACCACAGGCCTCGCCCTCCCGCACCGGCCCCACCCCTGGGCCGCGACTGCGCCGCGTCTCTCGCCCCTCCCCTGAAGGGGAGGGGACGGGCCGATCCGGCATTTGCCCGTCATATCAACGACATAGTCGAGATCGGTGTAGGGTTCGCCCTGTGAAATCACACATGCGTGGGCGCTTACTTCGTATACTTGGTCATCTTCGCGGGGCCGGTTGACGCTGCCCGGCGCCGACGCCACCATCGCCGCCTGACGACCGGGGGGACGGGGTGGCGCAGGCACAGTCGCTCGAACGGACGCTCGGCCCGGTCGCGGTCGCGCTGCTGACGCTGTCGGTGCTGTCGCCGGCGACGTCGGTGCTGGTCACCGGGGCCGACGTCGTCCATCAGGTCGGCACCGGCGCCGCGCTGGCCTTCCTCGCCGGCGGGCTGCTGACGCTGGTCTTCACCGTCGCCCAGGCCGAACTCGGGGCGAGCTTCCCGTTCGCCGGCGGCGACTATGCGATGATCGGGCAGGTGCTGGGGCCGCGCGCCGGGTTCGTCCAGTTCGGGCTCGACCTGCTGTCGACGCCGGTGTTCATCGCGCTGACGGCGAGCGGCATCGCGCTCTACCTCCACGGCGTTGCGCCGGGCCTGCCGCCGGTCCCGACCGCCATCGGCGCGCTGGCAGTGGCGACGGCGGGCGCGATCCTCCATGTCCGGACCAGCGCGGTCGTCACCGGCGTCTTCCTCGGCATCGAGCTGGCCGCGCTGGCGCTGGTCACCGCGCTTGGCTTTGCCGAGCCGGCGCGGGGCCTCGGCGAGGTGCTGACCGCGCCGGTCGCCGTCGCCAACGGGCTCGCCATGCCGCTGACGCTCGGTGTCGCGGCGGGCGCGGTGTCGGCAGCGTCGTGGGCGGTGAGCGGCGCAGGGCAGGCGATCTACTTCGCCGAGGAGCTCCACGATCCGGTCCGCGTCGGCCGGCTCGTCGTGCGGATCACGGTGCTGTCGATCGTCACGATGGTGCTGCCGGTCCTCGCGCTGGCGGTCGGCAGCCGTGGTCCCGCGACGCTCGCCGCCGATTCGCCATTCGCCGCCTTCATCGCCCAGCACGCGTCGCCGGCGCTGGCGACGGCGATCGGGCTCGGCATCGCCGCAGCGCTGTTCAACGCGGTGATGGCCGGGGTGATCTGCTACGGCCGCTGGCTGTGGAGTTCGGGGCGCGATCGCATCTGGGCCGCCCCGGTCAGCCGCGCGCTGGTTCGCCTTCACCCGCGCTTCGGCTCGCCGTGGGTCGCGACGCTCAGCGTTGGCGCGACGGCCATGGCCTTCACGCTGCTCGGCCTGCGCCTGCTCGTGCTGCTGTCGGCGGCGAACGGCATCGTCAACTGGGCGCTGCTCAACGTCGCCGGGTTCGTCGGGCGGCAGCGCGGGCTGACCGGACAGGGCCGGGCCTACCGCGCGCCGCTGTTCCCGCTGACCAACGTCGTCACTCTGATCGCCGTCGCCGGCCTCGCCGTGCTGACGGCGCAGGACGCCGACGGCCGGACCGGCGAGCTGATCGTCGCCGCCGACATCGTCGCGGCGTTGGTGTACCACCACTTCGTGCTGGCGAAGCGGCCGGGCGGCTGGCGGATGGTCGGACCGGGCGGGCGACCGGCAGCAATCGCGAAGGCTGCGCTATGAGCCGGCAGAATGCCGTTGCCGCACGCCGTCGGCCGACGGGACGCGCGAGCCGCACGCTGCTGCGTGTGGCAACGGCGTCGGCGGTACTGCTGTGTGCCGGCTGCGAGCCGGTCGGCGCCCCGCCACCTACGGTGTTCTTCGCCGGCCTGCCGGTCAGCGGCCGACTGGGCGATGCGCAGCGGGCCGGCTTCACCGACTGCGTCGATCTCGATGCGATCCACATCCGGTGTCGGCGGCACGGGGTCATGGTGGAGCAGGCCGGGCCGTACGATGCGGCGGTCGATCTGGCGGGCCGCAACGGGGCGGGCGGTTTCGACCAGCTGACGCTGTGGAACGACCGCGACAACGACGCCGTGTTCCGCCTGACGGCCGCCCTGGAAGGTGCCGGCTGGGCGAGGTGTCTGACGGGCAACGGGCGGGCAGGCGATCAGGCGATCTACACGCGGCAGGGTTCACCGGTGCGGCTGTCGATGGACATCAGCTACTGGAGCAAGCGCCGGATCAGGGTAATACCGGCATGGAACCGCCGCGAACGTCGCTGCGTCCCGTGAAGGAGCGGCGGGTCAGGCGGCCATCTTCCGGCAGTGTGCGGCGCAGTCACGGCACGCGGCGACGCACCCCGCCATCCCGTCGAGCGCCTCGCAGCTGTCGGCGCAGGCGTCGCAGATGTCGGCGCACAGGCGACAGCTGGCGACGTGGAACTCCGACGACCGCAGCATGAAGTCGGCCGCCGTCGCGCACATCGCGGCGCAGTCGGCCATCAGGCGGAAGTGCTTGGGCGCGACGTGGTCGCCGCCGGCGTCGAGGCAGTGGTTCATCGCCATACCGAGGGCGATGCCGTGGGCGCGGTTGCACGCCTCGATGCAGGCGGCGAGGTCAGCGTCCATCGGCTACTCCAGCATTTTACCGGCGGACCAACGCCGGGCCGGCCGCGAGCGTTCCGTTGCACCGCAGCATCGCGGAGGGGAGGGG
This sequence comes from Sphingomonadaceae bacterium, assembly GCA_903642255.1. Classification (GTDB taxonomy): domain Bacteria; phylum Pseudomonadota; class Alphaproteobacteria; order Sphingomonadales; family Sphingomonadaceae; genus Polymorphobacter_B. The sequence goes on along the minus strand of CAHJWP010000022.1, from coordinate 9,558 downwards.
GGCGGTACGGCTCGCGTTGCATCGGCGGCGCGCCCCGCTATGGTGCCCGCCGATCGCCCGGGACCCTGCCAATGACCGCACGCCGATGACCGACCGCGCCCTGCCGGCGGTGAAGAAAGTCGTCCTCGCCTTCTCGGGCGGGCTCGATACCAGCGTCATCCTGAAGTGGCTGCAGCAGACCTATGGCTGCGAGGTGGTGACCTTCACCGCCGACCTCGGCCAGGGCGAAGAGCTCGAGCCGGCGCGGGCCAAGGCGGCGCTGCTCGGGGTGCGCGAGATCTTCATCGAGGACCTGCGCGACGAGTTCGTCCGCGACTACGTCTTCCCAATGATGCGTGCCAACGCGCTGTACGAGGGGCAATATCTGCTCGGCACGTCGATCGCCCGGCCGCTGATCGCCAAGAAGCAGATCGAGATCGCGCGGGCTGTCGGGGCCGATGCGGTCAGCCACGGTGCGACCGGCAAGGGCAACGACCAGGTCCGCTTCGAGCTGGGCTATTACGCGCTCGCTCCCGACATCCGCATCATCGCGCCGTGGCGCGAATGGGACCTCACCAGCCGCGAGGCGCTGATCGCCTTCGCCGAGGCACACCAGATCCCGGTGGCGAAGGACAAGCGCGGCGAAAGCCCGTTCTCGACCGACGCCAACCTGCTCCACACGTCGTCCGAGGGGAAGGTGCTCGAAGACCCGTGGGAGGAGGTGCCGGACTATGTCTATTCGCGGACCGGCTCGCCCGAGGATGCACCCGCCACGCCGCACTATATCACGATCGACTTCGAGCGCGGCGATCCGGTCGCGGTCGACGGTGAGGGCTATGGCCCGGCGGCGCTGCTGGCCCGGCTCAACGACCTCGGCCGCACGCACGGCATCGGCCGGCTCGACCTCGTCGAGAACCGCTTCGTCGGCATGAAGTCGCGCGGCATGTACGAGACGCCGGGCGGCACGATCCTGCATGCGGCGCATCGCGGGATCGAGTCGATCACCCTCGACCGCGGCGCGGCGCACCTCAAGGACGCGCTTATGCCGCAGTACGCCGAGCTGATCTACAACGGCTTCTGGTTCGCCCCCGAACGCGAGATGCTGCAGGCGGCGATCGACCATAGCCAGCGACAAGTGACGGGGACGGTGCGCCTCAAGCTGTACAAGGGTCGCGCCGACGTGGTGGGACGCAAGTCGCCGCACTCCCTCTATTCGGCGAAGATCGTCACCTTCGAGGACGACGCCGGGGCGTACGACCAGCGCGACGCGCAGGGCTTCATCAAATTGAATGCGCTGCGGCTGCGCCTGCTCGGCCGGCGCGACCGGGAGGCGGGGCAGTGAGCGACGCCAACGCCGCCATCGCGACGCTGATCGCCGACCACGCCGCGGCGTGGAGCAGCGGCGACGTCGACGCCATCGCCGACGTCATGGGCCTGCCGCAGATGCTGGCGCGCAGCGACGGGACGACGTTCATCGAGGATGACGGCCAGCTGGTCATCTGGATCGAGGAGCGGCTCGCCGCATGGGCCGCGCTCGGCGTCGCCGCGATCACGGCGACCGTCGAGACGGTCGAGGAGCTGCCCGACGAGGCGGCGCGGGTGACGAGCCGCTGGCGGCTGGCGGACGCCGGCGGGGCCGAGCGGCTGGCCTTCGTCGCGGTCGATACGCTCGCCTGCGACGAGGGCGACTGGTATTTCGTGGTGACGGATGTCGCTGGCGAGGACGCGGCGGTCGCCGGCCGCACCTGATCGACGTATCCCTCGTCGACCCTTAGCGCAGCGCCGCCTCGACCTCGGCCCACAGGCGGTTGAAGCCGCGTGCGGCCGGGCCGTGCGGCGCGGTCGCGGCGACCGGAGCCTGGTGGACCGCCATCGCCTCCACCGCGACGGCATAGGGGATCGCGACGCGGTCGGGCACCGCGTCGACCGTCGCCTTGTGGAGCGCCCGCCGGCGGTCGACCATCGTCCACACCGGGAGCAGCGGCGGCCCCTTCTTGTGGTGCTTGGTAAGGTGCGACTGCAGCTGCTCGTACGCCCGCTCGCTGAGCGGCGACGGCAGCAACGGCACGACGATAAGGTCGACGGCGCGGAACACCTCCTCGGCGAGGGTCGTCAGCCCCGGCGGACAGTCGAGGATGACCCGGTCGTAGTCGCGGTCGAAACTCTTCAGCATTTTCTTCAGCCGCCGCGCACTGTCCGCCGCATAGGCGCGGTCGAGGTGGCGCAGCGACTTGTCGGCGGCGAGCACGTCGAGTCGCGGATAGGCGCTCGGCTGGATCAGCGCATCGAGCGCGGCGTCGGCGGCGAACAGCTTGCGCGCCGACTGGCCCGGCGCGGCGGCGAGGCGCAGCGTGAAGGTCGCCGCGCCCTGCCCGTCGAGGTCCCACAGCAGCGTCCGCCGCGCCGACTGCGTCGCCGACGCGTAGGCAAGGTTGACCGCGGTTGCTGTCTTGCCGACGCCGCCCTTGATCGCAAAGACGGCGATGGTCTTCATCTGTCGCGGGTCACAGCGCCCGCGCGGCGGCGAGTCCGGCAGCAAGGTCGTTGCGGATCGCGGCGAGCGCGGCGACCGGCAGGCCCGCATCGGCGAACAGCTCCGGCTCCGTCGGCGGCGGCGCGGCGACGGCGACCACCGCCGACGGTTTCGCCAGCCCCGGATCGACTCCGGCGGCGAGCAGCTTCTGCGCGCCCTTGATCGTATAGCCCTCGGCATGGAGCAGGCGCGCGACGGTCGTGATCACCGCGACGTCCTCCGGCCGGTAATAGCGCCGGTTGCCACCACGCTTGAGCGGGGCGATCGCCGGGAACTTGGTCTCCCAGAACCGCAGGACGTGGTGCGGCACGCCGACCAACGCGGCGACATCGCTGATCGTCCGATAGGCGGGCTCGGCCATCGGTTATTCGCCCCCGCTCACTCGGCGTCGTCGGGCTCGGGGCCGGGGTCGACGCCGCCGTTGATCCGCGCGCGCAGCAGCTGGCTCGGGCGGAACGTCAGGACGGTGCGTGGTTCGATCGGCACTTCCTGCCCCGTCTTGGGGTTGCGGCCGACGCGCAGCCCCTTGTTGCGCAGGACGAAACTGCCGAACGACGACACCTTGACGTTGGTCCCGGCGACAAGCGTCGTGCAGACCTGGTCGAGCACCTGCTCGACGAGGTCGGACGATTCGCTGCGCGACAGGCCGAGTTCGGCGTGCACCGCCTCGCACAGATCGGCGCGGGTGATGCTGCCGGTCGTCTTCGCCGCGCGCGCCGCGCCGCGGATGCGCCGCGGCGTTCCTGCTGCCGTGTCAACCTCGGGCATTACCGTCCCCTCCGCGTGGCGATCTACCAGCGAACCGCCGCTGCCCCCCAGGTGAAGCCGCCGCCCATCGCTTCGAGAATTAGTAAATCACCTTGTCTGATCCGTCCATCGCGGACTGCGACGTCGAGCGCCAGCGGGACCGAAGCGGCGGACGTATTGGCGTGGCGGTCGACGGTGACGACGACACGCTCGGACGCAAGCCCCAGCTTCTTCGCCGTGCCCTCCAGAATCCGCAGGTTCGCCTGGTGCGGCACGACCCATGCGACATCGGCCGCGGCGAGCCCGGCGGCGGCGAGCGTCTCGGTCATCACCGCGGCGAGGTTGGTGACGGCGTGACGGAACACCTCGCGCCCCTTCATCCGCAGCTTGCCGACAGTGCCGGTCGACCCCGGGCCACCGTCGACGAACAGCAGGTCGTTGTAGCGTCCGTCGCTGTGCAGCCGGTGGCTGAGGATGCCGCGGTCGGCACTGGTGCCGGGCTGCTCCTCGGCGCGCAGGACGATCGCCCCCGCGCCGTCGCCGAACAGGACGCAGGTGCCGCGGTCGGTCCAGTCGAGCAGCCGCGAGAAGGTCTCCGCGCCGATGACCAGCGCGGTCCGCGCCGCCCCGGTGACGAGCATCGCATCGGCGACGGCGAGGGCGTAGAGGAACCCCGAGCAGACCGCGGCGACGTCGAACGCGACGCCGGTCGTCATGCCGAGCTTGTGCTGGACGACGGTCGCGCACGCCGGAAACGTCTGGTCGGGGGTGGCGGTGGCGACCACGATCAGGTCGACCGCGTCCGCCGTCAGACCCGCGGCCTCCAGCGCCCGCCGGGCGGCGGCGACGGCGAGGTCGGAGGTCAGTTCGCCGTCGGCGGCGATGTGGCGCTGGCGGATGCCGGTCCGCTCGACGATCCACGCGTCGGTCGTGTCGACCGTCGCGGCGAGTTCGGCGTTGGTCAGGATGCGCGCCGGCAGATAGCTACCGGTGCCGATGATCACGCTGCGCCGGGTCATGCCGCCGACGCGTCGGGACCGTCGTTCGCCGCGACGACCGGGCGATGTTCGCGGAAATTGTCGAGGTCGACCGCGATCCGCCGGGCGATGTCGCCGGCGACGAGGTCGTGCGCCACGCCGATCGCGTTGGCGAAGCCCCGGACCGTCGCTGCGCCGTGGCTCTTCACGACGAGGCCATTGAGGCCGAGAAATACCGCGCCGTTGTGGGCATTGGGGTCGAGGTGCCGGCCGAGCGTCCGCAGCGCGCCGCGCGACAGCAGATAGCCGAGCCGCGTCAGCCACGACGAGCGGAACGACTGCGCCAGCAGCCCGGTGACGAGGCGGCCGGTGCCCTCGGCGGTCTTCAGCGCGACATTGCCGGTGAAGCCGTCGGTGACGATGACGTCGACGTCGCCCGCGCCGATCTTGTCGCCTTCGACGAAGCCCTCGAAGCTCATCGGCAGGTCGGCGGCGCGGAGCAGCGCGGCGGCGAGCTTGAGTTCCTCGGTCCCCTTCAGCTCCTCCTCGCCGATGTTGAGCAGCGCGACGCGCGGCCGGTCGAGGCCGAGGACGGTGCGGGCGAACGCCGCGCCCATGACGGCGAACTGGACGAGGTTCTCGGTGTCGCATTCGACGTTGGCGCCGAGGTCGAGGACGACCGAGTCGTTCTTCAGCGTCGGCAGCAGTGCGACGAGCGCCGGGCGGTCGATGCCCGGCATGGTGCGCAGCGTCAGCTTGGCCATCGCCATGAGTGCGCCGGTGTTGCCGGCCGACACCATCGCCTGCGCCTCGCCCGCCTTGATCGCGGCGACGCCCATGCCCATCGACGTCGTCCGTGCGCGGCGGATCGCCGCCGCCGGCTTGTCGGTGCCAAGGATGACGTCGGGGCTGTGGACGACGACCGCGTTGGCGGTGACCCGCGGCGCCCGAGCCAGTTCGGCGCGGATCAGCGCCTCGTCGCCGTACAGGCGGAACAGCAGGCGCGGATAGCGTTCCTGCGCGACTTCGGCAGCGGCGACGACCACCGCCGGCCCGCCGTCTCCGCCCATGACGTCGAGCGCGATAACCGGCCGGTCGGTCACGTCAGCGCGTCAGGTCAGGACTGCGCTTCGAGGACGGCGCGGTCCTTGTAGAAGCCGCACGACGGGCACAGGTTGTGCGGCAGCTTGAGCTCGCCGCAGTTGGGGCAGTCCTGGCTGGCGACGACGGTCAGCGCATGGTGGCTGCGGCGCATGTTGCGACGCGAAGGCGAGGTCTTGCGTTTCGGAACGGCCATCCGGCACCTGTCTAATGTCTACGGCGGCATCACGGAGCCGCACGCGCGGCCACCGAAGACCCGCGGTTTCAGTCGAGGCGCGGATAATAGACATTTGCGCCTGCGATGCAACGGAATTCATGCCGGTAGGTGCGCACGCACGAAAACGGCCGCCCCCCGTCGGGAGCGGCCGGTGCGTCCGTCAACTCCGCCTATGCGTCGCCGCGCAGCGTGTCCTTGACCCCGCCGACGGTGTTCTGGACCTTGCCCTCGGCGCGTTCGGCGACGCCGTCGGCCTCGAGCTTCTTGTCGCCGACGACCTTGCCAGTGGCTTCCTTGATGCTGCCGGCGGCATTCTTGAGCGCGCCGTCGATCCGATCCTTGTCCATCGTCCATCCTTCAGGTTGTTGTAATCGCTCAACGGTGTAGAGGCGTTTTGGTTGCGTCGCCGTGCCGATTCGACCTGGGGGACTCAAGACCATGATGATCACGCTCGTCACCGCCGGCTGCTGCGGCCTGCTGTATTTCATCCTGACGCTCCGCGTCGTCCAGCTGCGTCAGGCGCACAAGGTGACGATCGGCGACGGTGGCCACGATCCGTTGCTGTCGCGCATCCGCGCCCATGCCAACTTCGCCGAATACGTGCCGCTCATCCTGATCCTGATGGGGCTGGTTGAGATGCGGACCGGCGTCACCGAGTTGCTGACCTCGACCGGCGTGCTGCTGTTCCTCATCCGCGTCGCCCACGCGATCGGCATGGCGCGCCCCGCGCCGAACGCGTTCCGCATCGCCGGTGCGGCGGGGACGTGGATCATCATGGTCGGCCTGTCGATCTGGGCGATCACGCTGGCGTACAGCCACCATGCCTATGCCATGCCGCCGGTCGCGTAAGTCCAAACCCGCTGTTCAGGCGCCAGCCAGCACGCTGTCCGCGACGAACGGGTTGCTCCGCCGTTCGGCGGCGAAGGTCGACATCGCGCCGTGGCCGGGGATGAACGCCGTCGCCCCGCCCATCGGCCACAGGCGCGTGGTGATCGTGTGGATCAGGTCGGCGTGGTTGCCGCGGGGAAAGTCGGTCCGTCCGATCGACCCCTGGAACAGGACGTCGCCGACGATCGCGAGGTTCGAGGCGGCGTGATGGAAGACGACGTGCCCCGGCGTGTGCCCCGGGCAGTGATGGACGTCGAGGGTCAGGTCGCCGACGGTCACGGTATCCCCCTCGTCGAGCCAGCGGTCGGGGGTGAAGGGCGCGGCGCGCGGCACGCCGTACTGCGGGCCGGTCAGCGCGTGCTGGTCGATCCAGAACCTGTCGTCGCGGTGCGGCCCCTCGATCGGTACGCCAAGCTGATCACGCAGCACGCCGGTCTCGCCGCAATGGTCGATGTGGCCGTGGGTGACGAGCAGCTTCTCGATCGTCACGCCCTGCTGCTTCGCGACACCGAGCAATTTGTCGAGGTCGCCGCCGGGATCGACGAGGGCCCCGCGCATCGTCGCGGTGCACCAGAACAGGGTGCAGTTCTGCTGCAGCGGCGTGACGGGGATGATGACGGCGTTGAGCGGGGGCAAGGCGGGCGCGGGCATGGCCCCGAGATGAGGGCCGGATCGACCCGAGTCAACGTTCGTCGTCGGCCCGTGCCGCCGCGCCGCGCCGCGCGCCGACGACGAGGCCGAGACCGGCGAACATCAGCGCCGCCGTCGACGGATCGGGCAGCGCCGCGGCGACGCCGGCGAGCGCATGCGCCAGGCCCGCATGGTGGGCAACGAGCGCCGCCGTCGGGCCACCGATTGCCAGCGTCAGGGCGGACAGGATCAGGCGCATCGATCGTCTCCTTATGACTCGCCGCGCCGCCGCAGGGCAACGCGATGGCACAGGAGACTTTACGGCAGCGGCCGCCGCGCCTTGCGGGCGATCGATCCACCCTGAACCTATCGGTGCCCGACCCGGCAAAGGGCTTGAGCCATACGGCGTGCCCGCCTAAGCCCGGCGGGGTTCATGGGCACCGCCCAAAGGGGGACCACGATGCCGTTCTACTCGTCCGCGCTGGGGCGCATCAAGCCGTCGCCAACGCTCGCCGTCACCGCGCGTGCCGCCGAGCTCAAGGCGCAGGGCCGCGACGTGATCGGGCTCGGCGCGGGCGAGCCCGACTTCGACACGCCCGATTTCGTCAAGGATGCAGCGATCAAGGCGATCCGCGACGGCGAGACCAAATACACCAACGTCGACGGCACCCCGGCCCTGAAGGCGGCGATCCGCGCCAAGTTCGCCCGCGACAACGGGCTCGACTACGGGCTCGACCAGATCACGGTGAATTCGGGCGGCAAGCACACGATCTTCAACGCGCTGGTCGCGACGCTCGACGCCGGCGACGAGGTCGTCATCCCGGCGCCCTACTGGGTCAGCTACCCCGACATGGTCGCCATCACCGGCGCGACGCCGGTCGCGGTCGACTGCGGCATCGACGCCGGGTTCAAGATGACGCCGGCGCAATTGGACGCCGCCATCACGCCGCGCACCAAGTGGGTCATCCTCAACTCGCCGTCGAACCCGACGGGCGCCGCCTATACCCGCGCCGAGATCGCCGCGCTCGCCGAGGTCCTGCTGCGCCACGAGCACGTCTGGGTGCTGACCGACGACATGTACGAGCACATCGTCTACGACGGCTTCGCGTTCGCGACGATCGCCGAGGTCTGCCCGGCGCTGTACCCGCGGACGCTGACCGTCAACGGCGCGTCGAAGGCGTACGCGATGACCGGCTGGCGGATCGGCTATGCCGGCGGCCCGGCCCCGCTGATCAAGGCGATCGCCAAGGTCCAGTCGCAGTCGACGTCGAACCCGTGCTCGATCTCGATGGCAGCGACCGTCGCGGCGCTGAACGGCGACCAGTCGTTTCTGGTGGAGCGCAACGCGGCGTTCAAGGTGCGCCGCGACCTTGTCGTCTCCGGGCTGAACGCCGTCCCCGGCCTACGCTGCCCGGTGCCCGAGGGGGCGTTCTACGTCTATCCCGACTGCGCCGGCCTGATCGGCCGGACGACGCCCGACGGCGCGGTGCTGACCGACGACAATGCGGTGGCGACCTACCTGCTCGACGCCGAGGGGGTTGCGGTGGTGCCGGGCAGCGGCTTCGGCGGCTCGCCGGCATTCCGCATCAGCTATGCAACGGGCGACGCGCTGCTGGCCGAGGCGTGCCGGCGGATCGCGCGGGCGGTCGAGCGGCTGGGGTAGTCAGCGTTCGGCGGCGAGGCGCGCGGCGAGGTCCATCGACTGGTGGAGGACGCGGACAATCTCGACATGGGCGGCTGCGGCACGGAAGGCCAGCACGTGACTGCCCCGGCGATAGGTGCTTAGTCCGTCGGACCCGCGCACCACACGGCCAAGCGCGGGAATGTCAGCTACCCTCTCGAACGCCAGCCGCAACTGCTTGAGGTATCTGACCGCTTGATCGTCGCCCCAACGACGGGCGGTGAAATATTCGATGTCATCGAGATCACGCAGCGCCCGGGGCGCGATGATCAATTTCACTCGGCTGCTGCGCGCGCCTCGGCGGCCCGTCGCGCGCGACCTCGCGCAATGATGTTGTCGATGTCCAATTCCACGCCAAGCCCGTCGTCGAGATCCTTGACGCTGATCGCCAGCATCTCGTTCAGCGCCGCCAGCTGCTCGGGGGGCAGGCTGTCGAGCCAGTCGCCGGCACCGCCATCGTCGTGATCGGTCGTGTCGTCCATTACTGGATCATAGCATCGCCTCCGCCGCCGGCCAAGCGACGCCGCCCCGCGGTAGATGCACCAGCGTAACGGCTAATCCCGGAACCGCGCCCGGCTCGCGTCGTTCGTCGGGCACTCCAACCGCGAGGCCAGGAATGACGACGAGTTCGGTAATCGCTCCCCCCGGCACGCGCCTCGGCCCGCGCGTCAACCTCGCGACGCCCGAGCGCGTCATCTCGGCGATCGGCGGGGCGGTGCTCGGCCTTGTCGCGGCGAAGCGCGGCGGAGTGACCGGCGCGCTGCTCGGCGCGGTCGGCGCGGCGCTGACGCTGCGCGGCGCGACG
>CAHJWP010000021.1 GCA_903642255.1 Sphingomonadaceae bacterium | reverse complement strand
CCGCCCAGCTATTATATCCCGCCGGACGACATCCTCGCCGACGCACTCGTGCCTGTCGCCGGCTCGAGCTTCTGCGAGTGGAAGGGTGTGGCGCGCTACTGCGACGTGGCCGGCGGCCGCGAGCATCGGCCGCGCGCCGCGTGGTTCTATCCCGAGCCGACGCCGGCGTTCGCCATCGTGCGCAACCACGTCGCCTTCTACGCCGGCGCGATGGACGCCTGCTGGCTCGACGGCGAGCGGGTCGTGCCGCAGCCGGGCGGGTTTTACGGCGGCTGGATCACCTCGGGTGTGGCGGGACCGTTCAAGGGCGTGCCGGGGAGCGCCTATTGGTGACGGCGACAGTCGCTCACGCCGGACGAAAGCTACTCGTCGGGCGCGGGCTGGGCCATCGCTGAACCCCGATGCGAAGCGGTGGGCTTGCGGAGTTGCTTGCTGCGGCTGTGCGCATCCGGCACTGATCGCTGGTCTGGAGGGGTGTGTATGAGCCTGCGTCGCACGATTGCCCTACTTGCCGCCGCGACAATCGCCGGCCGCGCGAGTGCGATGGAGGTGACGGTGACATTGCCCGACGGCGGGCAAGCGCCGCTCGACGGCCGCATGATCCTGATCGCTTCGCCGCGGATTGATCCCGAACCCCGCCTTCAGGTGGAGTTGGAGGCGCCGCTCCGCACGCCGTTTATCTTCGGACAGACGGTGGAGGACGCAAAGCCGGGTGCCGTCGTCGCCCTGACATCGACTTACGGCTGGCCCGTGCCGCTCGCGGCGCTGCCGGCGGGCGACTACACGGTGCAGGCGGTGTTCAATCGCTATGAGACGTTCCGCCGGGCCGACGGCTCGGTCGTCAAGCTCCCGCCCGACATGGGCGAGGGGCAGCATTGGAACGAAAAGCCCGGCAATGCTTACTCCCGCCCGGTGCGCGTTCATCTCGGGCCGGACGCGCCGCGGCTCGCGCTCACGCTCGATCAGGTGATCCCGCCGGTGAAGCCCGTGCCGGAAACGCCGTTCGTCAGGCATGTCCGCATCCGGAGCGAACTGCTCTCGCGGTTCTGGGGGCGACCGATGTATCTCGGGGCCTATGTCCTGCTGCCGGCGGGATTCGCCGAACATCCGAACGCGCGCTTTCCGCTGATGGTCAACCACGGCCACTTTCCGGCCGATGGCATCGGCGCGTGGCGGGAGACGCCACCCGATCCCGACCTCAAGCCGGACTATTCCGAGCGCTTCCATCTCGCCGGCTACAACCGGATCCAGCAGGCCGAGAGCTATGCCAATTTCAAGCGCTGGACGGGGCCTGGCTTCCCGCGCTTCCTCGTCGTGTCGATCGAGCACGCCAATCCCTATTACGACGACAGCTATGCGGTTAACTCGGCCAACCTCGGCCCGTACGGCGACGCCATCAACCAGGAGCTGATCCCGGAAATCGAACGCCGTTTCCGAGGTATCGGTCAAGGCTGGGCCCGGTTTACCTACGGCGGCTCGACCGGCGGGTGGGAGGCGATGGCGACGCAGGTCTTCTACCCGGAGATGTACAATGGCGCGTTCGTCGCCTGCCCTGACCCGATCGACTTCCGCGCCTACACCACCATCAACCTCTACAGCGACAAGAACGCCTTCGCCGAGCAGGGCACGGCGGTGGCGATCGAGCGTCCGGCGATGCGCGACTATCTCGGCCAGACGCTCGCGACCCAGCGCGATGAGAATCACATGGAGCTGGTGCTCGGCGACCGCAGCCGCTCCGGCGGCCAGTACGACATCTGGCAGGCGGTGTTCGGACCGCAGGGCCGCGACGGCTATCCCCAGCCGATCTTCGACAAGGAGACCGGCGCGATCGACCCGGCGGTCGCCGCCTACTGGCGCGACCATTTCGACCTGACCCACGTCGTCGAGCGCGATTGGCCGCGGCTTGCCCCCAAGCTGACGGGAAAGCTTCATATCTACGTGGGCTCGGCCGACAGCTATTTCCTGACAGACGCCGTGTATTACGCGCAGGACACGCTGGAGAGCCTGAAGCCGGCGTGGGGCGGCGAGGTCGATTACGGCGAGCGGGCCGAACATTGCTGGAACGGCGACCACGACTTGGCCAATGCTTACTCGCGGCTCCACTACGACTGGATGTATCTTCCCAAGATCATGGCTCGCATCAGTGCGACGGCACCGAAAGGTGCCGACCTGACAAGCTGGCGTTATTGAACAGGCTCCTTGCCGAACGGCCTCGATCCATGACCCAGCGGCCTGCTCGACTTCGGTGACGCTGCGGCCGGCGTCGATCAGCGCCTGAACCGGGTCGATCCAGAGCGCCAGCCAACTCGTCAGCTGCCCGGACTCACACGGGCCAGCGCAGCGGCAGCGACAGGATCGTGCCGACATAGCCGCCGGCGAACTGTACCGGCCGGTCGGGGTCGACCTCGAAATCGGGGATGCGGCTCAGCCATTCTTCGAGCAGGACGCGGATTTCAAGGCGCGCCAGGGGCGATCCCGGGCAACGATGGATACCGTTGCCAAACGTCGTCTGCTTGCCGGCCGGTCGGGAGAAATCGACTCTGAGAGGATCAGGATAGATTGCGCTGTCGAGGTTCGTCAGAATGGTCGGCAACGCGATCATGTCGCCCGCGCGGAGCGTGACCCCGTCATAGGTGAAGTCCCTGGCAACCTTGCGGATGCCGGTGACCATGGGGAAGCGCCTGAGGAACTCGGTTATTGCCGGCCCAAGTTCAGCGGGATGATCGACCAGCCAGCGACGATGATCGGGATGCTCGGCCAGATACTTCATCATGAAGCCGACGAACGCGGCCACCGTGTCGAGCCCCGCGATCATCAGGTGCATGCATGCACCGACCGCCTCGTCGTCGGTCAGCGGGCAGCCGAAAACGGTGCCCGCGGCGATGTCGCTGATCATGTCATCACGGGGAGCCGCGCGCCGTGCCTGGACCAGCGGCAGGAGGTAGTTCCAGAAGCGCTGCAGGAACTCCTCGGCGTCGAACCCCGGCGACGGGTGGGTCGTCTCGTGGGTCAGCGCCTGGAGCATGGCGCGATCGGTCAGTGGAATGTCGACCATGCCGAGGAAGATGCTGAGGGGCAGGATCGCGGCAAATTCGGCGGCGAAATCGCAGTGGCCGCGCGTGCGGAATCCCTCGATCAAGGCGACGGTCAGGGCCCGCACATCCGGCTCGCGGTCGCGGACCGCGCGCGCGCTGAGGCCGCGATTAAGCAGCGCACGAAATTCGGCGTGCGCGGGGGGGTTGTAGCTAAGCGCGCCCAGTGGCGGCGAATTGGGCGGCGGCGGCACGACGTTGACCTCGTTCGATAGTCGGTCGTGATCGGCATAGAGCTGGTGGACGTCGATGCCCGACAAGACGATCCAATGCCCCCCGTGGCGTGGCGTCCAGACCAGCTTGTGCGGTGTTGACTCGCGGAGGCGCAAAACCGCAGCATGGATACCGTGCTCGATGCCGTCCGGGGCGTAGAGGTCGTAATCGATCACGCGGTCGGCCACGAGGCCGGCGGGCCGTTCGACGGTGGTTACATCGTTCATCGCCTAACCTCGAAAGTCGATTACGATCATCCGGCCCATCATCCGAGCTCGATTGCCGGGCCGGGCTGGACATACGGCGGGAAGATGCCGGTCATATCGCCGCCCTTGCCCCGGACGAACACGCCACGCGCGTTGGAAAACTCGCGGAAGCCCTCGATCCCGTGGTGGCGTCCCATGCCGCTTGGCCCGATGCCGCCGAAACCCATCGACGGCAGCGCTCCGTGCACCGCGCAGCAATTGATCGTCGCGCCGCCCGAAGTGGTCCTGTCGATCACCGCATTGGCGATCGCGTTGTCGCCGAAGACATAGACGCCGAGCGGCGGCTCGCGCGTGTTGATGAAAGCGATCGCTTCGTCGAGATCGTCATACGGGATGACGGGAAGGATCGGCCCGAAGATCTCCTCGCTCATCATCCGCAAGCCCGGCGGCGGATCGACGACGAGCGTCAGCGGCATACGACGCGTATCCTTGTCGACGGTGCCCCCCGCCTCGGGCTGGACCAGCGTTGCCCCCGCGGCATGGGCTTCGGCGAGCAGGCCGGTCAGGCGATCGAGATGACGGGAGGACACGATCCCGGTGCAGTCCGGGCTGCGCGAGTAATCGGGCGTCGTCGCGCGAACATGCTCGGTCGCGCCCGATACGAACGCCGCGAGCTCGTCACGTGCGACAAGGACATAATCCACAGCGATGCACATCTGGCCGTTCTTGATCAGCTTGGTACCGATTACATCGCCGACGGTCGACCTGGTGACGCTGCCGGGCGTCAACACGACCGGGCATTTGCCCCCGAGTTCGAGCGTGAGGGGGACGAGGTTGCGGGCGGCTGCCGTCATCACCTGCCGACCCACGGCGAAACTGCCGGTAAAGAGAAGATGGTCCCAAGGCTGCTCGCTGAACGCCTGCGCCACTGCTGGGCCACCCTGAACGACGCTGACTAAATCAGGAGCAAAGGTGTCGGCCACCATGTCGGCGATGAGCTGCGAGCAGGCAGGCGTGAACTCCGAAGGCTTGATGATCGCGCGGTTGCCCGCCGCCAGCATGTCGACCAGCGGCCCGAGGGCGATGTCAAAAGGGAAATTCCACGGCGCGATGTTGCCGATAACACCCTTCGGCTGATAGCGGACTTCGGCAGTCGCGGTGCCGAACACTTCAGGAACAGCGCGCGGCGACGGTTTCATATAGTCGGCAACTTGACGCATCGCGTGCTCGGCGCGGGCCGCGACACCGTGGACCTCGACCATCAGCGACAGCATCGCCGGATGGCAACCGAAGTCGGCCGACAGAGCGGCGACGATGGCGTCGGCGTGTCGCGTCATCATGGCAGCGAGCGCCGCGAGGTTCGTCTGTCGCGCGGCGAGGTCGGGATAACGGTCGCGGGCAAATGCCGTTTTCTGCGCGGCCAACGCGCGTTTGAGCCGGACGATGGCAGCCTGATCGTCGATCCCTGACGATGGATCCATCATCGCGTGGAAGGCACCCGTCGCCATCAGCCTACCCGTTGCACGGGTGGCGAGAGTCGATGGTCGATCTGTGCGGTGTGCACCCGGCGATCATGCGGAACCTCGAGCGGCCGATATGTCTAATAGACTTGGCTGGCCAAAATATCGATCGTTTGATTAGGATGCAATCCATATTGTTGACGGCTTCGGACGCATGCGCGATGCACCATGATGAATGCCGCGGTGGCGGCGCGCGTGGACCGGACCGGGAGCAGATTAGGCATGGCGATCGCCAAACGGCTCGTGGCCGAGCGACGGCGCGAGGGCTCAGCGAAAGACGCGGCTGCTCGTCCTGGGACGCGTGATCGGTTGCTGTCCGCCGCCCTTTCGCTGTTTGCCGATCGCGGCTTCGATTCCGTCACGACGGCCGAGATCGCGCTCGCCTGCGGGGTATCGCAGTCGGTCGTGCTATATTACTTCACGACCAAGGATCAGCTCTGGCGCGAAGCAATGCGCCTGTTGTTCGACCGGCTGACCCGCGAACGGGCACCGCGGATCGATATCCTGTCCGATCTTGACGAAATCTCGCGGCTCAAGGTGACGCTGCGGAGCATGGTGCAGACGGCCGCGCGATTTCCTGAGCTCGGCCGGGTCGTGATGCGCGAAGGTGCCGTCGGGGGCGAACGGCTCGACTGGCTGCACGCCGAATTGCTGGCGCCCCACTACGAGACGCTTACGCGCTTTTTCACCGAAGCCGCGGCCTCGGGCAAGCTGAAGCCTTGCTCGCCCAGCATGGCGATGATCATGATCCAGTCGGCTGCGTCGATGCTGTTCAACCTCGCCCCGCTGGTCGAGACTCTGATCGGCCGTTCGCCGTTTGACGCGGAAGTGGTCGAGGAGCAATCCAACCTGCTGGTCGAGATTATGCTGACCGGCCTAGTGCTGCCGACCACCGGTGGATGAGACGATCGCCAGTACCTGCCGACGCTTCTTCGATGCCATCGAACGGGGTGATGTCGAGGCGGCAGCGGCCCTCTACGCGCCGAATGCTGTCATCTGGCACAATACCGATGAAGTCGCGACCTCAAGGGAGGCGAGCGTCGCGGTGGTGCGGGACATTGCCCGCAATCTGCACGATCGCCGCTACGCCGACCGTCGTGTGGCGACCTTTGCCACCGGCTTCGTCCAACAGCATATCCTGATCGGGCGGCTCGCCGACGGCACGGGGTTCCGCCTGCCGGCATGTGTTGTCGGGACGGTCGAGCATGGCCTCATCGTGCGCTTCGACGAATATTATGACCAGCTGACGGTGGATCGGCAGACCGCACCGCACGATCAATCGACAACACATAGCTAGATTGTAGCCGATGCCGCCAGCTCGGCCAAACTGGCGGGGTCGATCCCTAACAACCCGCCGTAAACTTCGGTATTATGCTGTCCGACCGTCGCCGGAGCGGCCGTGCGGACACTCGACGGTGTGTCGGACAGCTTGGGGAAGGCGTTCTGCATCTTGAGCCAACCCCAGCGTTCCGTTTCGATCGCGATGATCGACTCACGCGCGGCGAACTGCGGATCGGCTAGCATTTCGGGAGCGCGATAGACGCGGCCACCGGGGACCGAGTGGTCGGCCATCAGCGCGTCGACCTGGCCAACGGTCAGCCTTCGGGTCCAATCCTCGATCAGCGCGTCGAGCTCGCGCTGATGGCGACCCCGGGCGACGTGGGTGGCATAGCGGTCGTCGTCGCTGAGCTCCGGCCGCCCCATAGCCCTAGCCAGTCGCCGGAAGATGGAGTCGTTGTTGGCACCGATCAGATAGTCGCCGTCGCGGCACCGATAGACGTTCGACGGCGCGATGCCCGGCAGGATGGAGCCGGATCGCTCGCGGATCAGGCCCATACGGTCAAATTCAGGGATGACACTTTCCATGACCTGCAGCACGCATTCGTAGAGGGCTGCGTCGATCACCTGGCCCTTTCCCGTCCGGGTACGGGCATGAAGTGCAGCGAGCACGCCCATGCAGCCATAGGACGCCGTCAGGGTGTCGCCGATCGACAGGCCCATGCGCGCCGGCGGGCGGTCGGGCTCCCCAACGATGTACCGCCAGCCGCCCATCGCCTCGCCGACGCCACCGAAGCCGGCGCGATCGGCATAGGGCCCGGTCTGGCCATAGCCCGACATGCGCGCGACGATCAGTTCCGGGTGCTCCGCCCGCAGCGCGTCGGGCCCCAGGTTCCACTTCTCCAGCGTTCCGGGCTTGAAATTCTCGATAACGACGTCGGCGGTCGCAATCAGCCGGCGGGCGAGGGCCTGACCGTCGGGAACGCGCAGGTTGCACGAGACCGACTTCTTGTTGCGGCTGATGACCTCCCAGCTGACTTTGTCGCTTCCCTGGCCCCAGACACGCATCGGATCGCCCGCGCCGGGCGGCTCGAGCTTGATGATCTCGGCGCCCATATCGCCGAGCAATTGCCCGCAGAACGGACCGGCGATGAGCTGCCCCATCTCGATCACCCGCAGGCCGTCCAACGCCCCGCTCATGCCGTCGCCCTTTGCTCGACGGACTGGGGAAAGTCGTTGGCGCGACCTACCCGGCTGGGCAGCGAGCGGCCGACGATGCCGGCCAACCACTGGTTGGCAGCCCGTGCCGCAGCCAGGTCGATGTTGTTGGACACACCGCTGTGACCGAAAAGATAAGCCAGTTCCTCGGTTGCGACGTTGCCGGCTGCTCCTGGCGCGTACGGACAGCCGCCGAGGCCGCCGAGGGCCGCGTCGAAGGTGCGGATGCCGGCCTGATAAGCCGCCCAGGCATTGGCCGGTCCCAGGCCGCGGGTATCGTGCAAGTGGACCCGAAAGGGAAAGTCAGGGGGTGCCCGGTCGATAACGCGGGCGCACAAGTCGCCGACCTGTCGCGGAACGGCAACGCCGATCGTGTCGGCCAGCGCGACTTCCTGTGCGCCGGCGTCGATCGTCCGCAGTACGAGATCGACGACGTGGGCAGGGTCGACCTCGCCCTCGAATGGACAGCCGAACGCAGCGGCGATCGTCACCTGGGCGCACAGGCCGTCGGCCGTGGCCAGCCGGATCATCTCCGCAGTCGCGCGCAGTCCGTCCGCCACCGTCTGGCCCTGGTTACGCAGGCCGAAGCTGTCGGTCGCAACCAGAACGCATCCCACCTCGTCGGCGCCCGCCATCCCATCGGCGCGACCGGCAATCGCGCGGGCGACACCGCGGATGTTGAGGCACAGGGCGATAGCGCTGTAACTGCGGTGTCCGCGCGGCGGCAGGCCGGCGATGACCTCCGCGGTGTCGGCCATCTGCGGCACACGCTGCGGATTGACGAAGCTGCCGACCTCGATCCGTCGCGCCCCCATCGCTGCACATCGCGCGATCAACCCGATCTTGTCATGCGTCGCCACCAAACAGCCTTCGTTCTGCAGGCCGTCGCGTGGTGCGACCTCAACGATTTCCACGGTGTCCGACGGCATAACGCCTGAGTGCTTTCCTTCGGCCGGCGATTGGCATCGCATCTTGACAGTACGAGGCCCCGTACCATGAAACCCGATCACTAGACGGTCAATGATTTTTTCCGATTGTACGATCGGGTTTATCGAACGCCGATTGTGCGCGACCGATTGACGAATCGGACGGGATGGGCAAGGCTGACGAGCATTATCCAAGGAGTCTGCCATGAACGAAACCGATCGGACGGCTTCGTTGCCTCCCGTTCTCGGCGTTCATCATGCGGCGTTCCGCTGCTTCGATGCGGAGGAGACGCGCCATTTTTACGAGGACATTCTCGGGCTCGAGTTCGCGGCGGCGCTAGCCTTCGATGAATCGCCCGGCGGTGGCCCGCTCGAATACATGCACCTGTTCTTCAAGATGGCCGACGGTAATTTCGTCGCCTTCTTCGACCTGCCCGATCAGGTCGATCGCAAGCGGTTCAAGCCGGTCAATGGCTTCATCAAGCATATCGCGCTCAAAGTGGCGGGCGAAGCCGAGTTGTTCGCGTTCCGTGACCGCATGACCGCCGCCGGCGTTAAACTTGAGGGGCCGATCGACCACGGCTTCGTCCGCTCGATCTACAGCTTTGACCCCAATGGTATCCAGGTCGAGATTACCTGCCCGACCGAGGGACATGATCGGATCCTGGCCGAGGAGAAGGCCCAGGCCCGTACGGTCTTGGCGCAATGGTCGGCGGCAACGCGTGACCGGAAGCGGGCGGCCGATCCGACCTTCGCCTGAGGAGAGGAAGTTGACGCAGTCGAAGGTGCAGCGCCGGCCTGTCACGATTTGGTGGCATGAGAAAGCCGCGTTCAAGGATACGTACGGCGGCGCCGAAAACATCGTCCAGATCTCGGGCATGAACATCCGCCCGGCCGAAGAGTCGCCCACGGTGTTGATCAGCATGCATCCCATCGGCGGGACCGGCGGCTTGCCCGTCATGCAGCAGCTCGCCGCCGCCGGCATCCATGTTCTCGCCGTCGATAGCCGCTACAGGGGCGCCGACTACGCGCTGATCATGGAGAAGGTCGCGCTCGATCTCGGCGCGGCGGTTCGCCACGCACGTGAGAAACTCGGGTACACTAACGTCGTCCTGCTTGGCTGGAGCGGGGGCGGTGCGCTTTCCGCCTTCTACCAGTCGCAGGCGGAGCGACCGACGGTAGCCGCGACGCCGGCCGGCGACGCGCCGGGGCTGATCGATGCAGGGCTGGTCCCGGCCGACGGGGTCATCATGATGGCGGCGCACGTCTCGCGGCACCGCACCCTGACCGAATGGATCGATCCATCGATCCTGAACGAGGCTGACCCGGAGCAGCGCGACGCGGACCTTGATCTCTATGGTACGCGCGTCAGGCCGCCTTATCCGGACGATTTCCTGTCCAACTATCGTGCGGCGCAGATCGCCCGCAATCGCCGGATCACCGCCTGGGTGAAGGACAGGCTGGCGAAGCTCAATCGCGAAGGGCGGCGCGACGAGGAGTTCGCCTTCGTCACGCATGGCACGATGGCCGACCCGCGCTGGCTCGATCCGGCGATCGATCCCAACGACCGGCAACCCGGTCGCTGCTACCTCGGTGACCCGCGGACCGTGAACATGTCGCCGATCGGGCTTGCCCGTTTTTCAACTCTGCGCAGCTGGCTGTCCCAATGGAGCTATGACGACGCCCATGCCGACGGGCCGGCCAGCCTCGCGCGTGTCAGCAAACCGGTTCTCGTCATCAACAATAGCGCCGACGATGCCTGCACTCCCAGTCACGCAGAGCGACTGTTCGCCGCGATCGAACACCGCGACAAGCAGTTCGCCGAGGTGACCGGCGCGACCCATTATTATCAAAATCAGCCCGAACTCGGCGCGCAGGCGGCGGACATTGTCGCCGATTGGCTCCAGGCCCATGATTTCGCGCTGAGCCGGTAGGATGGCCGGCTGCCACCCAGCGCCGGCCGGCCGCGTCGTCAGCGCGGGGCCATGCGGATCGCGCCGTCGAGCCTGACGTCTTCGCCGTTGAAATAATCGTTGCGGATCATTTCGAGTGCGAGACTGGCATATTCGGCCGGAAGGCCAAGTCGTTTTGGGAACGGTACGGCAGCCGACAGTGCCGTCTTCACGTTATCCGGTGCACCTTGCAGCAGCGGCGTATCGAAAATGCCCGGCAGGATCGTATTGACGCGAATGCCTTCGCTCGACAGGTCGCGGGCGATCGGCAGCGTCATGCCAACCACTCCGCCCTTCGACGCAGAATACGCGGCCTGCCCGATCTGACCGTCTTCGGCCGCGACGCTGGCGGTGTTGACGATGGCTCCACGTTGGCCATGGGCGAGCGGCTCAAGCGTCAGCATGCCCGCGGCCGACTTGGCGATACAGCGGAAGGTACCGACCAGATTGATCTGGATGGTCCGGTTGAACGCATCGACCGGATAGTGCTTGATCTCGCCCGTCGCCTTCGCGCGGCTGGCGGTCTTGATCGCCTCCCCCGTTCCGGCGCAATTGACCAGTATGCGCTCCTGGCCGATCGCCGCCCGCGCCTTGGCAAAACCGGCGTCGACCTGATCGTCGGACGTGACGTCGACCGCGCAGAACACGCCGTCGATCTCGGCGGCAAGGGCCTCGCCCAATTTCGTGTTGAGGTCGAAGATCGCCACCTTGACACCTGCGGCGGCCAGCGCCCGTGCCGTGGCCG
Source organism: Sphingomonadaceae bacterium (assembly GCA_903642255.1). Lineage (GTDB taxonomy): Bacteria > Pseudomonadota > Alphaproteobacteria > Sphingomonadales > Sphingomonadaceae > Polymorphobacter_B. The sequence goes on along the minus strand of CAHJWP010000021.1, from coordinate 9,633 downwards.
CGCCCAAGCCACTGGCCCCGCCCGTCACTACGGCGGCAAATCCCTTGATCTCCATTTCTATCTCCTCAATTGGGTTATCGAAACTCGCGGTATGGCAGTACTCGCCTGTCTGCCAGGCAGGCAAAGCTAGATGGAGGGCGTATGTTCGAGCAGATCGTGGTCGAGAAAGCCGATGGTGTTCTCACCATCATCCTCAACCGGCCAGACAAGCTGAATGCGTTCAGCGAGGTGATGATGCGCGAAATGGTCGCCGCATTCGACGATGCCGATGTCGACGACGACGTCCGCGCGATTGTCGTCACCGGTGCCGGACGGGCATTCTGTGCCGGTGCCGATCTGTCCGGTGGCCCGGCGACATTCGATGCCGTCGTCGGCGGCGGCCGGGCGCCGGCCGAACGCCCGGACGGGTCGACCGACTACGCCAGCCCATCGGTCCGTGACGTCGGTGGGCAGCTGACGCTGCGGATTTACCAATCGCTCAAGCCCGTGATCGCCGCGATCAACGGCGCGGCGGTCGGCATCGGGGCGACGATGACCCTGCCGATGGACATCCGGCTGATCGCCGAGGGTGCCCGCGTCGGCTTCGTCTTCGTCCGCCGCGGCATCGTGCCGGAAGGTGCTTCGACCTTCTTCCTGCCGCGTGTCGTCGGCATCGGCCGGGCGATGGAGTGGTGCGTTACCGGCCGCCTCGTTCCGGCGGAAGAAGCCCGCGCGGCCGGGCTGGTCCGATCCATCCACCTGCCGGCCGATCTGCTTCCTGCCGCCTACGCCATCGCCCGGGAGATCGCCGATCAGACGGCACCGGTCTCTGTCGCGTTGACCCGGCAGATGCTGTGGCGCAGTTTCGCGCAGACCCATCCGATGGAGGCGCACCGGCTCGACAGCCGGGCCATCTACGCGCGGGGGAAAGCCGCGGACGCCGCCGAAGGCGTCGCCAGCTTCCTCGAGAAGCGGCCGCCACGCTACCCCAACACTGTGAGCCGCGACATGCCCGACTTCTATCCATGGTGGGAGGAGCCCGACTATCGCTGAACCGACGATTGCGGCAGGGTGGTTGGTCGCCGCATGGCTGGCCGGGCCAGCGGCGGCCATACGGATGGTCATACTACCATGACGCGTGGAGCCGGCGGCTCGGCGAACAGCGCAGTCACATCGGCGGCGCGTCGCTCGCGCACGGCGCGCTGGTTGATATAGCCTTTGTCGGTGATCTCACCCGTTTCGACCGAGGGTGGTTCCGCCAGGATGATAAAGCGCGTCACGCGTCGCGACGATCCGCCCGCGTCGGCGTTGAAGGCGGCGATACGGGCACGAAGTATCGTGGCCAGCTGATCGATGGGTAGCCTGTCGCCGGCTTGTCCCGTCACCGATGCGGGCCCTGAGGCAGAGGGCCAGAACAACGCTGCGGCATATGGCTGATCCTGGCCGGCGATCACCGCATCGGCGACATAGGGGGCGCACGCCGCCACGAGATCGGGGCGCAGCGTCCCGACCGAAACCCAGGTCCCCGTGTTGAGCTTGAAGTCCTCGGTGATGCGGCCGTCGAACACCAGTCCCTGCGACGGGTCGGCGGGATCGACGAAGCGCGCCGCGTCGCCCAACCGGTAGAATCCCTCCTCGTCCCAGGCAGCGGCCGTGCGATCGGGGTCGCCGAGATAGCCGGGAGTGACGGTCGGTCCCTTTACCCGCACCTCGAACTTGGCACCGGTCGGCGCCAGCTTGAGCGTCACGCCCGGCAGCGGCAGGCCGATCAGTCCGACGCGCTCTGCCGTCCAGTGCACCGCCGTGATGCCCTGGGTCTCGGTTGCTCCGTACATCGTGGTGAGCGCGATACGCTGGCCGGTTTCGGCGACGGCCATTGCCTGCAGCCGCTCGTAGACATCGTCGGACAGTGTCGCCCCGCCGTAGCCCATGTGGCGCAGGTTTCTGAAGAAGCTTCGACGCAGTTCCGGATCGTTCTCCATCGCGCCGGCGAGCATCCCCAGCGCGATCGGCGCGGAGGCGAACATGACAGGCGACACCTCGCGCAGGTTGTCGAGGGTCGCCACGAACTGGGCCGGGGTCGGCTTACCGTCGTCGAGATAGATCGTACCTCCGGTCCAGATGACGTCGTTGAACCCGATGTTGCCGGCCGAGATGTGGCTCCACGGCATCCACTCGAGCGATACCGGCGATTCGGCAGGATCACGCGACTCGCGGCGGATCCCCTCCTGAGCGGCGATCATCCCGGCAAACATGCCATGGGTCTGGATGACGCCCTTGGGATGACCGGTCGAGCCGGAGGTAAAAAGATACTTTGCCACGGTCTGCGGCCCGATCTGCGTCATGGCGCGATCGACCTCCGGCCCCGTTACAGTCGTCATCAGGTCGTCGAAGGACACCGCGTTGTCGACCTCGCCGTCGGCAGTGACGACGATCAACCCGGGCCGCTCGGCCCGGAGCATGGCCAGCGCACGACCAAACGCACCGCCGCTCTGGGCGAACACGATGCGCGGTCTCACCATCGCGGCACAATGCTGGAGCTTGCCCAAGTCGGTCGACAGCAGCGAATAAGCTGGGCTGACCGGCGCGATCGGCACGCCCGCCGTGTAGCAGCCGAGCATCAGCAGCGCGTGCTCGATCGAATTACCCGACAGTATCATGACGCAGTCGTCGCCAGTCATGCCCTGCCGCAGCAGCCATGTCGCGATCGCGTCCGCCGCGCGCTTTGCTTCGGCGTAGCTGACCATCCGCCAGCGGCCGCCGCTCGCTGCATCGCGCTGCGCCATCCACGGCCGCACAGGATGGTCGGCGGCACGCTCGACCAGCAGATGCGCGATGGAGCGGGGCGCCTGTCCCGGCCGGTGACGCGATCGAATAATGATCGTGCCGTCCGACCGGTGCTCGACGTCGGCCGCGGGTCCCTTGAACGGTAACGGCCTAAACGCCGGCGGCATCACAGTTGACGTCGTGACACGGCCGCCGCCGACGCGCAGGTCTGTGGGGAAGCGGTCCACCAAATCGCGCGATCAGTCGACCACTCGGCCGCGGGCTGGGGCACCAGGTTGGTCCGGGCAGTCCCGTAAGCCGCTGCGCCGCGACGGCAGGATCGTCGACATAGGCGGGCAAGGCGCTCTCGCGCGTGGTGTCCGCCGCGGCAAGCAGTATCTCCGCCTGCCTTCTTGCTAGCCCCGACGAACTGGACGTGGCACAACGACATGTCAGAACTTGGCGACGAGTTCGAGCCCGTAAGACCGGCGTTGACCTTGGAACGCCGCCGTCGCGTCGTTACCCGCCGACAGACCGCCGAACAGGGTCGCGAAGAAATGCGTCCCGAAATAATGCTCATCTGTCAGATTTCGGCCGAAGACCGCCAGTTCGTACTTGCCGTCCTTCGTCGTCAGGCCAAGCCGGGCATCGAGCAGGCCGTACGCTTGAATATAGGTGGCAGGATCAAGCGAAGGTTCCGCCGCAGTCGAGCTGCGGTAGGAATAGTTCGCCGACGCATAAGCATTGAACGGACCGGGAAGCGTTCGCAGATCATATCGTGAATTGATCGCCAGAGTCCATTTCGGCGCATAATAGATGCGCCGACCTGTCAGATCGATGGTGTAACTGCCGGGTGCGGCTTGCGTGCAGAGCCCTTCATGAAAGAACGTGTACTGACACTCGCCGTTCTTGTTGTCGTCGTAACGGGCGTCGACGAACGTCACACCGCCGCCGATGGTAAACGCACGCGTCGGCTGCCAACTGAACTCGACCTCCGCGCCGGTTGAGTGCAGCGAACCGATGTTCGACAGGCGGAAGACGTCTGCTGCGGCGTCGAAGCTGGTCGACTGATAGTTCTGGAAGGTCTCGTAGAAAGCGGTGACGTTGAGCGTCAGCGTTCGGTCAAATAGCTGACTGCGGACCCCCGCCTCGTAGTTCATCGCGATCTCGGGAGCGACGCGATGGCTGACCAGTGGGCTCGGTGTGGCATCGGACGGTCCCGGCAGATCGTAGGCGGCACCCTTGAAGCCGCGCGACACTTGCGCGTAAGTCATCAGCCGCGGCGTAAAACTGTGCTGCAGGGCGACGACAAACGATTCGCCGACGTTGGTGTTGCTGTCGTGTTGCGTATAGGCATCAAAGCCGGGAACGAATTCGATGTTGTCGGTCCGCGAGATGTCGGCCCCGACGCTTTCAACCGTCACGCGAACACCGGCGCGAAGCTTTGTCGTATCATCCGGGAACGTGTGCGTCAGTTCACCGAATATGGCACCGTTGTCATAGGTCAGGCGCTGCAGGCTGCGTGTCTGGACATCGCCGAGCGGACCAAACAGCCCACCTGCCGGAAATTCGATTAACGCGTCGTCGTTTATGACATAATGAAAATAATAGATGCCGATTGTATGCGCCCATGCCGAGGTGCCGCTGTTGGACACGCGTAACTCCTCGCTCAACTGATATTGCCGTGACGTGTTGTACGAGTTGGCAAGTTGCAGCGGGAGCTGGTCGATATCGGACACCTCATTTGTGTGCCAGCCCCGGAAAGCCGTAATCGATGTAATTTCTTCATTGCCCACCGGAACATGGGCTGTCATCGAGACGCCACCCGAAGTCGATTGCGACAAGGGCAGCAGATTAGCACCGATCTGATAATTATTCGGTCCAGCCGTGATGCCATACGAGGTGAGTAGGTTGCGAAACGTCCCCGGACCGCCGTCGCTCGAAAAAATCCAGGCGCAACAGTTTGCATCGGCTCGGTTGTAATCGGCGATGAAGGTAACGTCGGCTGCTCCGATGTCGACCTTCACCTTGCCGCGGAACCCATAATTCTTTGAGCCGTCGACGGTACGGTTCAGGAAGGTATCGGTGATCTCGCCGTCACGCCGATTATAATATGCGGTGAGCCGCGTGGCGACATCTGGAGCGACTTCTCCGCCGACCGACACGCCATACTGCTGCTCGTTGCGGTTCCCGAACAGAGCCCGTGCGGCAAGCTCCGGCGTCGAGGTGGGAGCCTGCGTGTCGATGCTCACCACGCCGGCAGAGGCGTTCTTGCCGAACAACGTGCCTTGCGGACCGCGCAGGACCTCGATCTGCGACACGTCGAAGGGATCGATGTACGCCATTCCCTGCCGGCCGAGCGCCACCCCATCGACGACGATGCCGACCGACGGTTCGATCGCGTCGCTGGTCGTATAGGTACCGATCCCGCGGATGAACGTCGCCTGCGTACGCGGCGTATAATTCGGCGCGAAGTTGAACGACGGGGAAAGTTTGATCAGTTCACCGAGCGAGGTGATGTTCAGCTGGCGGATTTGGGAACCGCCGATCGCCTGAACCGCCACGGGGACATCCTGGATATTTTCCGCCCGCTTGGTCGCGGTGACGATAATGTCCTCCACCGCCGTCGGTGGTGACGCGCTGTCGCCGGGTTTCTGCGCCGCGGCGGGCTCGCCCTCGCCCACCACCGGGTCAGCCAGCGCACCGCCCGACAGGGCGGTCAGGCATAGGCCGAAAACAAGGTTCGCGGTTGCAGTTCGTACTGTCATGTGCCGTCTCCCCCACAAGGATCCGCGCCTCTTGATGGGGCGGCCACCAGGTGATGCAGCAATGTGGCGCGGCACATCCTGACTTGTCCAGCAGATTCTTCGATTGATGTTTCTGTTTTACCACTCAGCCGCCGAGAACCTCGTGGCAAACGATCTGCCATTGGCCTGCGAGCGGCGGGATCCCATCACAGCGTTCGTCCTATGATCTCCTTCATGATCTCCGACGTGCCGCCGTGGATGCGCTGGACGCGGGCGTCGCGCCACAGCTGCGCAATAAGATATTCGTTCATATAGCCGGCACCGCCGTGCAGCTGGAGCGCCGCATCGGTGATCAGCCACTGCGTTTCCGAATGCCAGAGCTTCGCCGCCGACGCCTCCGCCGTCGTCAACTTGCCGGCGACGTGCCGGGTTATCGCCCAATCGAGATGCGCCCATCCGACCTGCAGCCGCGTCGCAAGATCGGCGAGCGTGAAGCGTGTGTTCTGGAAATCGATCACTCGTTGGCCGAAAGCGGACCGCGTCTTGGTGAAGGCGACCGCTTCGTCATAGGCGCGCTGCGCCCCCGCCTGCGCACCGATGGCGAGACACAGCCGTTCCTGCGGCAGCAAGGTCATCAGGCAGGTAAAGCCGCCGCCCTCCGGGCCGAGGCAATTCGACAGCGGCACCTCGACGTCATGGAAGAACAGCTCGGAGGTGTCGGCCGAATGCTGGCCGATCTTGTCGAGGTTGCGGCCGCGCGCGAACCCCGGCGTGGCCGTATCGACGAGGATGAGCGAGATGCCGCGCGCCCGCGCGCTCGGATCGGTTTTGGCGACGACGATGACGACGTCAGCGTTCTGGCCGCTCGAGATGTAAATTTTCGACCCGTTGACAACGTAGCGGTCACCGACCTTGCGTGCCGTTGTCGCGATGCCCTGCAGATCGGAGCCGGCCCCCGGCTCGGTCATGGCGATCGAGGCGATGATGTCGCCGCTGACGAGGCCCGGTAAATAGCGGCGCCGTTGTTCTTCGGTGCCGAAGTGCACGAAATAGTCGGCGATGATGTCGGACTGCAGCGGCAGGCTGGCCGACGAACCCGTGTAGCAGAGCTCTTCGGTGACCACAGCGTTGAATGCGAAATCGAGCCCCGGACCACCGTCGGCTTCGGGCACGGTCGGGCACAGCAGGCCCGCCGCGCCGGCCTTCTGCCAGAACGCCCGGTCGACGATCCCCTGTGCCTCGAAGCGCGGCATGTGCGGGACCAGTTCGCGCGCGAAGAAGCGGCGGACCATATCACGAAACTGATTATGCGTTTCATCGAAGGCGGTTCGCATAGCGACATCCAAGAACATCGGGGCTCCCTTGCTCAGCCCGGCAAGCAGACATCGCCGGGGGCCGCGTGCGGCCTTGACCAATCTTCGATTCTATGGTCCGCAATGTCAATCAATTGATCAGGAGGGACGGCTGCGACATGACGGAAGCCTTCATCATCGATGCGGTTCGCACGCCGCGGGGCATCGGTCGAACCGGCAAGGGCGCGCTTGCGCACCTACACCCCCAGCACCTTGCCGCCACGGTCCTCAAGGCGCTCAAGGAACGCAACAATCTCGTGACGGCGGACATCGATGACATCATCTGGTCGACGTCGACCCAAAAGGGCAAGCAGGGCGGCAATCTCGGTCGGATGGCGGCGCTCGACGCCGGTTACGACGTCACCGTCTCAGGCGTGACGCTTGACCGCTTCTGCGGTGGCGGCATCACGGCGGTCAACCTTGCGGCGGGACAGATCATGTCGGGCATGGAGGATCTGGTCATCGCCGGCGGAACCGAGATGATGAGCCTCGGTGCCGCGATGGCACAGGAGGAGACGGCCGCCGGGATCGCGCAGCTCGGCATCGGTGCCGGCAACATGCGACTGCAGGCCGTGCATCCGCAGTCGCACCAAGGCGTGTGCGGCGATGCGATAGCGACGATCGAAGGCTTCACGCGCGAGCAGCTCGACCAGGCCGGCGTGACGAGCCAGCAGCGCGCGGCGGTCGCGATCGCCGAAGGCCGGTTCGACCGCAGCCTCGTGCCCGTGATCGACGACGACGGGACCGTCATCTTGACGCACGACGAATATGCACGGCCCGAAACGACCGCCGAGGGACTGGCGAAGCTCAAGCCGGCATTCGCGCAGCTCGCCGACCTGCCGCTCGACGTCGAGGGTAACAGCGCCCGCGCCCTGATCCTCCGCAAATTTCCCGACCTCGACATCCAGCACGTGCACCACGCCGGCAATTCGTCGGGCGTGGTCGATGGCGCGGCGGCCGTGCTGCTCGCCTCGCCCGGCTATGCCGCCGCGCACGGACTGAAGCCGCGGGCACGAATCGTCGCCACGGCCAACGTCGGTGACGATCCGACGCTGATGCTGAACGCGCCGGTGCCGGCGGCAGAGAAGGTCTTGGCGAAAGCCGGGCTGACGAAAAACGACATCGACCTGTGGGAGATCAACGAAGCCTTCGCCGTCGTGTCGGAAAAGTTCATCCGTGATCTCGGTCTCGACCGTGACAAGGTAAACGTCAATGGCGGTTCCATCGCGCTCGGCCATCCGATCGGTGCGACGGGTGCGATCCTGATCGGCACGGTGCTTGATGAACTGGAACGGCGCGATCTAAAGCGAGGTCTCATCACCATGTGTGCAGCCGGTGGCATGGCGCCCGCAATCATCATCGAGCGTGTTTGACGTTCATTCGTGCGCAGTGATTCGCTCAAGTGCAGCCTCCACTATAGACTTAAACCGTAGTAGATCTTTGGTACGATCAGAGACGCTGCTGTCGAGCAGGACCAATCAAATTGGTAATCTTAATAACGCCGCGCTACTAATCCTCTGCCCACGGTCCGACTGGTCGTCGCTCAAGGATAGCTGTCGTTCGGTCGTAGGAAATAACGCCTCTAGAAGTTCAATAGAACAAGGGAGACAAACAACAGCACCTAAGTTCTCAAGAGCCATAGGCGCACCTGCAAACTGCGTCGTGGCAGCGGCGATCATCTGAGCCACTAAGGCGATCGCCCCGCCGCGGCGTGCCGCGGCGGCCCGGCGAGCGGGGAGGATCATGGTGCGTGACCGTCGCCGTTGCCCACGCTATCACGCTCGCCATGCAGGACCCGCCGCCAGTCACCGCCGCCCCGTCGCCCGGCGCCCTCGCCGGGGTCACCGTCGTCGACCTCAGCCGCGTCCTCGGCGGGCCCTACTGCACGCAGATGCTCGGTGACCACGGGGCGGACGTGGTCAAGGTCGAGCCGCCGCAGGGGGACGAGACGCGGGTGTGGGGGCCGCCGCTGGCCGACGGCAGTTCGGCCTACTTCCACGGCGTCAACCGCAACAAGCGCGGGCTGGTTCTCGACTTCAAGACGGCGAGCGGGCGCGACGCGTTGCTCGACCTGCTCGCCGGGGCGGACGTGCTGGTCGAGAACTTCAAGCCGGGGACGATGGAGGGCTGGGGGCTGGGGCCCGACGTGCTCGCCGAGCGCTTCCCGCGGCTGGTCCATTGCCGGATCAGCGGCTTCGGCGCCGACGGGCCGCTCGGCGGTCTGCCTGGTTATGACGCGGCGGTGCAGGCGATGACCGGGCTGATGAGCGTCAACGGCGATGCCGACGGCGCGCCGACGCGGCTCGGCGTGCCGGTCGTGGACATCGCGAGCGGGCTCAATGCGGCGGTCGGCATCCTGCTCGCGCTGGTCGAGCGCGGCGTCAGCGGTCGCGGCCAGTTCGTCGACATCACGCTGTTCGATTCGGCACTGGCGCTGCTCCACCCGCACTCGGTCAACTTCCTGAGTTCGGGCGTCGTGCCCGGCCGGTCGGGCAACGCCCATCCCAACATCGCGCCGTACGACAGCTTTGCCACCGGCGACGGGACGATCCTCCTCGCGGTCGGCAACGACGGGCAGTTCGCCCGGCTGTGCGCGATGCTGGAGCGCGCCGACCTCGCCGCCGATCCGCGCTTCGCCGACAACCGCAGCCGGACGGCGCACCGCGACGCGCTCAAGGCGGCGCTCGAGGCGACGCTGGCGGGCCACGCCGCCGCGCCACTCGCCGAGCGGCTGATCCGCGGCGGCGTGCCGTGCGCGCCGGTGCTGACGGTGGCGGAAGCGCTCGGCC
>CAHJWP010000020.1 GCA_903642255.1 Sphingomonadaceae bacterium | reverse complement strand
TCCATCCAGTTGAAGTAGGTCTTCTCCCACGTCGCCGGGACGAACCGCGTCGCCCCCGACCGCACCGCCTCGATCGCCGGCGCAGCCAGCGTCGCGGCGTCGACGTACCACTGGTCGGTCAGGAACGGCTCGATGACGACGCCCGAGCGGTCGCCGTAGGGCACCTGATGGCGGTGCGGCTCGACGTGATCGAGCAGGCCGAGCGCGTCGAAGTCGGCGACGACCTGCTTCCGCGCCGCCTCCCGCGACAGGCCGCGATACGCCGGCGGGCAGGCGTCCGACATCGTGCCGTCGGGGTTCATCAGGTTGATCAGCGGGATGCCCGCTTCGGGATGACGGCCGGCGACGGCGAAGTCGTTGAAGTCGTGCGCCGCGGTGATCTTGACCGCACCCGAGCCGAAATCGGCCTCGACATAGCTGTCGGCGATGATCGGGATCAGCCGATCGACCAGCGGCAGGCGGACGAACTGCCCGACGAGATGCCGATAGCGGTCGTCGTCGGGATTTACCGCGACCGCGCCGTCGCCGAGGATCGTCTCGGGCCGGGTCGTCGCGACGATCAGATACCCCGAGCCGTCGGCGAACGGATAGCGGAAGTGCCACAGCGACCCGTCAATCTCGCGATACTCGACCTCCAAGTCGCTGATCGCCGTGCCCAGCTTCGGATCCCAGTTGACCAGCCGCTTGGCCCGGTAGAGCAGACCCTCGTTGTAGAGGTCGACGAACACCTTGGTCACCGCCGCCGAGAAGCCGGCGTCCATCGTGAAGCGCTCGTGCGCCCAGTCGCAGCTCGCTCCCAGCCGGCGCAGCTGGCGGGTGATCGTGCCGCCCGACTGCTCCTTCCACTCCCAGACGTGGTCCAGAAAGGCGTCGCGGCTCATGTCCGACCGCTTGAGGCCCTGCGCGGCGATCGTCCGCTCGACGACCATCTGCGTCGCTATGCCGGCATGATCGGTGCCGACGACCCACAGCGCGTCGCGGCCCTTGAGCCGGTGGTAGCGGATCAGCACGTCCTGCAGCGTGTTGTCGAGCGCATGGCCGATGTGCAGGCTACCCGTGACGTTGGGCGGCGGAATGACGATGGTAAACGGCTGCGCGTCCGGGCGATCCGGGCGAAAGGCACCCGTCGCTTCCCAGTGCGCATACAGCCGCGGCTCGATCTCGGCGGGGTCGAAGGTCTTGGCGATGATGGTGGTGTCGGTCATTGCTGGGGTCATAGCGGGCGGGGCCGATGGTGCAACGGGTGCGATCCTCGCCGCCCCGCGGGGACGATCGAGCCCGCGAAAGATCACACACCTCACACGACGGTCGAGCTCCGGCCAGACTACCCCGAAGCGCCGTCTCGGTCCCTAACTTCGCACTCTTCACTCGCTAACGCTCTTGTCGCGTCGTCGAAAATGCGCGCCGCGTCGCGCCGGGCCGCCAGATGCGATGCCGACCAGGCCCGTCGTGATCGCGCCCTGCCAACGATGAGAAACCGCTCCCGCCGCCCGCTGACGACTCGACCGTGCAATGATAGCGCAGGCGGTGGGCTGTAGGACAGGGCTCTACGCCGCCTCGCGCAACGCCGCGAGGAACGCCGCGCCGTACGCCTCGAGCTTGCGCGCGCCGACGCCGCTGACGCGGCCGAGGTCGGTGAGCGACACCGGGCGCTCGGCCGCCATGGCGCGCAGCGTCGCGTCGTGGAAGATGACGTAGGGCGGCACCCCCGACGCCGCGGCGAGGTCGCGGCGGACGCGGCGCAGTGCCTCGAACAGCGGCTCCTCGACACCGCCGCTGCCACCGCGTTCGCGGCGGCGGGGCATCGCGGCCGCCGCCTCCCGCAGCGAAATCGACGCCTCGCCCTTGAGGATCGGGCGTGCCGCGGGCCCAAGCATCAGCCCGCCGTGGTCGGGATCGCGGACCAGCGCTTCCGACGCCTCGAGCTGGCGGGCGAGCGCCTGCCAACTCCCTTGGGGCACGTCGCGGCCGATGCCGAACACCGACAGCGACTCGTGGCCGAACTTGCGGACCTTCTCGCCTGGATTGCCGCGCAGCACGTCGACGAGGTGGCCGACGCCGAAGCGCTGCCCTGTCCGATAGACTGCCGACAGCAGTTTGCGCGCCGCCTCGGTCGCGTCGGTCAGTGCCGGCGGCGTCAGGCAGGTGTCGCAGTTGCCGCACGGCGGCGGTGCCGGCTCACCGAAATAGGTCAGCAGCGGCACCCGGCGGCAGACGCTCGTCTCGCAGAAGGCGATCAGTGCGTTGAGCCGGTTGGTCTCGGCCGCCTTGCGCTCGCCGGTCGCCCCGCCCTGGGCGATGAGCTGGCGCGCCCGGGCGATGTCCTCGGCCCCATACAGCAGATGGGCCACCGCCGGATCGCCGTCGCGGCCGGCGCGGCCGGTCTCCTGATAATAGGCCTCGATCGATTTCGGTAAACCAAGATGAACGACGAAGCGGACGTCGGGCTTGTCGATGCCCATGCCGAAAGCGACAGTGGCGACCATGACCATGCCATCGGCGGCGACGAACGCCTCCTGGTTGCGCCCGCGCACCGCGGGATCGAGCCCGGCGTGATACGGCAGCGCGGGGATGCCGGCCTTGCCGAGCGTCTCGGCGACACGATCGGTGATCGCCCGAGTCGGCGCGTAGATGATACCGCAGCGGCCTTTCTGGGTGTCGAGGAACGTCATCAGCTGACGCATCGCGCTGGTCTTGGGCTCGACCTCGTAGCGGATGTTGGGCCGGTCGAAGCCGGCGACGACCATCCGGTCGGCGTCGATGCCGAGCTGGTCGAGGATGTCGAGGCGCGTCGTCTGGTCGGCCGTCGCGGTCAGCGCAATGCGCGGCACGCCGGGCAGGAGGTCGCAGAAGGCGCGCAGCTGGCGGTATTCGGGGCGGAAGTCGTGGCCCCACTGACTGACGCAGTGCGCCTCGTCGATCGCGACCAGCGCCACTTCAATCCGCCGGACCAGCGCCTGAAAGCCCGGCTGGCTGGCGCGTTCCGGCGCGACGAACAGCAGGTCGAGCTCGCCGTCGCGCAGCGCCGCGACCGTCGCATCGCTGTCGTCCGACAGGCTGTTGAGGGTTGCGGCGCGGACACCGTAAGCCCGCAGCGAGCGGACCTGATCGGCCATCAGCGCGATCAGCGGCGAAACGACGATCGCGCAGCCCGGCCGGACGAGCGCCGGAACCTGATAACACAACGACTTGCCGGCCCCGGTTGGCATGATCGCCAGCACGTCGAGGCCGGCGCAGACGTCGGCAATGATGTCCCCCTGCAACCCCCGGAACGACGGAAAGCCGAAGACTTCGTGGAGGACCTGGTCGGGCGTGCGGGCAACTGCGGACATCGTCGATCCCTTAGCGCCGCCGCCGCTTCGACGCCATGCCATCGCCGCACCGGACGCGAAAACGGCCGGGGGTTACCCGGCCGTCTTGCGTCACAAATGGGCGCGAAAGCTAGGCCGCGGGGGTCTCGGCTGTCGCCGCCAGCTTCTTCTTGATCTCGCGCTTGAGCTTGACGGCGCGGTCGCTCAGCTTCTCCGCCTTGGTCTTGATCAGCCAGTTGTCGAGGCCGCCGACATGCTCGACCGAGCGCAGGCCGTTCATCGACACGCGCAACCGGACCGAGCGGCCGAGAACATCCGACATCAGCGTGACGTTCTGCAGATTGGGCAAAAACAGGCGCTTGGTCTTGTTATTGGCATGGGACACATTGTTCCCGACGAGGCGGCCCTTGGCGGTCAGTTCGCAGATGCGCGACATCGTGTCAGTCCTTGGTAATCATCTGTTCGGCAAAGGCGAGGCGCTTACACAAGCCGGGCCCGAACGTCAACCGATCAGCCACGGCCAGAGCGGCGGCACGATGAGCGCGACGACGATGCCGGTACCGACAAGGGCCGCCCCAGCAAAGCTCCCGGCTACCGCATCGTGGCGCCCGACGGCGTCCGCCCCGACAATGTGGGCGGCCACGCCCACCGCCGTGCCGAGCGCCGCACGGTCGCGCAGGCGCAACAGATTCAGTAACGTCGGCAACAGGATAGTCCCGACGACCCCCATCACGACGGCGATCCCCGCCGCGAGCGTCACCGGGCCGCCGACGCGCGTCTGGACGAGGATCGCGAACGGCGTGGTGACGGTGCGCGTCACCGTCGCGGCGCGCAGCAGCGGGGCGAGGCCGAGGACGCGGGCGAGGAGAACGGCGCTGGCGACTCCGACCGTCGCACCGACGACGACCGCGACGGCGAGCGGCCGGCCGGCGGCGGCGAGGACGCGCCGGTTGTCGTGGACGCCGGCCCCGAGCGCGACGATGGCGGGGCCGAGCAGCAGGCCGAGCGGGTGGCTAAGGTCGCGGAATCGCTGGATCGGGGTGCCGGTTGCGGCGAGCACGCCGCCGATCGCCAGCGCGGTCAGCACCACCGGGCTGAGTGCCGCAGGCCACCCCAACCGGCGGCTGACGGCGACCACCGCGACGAACGCGACGAGGACCGCGACCGAGATCAAACCACTGAGGATCCACGTGTTCATCGGCCAGCAGCTAAGCGGAAGGTCAGCGCGGTGACGACGCCGGTGATCAAGGTCCCGCTGACGAGGGCAAGCGCCAGCCGCCAGCCGCCGGCGGCGAGAACCGGGGCGAAGGCGATCGTGGCGACCAGCGGCGGCACGATAAGGCCGCCGAGCAGCCGCGCCAGACCCCGCGCGGCGACGGCACTGCCGGGGAAAAAGCCGAGTGAAAGCAGCGTGATGTACACCACCAGGCCGATCACCGGCCCCGGCAGCGGGAGGCGGAGTGCGGCGGCGACGGCGGTGCCGCCGGCGCTCAGGGCGGCCAACAGGGCGAGTCCGGCGATGAATTCGACTGTTCGGCGCATGGCGGGAGCTATAGACGGGCTGGCGTCAACCGGGGCAAGCCATGTATTTCGCGATCCACTGCATCGACAAGCCCGGCAGCGGCGACCTTCGCCTCGCAACCCGTCCCGAACACATCAATCATCTCAACAGCTTGGGCGACCGCATCCTCGCCGGCGGCCCCCTGCTCGGGATCGACGGCACCCCGATCGGGTCGCTGCTGATCATCGATTTCGTCGATCGCAAGGCGGCGATCGCCTTCGCCGCGGCCGATCCCTATGCCGAGGCGGGGCTGTTCGCCAGCGTCGCGGTCACCGCCTGGCGGCGGGTGTTTCCCGTTTGATTTCAACGAACCGCCGCGCTCCACCCGCGCTACCGCGCCCGCATCCATGCGCGGACCGCCCCAGACGCCGCCGCGTCGGCGACGCCGCCGCCGCGGGTCAGCCGATCGCGACGTTCGCCTGTCCGGCCAGCGCGGCGAGGTCGGCGCGGATCGCCGGGTTGCCGACGGCGAGCCAGCGCGTCATCGCCGTCCGCACCGCCGCCACGTCGACCGACCGCACCATCGCCTTGATCGGGCCGATCGCGGCGGGCGTGATCGACAGCCGCTCGACGCCGAGGCCCATCAGCGCCAGCGCCTCGAGCGGCCGGCCGCCCATCTCGCCGCACACCGTCAGCGGCGTGGCGTGGGCGTCGCACAGCACCACCACCCGCCGCAGGAAGCGGAGGATCGCCGGCGACAACCAGTCGTAGCGGTCGGCGAGCACCGGGTTGGCGCGGTCGGCGGCGAACAGGAACTGCGTCAGGTCGTTGGTCCCGATCGACAGGAAATCGATCCGCGGCAGCAGCACGTCGAGCACTTCCGCGAGCGCCGGCACCTCGAGCATCGCGCCGTAGCGCACCTGCGCCGGCAGCGGCCGCCCCGACCGGACCAGCCAGTCGCGCTGTTCCTCGACGAGCGCCTTCGCCGCGTCGAACTCCCACGGCTCGCTGACCATGGGGAACATGATGCTCAGCGTCTTGCCGGCACCCGCCTCGAGCAGCGCGCGCGCCTGGACCTTCATCAGCCCCGCCCGGCCGAGCGCGAGGCGCAGCGCGCGCCAGCCCATCGCGGGATTCTCGTCCTCGTGATCGCGTTCGCGCATGTACGGCACCGCCTTGTCGCCGCCGATGTCGACCGTGCGGAACACCACCGGCCTCGTCCCCGCGGCGTCGAGCACCGCCCGGTACAGCGCAGTCTGGCGTTCGCGCCGCGGCAGGGTGGCGGAGACGAGAAACTGGAATTCGGTGCGGAACAGCCCGATGCCGTCGGCATTGGTCGCGTCGAGCGCGGCGGCGTCGCCCTGCAGCCCGGCGTTCATCATCAGCGTGATCCGCGTCCCGTCGGCGGTCACCGCCGGCAGATCGCGCAGCTTGGCGTACTCCGCCTGGCGCTTGGCCTTCAGGGCGCTCGTCGCGGCGAACGACGCCAGCATCGCCGGCGATGGCCGGACGAGCACCGCCCCGGCCGAGCCGTCGACGAGCAGCTCGTCGCCGTCGGCGATCGTGGTGCGCAGGTCGCGGACCCGGCCGACGACCGGCACGCCCATCGCGCGCGCGACGATCGTGACGTGGGCGGTCAGCGACCCTTCCTCGAGCACCACGCCCCTGAGCACCCGCCGGTCGTATTCGAGCAGTTCGGCCGGCCCGAGGTTGCGCGCCAGCAGGATGGTGTCGCCGCGCAGGCCCGAGCGCGCGGCCGAGCCCAGCTGGCCCGAGACGATGCGGATCAGCCGGTTCGACAGGTCGTCGAGGTCGGTCAGCCGTTCGCGCAGATAGGGGTCGGCGATCGACCGCATCCGCGCCCGCGTCCGCTGCTGGACGCGTTCGATCGCCGCCTCCGCCGTCAGGCCGGTGTCGATCGCCTCGTTGATCCGGCGCGACCAGCCCTCGTCATAGGCGAACATCTTGTACGTCTCGAGCACCTCGGCGGTGTCGCCACCGGCGAACTCGGCCTGGTTCATCATGTGGTCGATCTGCTCGCGCATCCGGGCGAACGCGCCGTAGACCCGGGCGCGCTCGGCCTCGGTGTCGTCGGCGACGGTATGCTCGATGACGACGCGCGGCTGATGGAACACCGCGGTGCCCCGCGCGAGCCCGTCGACCAGCTTGAGCCCCGGCAGCCGCACCGCCCCGCTGGCCTGCGCCCGGGCTTTCGCCGCCGCGACGTCGTCGATCAGCCCGGCCCCGGCGATCAGTTCGGCCAGTACCATGGCGACGGTCTGCAGCACCTCGATCTCGACGTCGTCGTACTGGCGCGGGTCGGCGTGCTGAACGCAGAGCACGCCGACGGCGACCTCGCGGCGGATGATCGGCACGCCGGCGAAGCTGTGGAAGATCTCCTCGCCGGTCTCGGGCTTGAAGGCGAAGTCGGGGTGCTCGCGCGCCTCGGCGAGGTTCAAGGGCTCGCGCGTCGCGGCGATCACGCCGGTCAGCCCCTCGCCAAGCGCGAGGCGGGTGACATGGACCGCGTCCTGCGCAAGGCCCTTGGTCGCATAGAGTTCGAGCACCCCGTCGCGCAGCAGGTAGATCGACGCGACTTCGCTATCGAGCTGCTCGGCGACGGTGGCGACGACGGCGTTCAACTTGGCCTGCGCGCTGGTCTTCGACGCCATGACATCGTGCAGGCGCAGCAGGATGGCGCGGGCGGGGGAGATGGTCACCTAGATCCTCCCCGCTTGCGGGAAGGGGGACCATCGCCCTTCCGCGATGGTGGAGGGGGGTTGGGGCGAGTGGCGGCGGCTCAGGTGCCGGTCGGCATGCCCGGTCGCACCCCCCCTCCACCACGCGCCGAAGAGGCGCGCGGTCCCCCTCCCCGTTCCGGGGAGGATCATGCGCGCCCCGCCAGCGCGGCTTCGGCTTCGGCGACCAGTTCGGCAATGATCGCCGCCACCGGCTGCACCGCGCCGACCATGCCGACCGACTGCCCGGCCATCAGCGAGCCCGTCTCGACGTCGCCGTCGACCACCGCGCGGCGCAGCGCCCCGGCCCAGTAATGCTCGATCTGCAGCTGCCCCTCGGCGAGCGTCACCGCGCCCGCATCGACGGCGTTCGCCACCTCGCGCTGCTTGGCGGCGAACGCCTCGCTGCCGGCGTTCTTCAGCGCGCGGACCGGGATCACCGGCAGCCGCGGGTCGAGCTGGACGCTGGCCACCGCGTCGCGGGCCGAGGCGCGGACGAAGGCCCGCTTGAAGTTTGCATGGGCGACCGACTCCTCGGCGGCGGCGAAGCGCGTGCCGAGCTGCACCCCACTCGCCCCCATCTCGAGATAGGCGGCGATCGCCGAGCCGCGGCCGATGCCGCCGGCGACGAAGACGGGCACGTCGGTGACGGCGGGAAGGATTTCCTGCGCCAGCACCGACGTGCTGACCGGGCCGATATGGCCACCGGCCTCCGATCCCTCGATGACGATCGCGTCGACGCCCGAGCGCACCAGCTTCTTCGCCAGCGCCGCGGTCGGCGCGAAGCACATCAGCTTGGCCCCGGTGCCCTTGATCCGGTCGATCGCCGTGCCCGACGGCAGCCCGCCGGCGAGGACGACGTGGCTCACCCCGTGCCGCCCGCAGATGTCGATCAGCTCGTCCATCGCCGGGTGGAGGGTGATCAGGTTGACCCCGAACGGCCGATCGGTCAGCGCCTTCGTCGCGGCGATCTCGGCGTCGAGGATCGCCGGCGGCATCGCCCCGCAGGCGATCACGCCGAACCCGCCGGCGTTGGAGATGGCGGAGACGAGGGTGCGCTCGCTGACCCACGTCATCGCGCCGGCCATGATGGCGTGGGTCGAGCCAAGGAACTCGCGGCCGCGTTGCGAGAGGTGGTCGAGCCGGGTCAAATTCTCCCCTCCCCTTCAGGGGAGGGGCCGGGGGTGGGGAACGACGGCGCAGCCGAGTTCGCTTCGGCCTCGCGCACCGCCCCACCCCTGGGCCGCGCTTTGCGCGTCTCTCGCCCCTCCCCTGAAGGGGAGGGGAGCAGGTTCGCCTCCCTCATGCGTCGAGCCCATACGCGGTGTGCAGCACCCGCACCGCCAGCTCGGTATATTCCTCGGCGATCAGCACGCTGACCTTGATCTCGCTCGTCGTGATCGCCTGGATGTTGATGCCGCGGTCGCCCAATGCGCGGAACATCGTCACCGCTACGCCGGCGTGGCTGCGCATCCCGACGCCGACCACCGAAATCTTGGCGACCGCCGCGTCGCTGGTCACCGTGGCATAGCCGATCGCCGCCTTCGCCTTCGCCAGCACGTCCTCGCTGAGCGCGAGTTCGGTCCGCGGCACGGTGAAGGTAACGTCGGTCGTGCCGGCGACATAGGCGATGTTCTGGACGATCATGTCGACGTTGACCTGCGCGTCGGCCAATGCGCCGAAGATCGCCGCGACGACGCCGGGCCGGTCGGGAACACCCGCCACGGTGATCTTCGCCTCGTTGCGGTTGTAGGCGACGCCGGCGATCAGTTCCTGTTCCACGATCTCATCCTCACCAACGACCAGCGTCCCCGGCGTATCGTTGAAGCTCGATAGCACCTGGACGCGAACTTTTTCCTTCATCGCCAGCTCGACCGAGCGGGTCTGGAGCACCTTCGCCCCGACCGACGCCAGCTCGAGCATCTCCTCGTAGGTGATCGTCGCCAGCTTGCGCGCCCGCGGGACGATCCGCGGATCGGTCGTATAGACCCCGTCGACGTCGGTGTAGATGTCGCAGCGGTCGGCATGAAGCGCGGCGGCCAGCGCCACCGCCG
Source organism: Sphingomonadaceae bacterium (assembly GCA_903642255.1). Classification (GTDB taxonomy): domain Bacteria; phylum Pseudomonadota; class Alphaproteobacteria; order Sphingomonadales; family Sphingomonadaceae; genus Polymorphobacter_B. The sequence goes on along the minus strand of CAHJWP010000020.1, from coordinate 11,460 downwards.
ACGTATCCGACCCGCCGCGGCCGAGCGTCGTGACCCGGCCGTCCGGTCCGATCCCCTGGAAGCCGGGTACCACCGCGACGCTGCCCGCCGCCATGCTGGCAAGCACCGCATCGGTGTCGATGTCCTCGATCCGCGCGGTCGAGTGCGCGTCGGTCGTCGCGATCGCCAGCTGCCAGCCGAGCCACGACCGCGCCGGGACGCCGGCCGCGTGCAGCGCGATGGCGAGCAGCCCGGCGGTGACCTGCTCGCCCGAAGCGACGACGACGTCGTATTCGGCGCGGTCGGCGAGCGGCGACGCGGCTTGCGCGAAGCCGACCAGCCGGTCGGTCTCGCCGGCCATCGCCGAGACGACGACGGCGACCTCGTGGCCGGCGGCGCGCTCGGCGGCGACCCGGGCGGCGACGCCGCGGATGCGCTCGATGCCGGCCATCGACGTGCCGCCGAATTTCATGACGATGCGGCCCACCGGCGGTGTCGTATCCCTGTTGCGACGACGGCGGCGCTTGGCCCCCTGCGTGCGCGTGATAGAGGACGACGGGATTTAGGCAAGGATGCGGCATGACGGCGACGACGATCGATCCTGCCGAGGCCGGCTTCTTCGGCGCGCTGGCGGGCGACTGGTGGGATCCGGCGGGCAGCTCGGCGATGCTCCACCGGATCAACCCGCTGCGCCTGCGCTACATCCGCGACGCGGTGGCCGGTCCCGCCGCGCGCGTGCGCCATGTCCTCGCCGGGAAGACCGCCCTCGACGTCGGCTGCGGCGCGGGGCTGCTGACCGAGCCGCTGGCGCGGATCGGGGCGACCGTCACGGGGATCGACGCCGCACCCGAGAACGTCGCGGCGGCGACGGCCCACGCGGCGGCGGGCGGGCTGGCGATCACCTACCGCGCCGCGCCGGTCGAGGTGCTGGCGCGCGAAGGGGCTATGTTCGACCTCGTCACCTGCATGGAGGTGGTCGAGCATGTCGCCGACCGGCCGGCGTTCCTCGCGGCGCTGCGGGCGTTGACCGCGCCGGGCGGCACGCTGATCCTGTCGACGCCGAACCGGACGCCGCTGAGCTATGCGACGCTGATCGTCGGGGCGGAGCGCATCGCCCGGACGATTCCCCGCGGTGCACACGACTGGCACAGGTTCGTCACGCCCGACGAGCTGACCGCCGAACTGGCAAGCGCCGGCTTCGTCGTCACGGACACCACCGGCCTGACGTGGCGGCCGGGGACGGGCTTCGTCCTCGGCCGCGATCTGTCGGTCAATTATTACCTGACGGCGGTACCCGCCTGAGGCTTACCGGTCGTGGTGGTGGCGCACGATGCGATGATGGTGATGGTGCATCGGGCGGTGATGGTCCATCCGGTCCTCCGCCGAGGCGGCGGCGGCGGTGCCGAGCGCGGTCACGGCAACGGCCGCGAGCACAAGCTTCCTGATCATGTCGGTCTCTCCTGTAAGTCCCGGGGGCGGGATGCCCCCGGGGTCGCAGCGTGTCAGTAGAACAGGCCGCGGATGACGCGGATGACGCGCCCATCGTAGTTACGCACCATCAGCGCGTCAGGTCCGACGCGGACCCAGTGGGTCCCGGCAAACGCCGGCGGCAGGCGATAAAATTCGGGCCGCGCGATATAATAACGCTGGTCGAAGAACACCCGCGGCAGGATCGTCCCGACGCCATAATAGCGGTAGCCATAGCCGCGCGGATAATCGAAGCGGTCGCCGTGGAAGCGGGCGAACTGGTCGCCGTCGCCGTAGTGACGGCGGTCGTCGCCGAAGTCGCGCCGAACGTCGCCGCGATACCCGCCGCGGTCGTCCGCGCGATATCCGCCGCGATCGTCCCCGCGATATCCGCCGCGATCGTCGCCCCGGTGATCGCCACGGTCGTCGGGGCGCGGGCCACGATCGTCGGGACGGCCGCGGTCGTCGGGCCGCTGGCCCTGATCGCCGCGATGGTCGCGGTCGTCGCGGCGGTCACCGCGGTCGTCGCGATGGTCGTCGCGGGCGTCGCCCGGCGGCGGCGGCGGCATCTGGGCGAGCGCCGGCGCGGCGGCAGCCAGCAGCAGGGCGGACAGGATGAAGGGGCGCATGGCAGTCCTCTGTTCGTCACGGCCGGGAAATGACCGCTGTGACGACACATCGCACCAGCGCCGTGAACGATCCGTGAGCCGGAAACTTAGGTACGGTTCATCAACGATGTTGCCTTCCGTGTGTTGTTCGGCTATGACACCCGCATGGACCCCGCGAAGATCATGCCGCTCGCCATCCCGCTGGTGTTCGTCGCGGTCATCGCGCTGCGCGCGCGGCGCGAGCGGCCGCTCCACCCCGACCGGCTGTGGATCGCGCCGCTGATCGTTGCCCTGCTGATCGGTTCCGGCCTGTATTTCACGCCGCATCCGCTGTTCGGCGCGGGGGCCTATGCGGCGATGGCGCTCGCCGGGGTCGCCGGCATCGCCTTCGGCTGGTGGCGGGCCCACGCGACGGTCCTGCGCCACGATCCCGAAACGGGGCGGATCATGGCGAGCCAGTCGAACCTTGCCGTCGCCGTGCTGGCCGGCGTCGTCCTGCTCCGCGTCGGCGCGCGCGAGGCGCTCGGCGACACGCTCGGCGCGCAGGCGGCGGTCGTCGCCGACGCGTCGCTGCTGTTCGCGCTGGGCATGGTCGTCGCGCTCAGGGTAGCGCTATGGCGGCGGGCGAAGGGGTTGGTGCCGGCGTAGGTCAGTCGCTGGTCACAGGAACCGCGCCACCACGTCGCGGTAGCTGCGGCTCACCTTGATCTGCGTGCCCGAGCCGAGCACCAAGAAGCATTCCCCGTTGGTGTGCGGCTTGACCGACTTGACGTTGTCGAGGTTGACGATCGTCGAGCGGTGGACGCGCTGGAACCGGCGCGGGTCGAGGCGCTTCTCGAGGTCCTTCATCGTCTCGCGCAGGATCAGCGTCTGCGCCGCGGTGTAGATGCACATATAGTCGCCGGCCGCGTCGATCCGTTCGATGTCGTCGACCTCGACGCGGAAGATCTGGCCGCGGTCCTTGATGTTGATGATCTTCTCGAAGCGGCTGGCGGCCGGGTCGGCGTCGGCGATCAGGTCCTCGGGCAGCGATTCGGGCGCGACGTCGGCGAGGATGTCCTTCAGCCGCCCGCGCTCCTCGCAGCTGCGCTTCTCGTCGAGCCGGGTGCGGACCCGGTCGATCGTCGCGGCGAGGCGGTCCTCCTCGACCGGCTTCATCAGATAATCGACGGCGTGCGCCTCGAACGCCTTGAGCGCGTGCTCCATGTACGCGGTGACGAAGACGACGAGCGGCGGCTCGACCTCGGCCAGCCCGCCCAGCACCGAGAAGCCGTCGAAGCCCGGCATCTGGATGTCGAGGAAGACGAGGTCGGGCTTCAGCGTCTTGATCGCGCGGATCGCCTCGCGACCGTTCATGCAGCGCTCGACGATCTCGATGTCGTCGAACGGTTGCAGCCGCAGTTCAAGCCCCTGGATGGCGAGGCGCTCGTCGTCGACGAGGATGGTTCGGATCATGCTGCGCTTTCCCTGGTCGACTGGCCCGGTATCTGCGCCCCCGCTTTCAGGTCGATACGGTCGGTGGCAACCGCCGCCGCATCGTCGTCGTCGCCCGCTTTGCCGTCGGACGTCTGGAACGGAATGTCGATCAGCACGATCAGTCCGCGCGGATCGTTCGGTTCGAGCTGGAACCGGTGATCGTCACCGTACGCCTGGGCGAGACGGTCGCGGATGTTCGGCAGGCCGACTCCCGTTCCCGATGTAGTCACCGGCGCGTCGCCCTGCAACGCCGCGAAGTCGATCCCCGGCCCGGTATCGGCGACGGTGATGACCAGCCGCGGACCGTCGGGCTGGGCCACCACCCGAATGTCGACATCGATGTCCGCCCCGTCCTCGCTCGGCGTCACGGCGTACTTGATCGCATTCTCGATCACCGGCTGGAGGATCAGCGACGGCAGGCGGGCGTCCATCGCCTGCGCCGAAATCTCGAACGTCGTCCGCAGCCGCTCCTCGAAGCGCGTCCGCTCGATGTCGAGGTACAGCTTCAGCGCCTCGGTCTCCTGCGCCACCGTCGCCAGCCCCTCGCGCTCGCCGACGAGGCTGTAGCGCAGGAACGACGACAGGCGCGACAGCATCGCATTGGCCCGCTCGGTCTGCTTGAGGAGGACCAGCGTCGAGATCGAATTGAGCGTGTTGAACAGGAAATGCGGGTTGAGCTGATAGCGCAGCATCTCGAGCTGGGCCGAATTGGCCTGCGCGGCGATCGCCCCCATCCGGCGTGTCTGCTCCGCCAGCAGCAGGTAGTAATTGACGCCGAAGTATAGTCCGCTCCACGCGCCGAGGACCGCGCCGTCGAGCAGGATCGCGCCGAGGAATTCGATGCCGACCGGCTTCCACCCGGGTTCGTAGAAGGTCGCGTGCGCCCACACCTCGAGCAGCGAGAACAGCGCCGACGCGGCGGCGACGATCAGCGGGGTCAGCGTCCAGACGAAGACCGCGCGCATGCCGATGATGCGGCGATAGGCGGCGGCCATCAGCAGGGTCAGCGAGAAGCCGGTCGCGGTGACGATGATCGTCGGCAGGATGAAGGTCAGCCCCATCCGGTTGGCCAGCCCGCCGAGGGTGCGCAGCAGGAAATACGCCCCCCAGCCGCCACCCTGGAGCAGCCAGAAGGCGCGGTTCTTGTCGGCGAAGAAACCCTGGCTGCGAAGTTCGCTGAACGGCATCGGGAGGAGTGTAGAGGGTTGCGGCGGGATGGGGAACCGCCCGAAGCCGACCCTCTCTCGCCACCACTGTCATGCTGGCGCAGGCCAGCATCCATGTCCGCAAATCCCTCAGCCGAAGTCTCTTGCACAAACGTGGATGGTGGCGGGCGTCAGCCTGACCCGCCCCTCGATCAGAGAGGGCCTAGTCCTCGGGCGCGATCGTCACCGCCAGCCCGTCGAGCGCGGGCGTGAAGTCGATCTGGCACGACAGGCGCGAGTTCGCCGTGCGGTGGTCCGAACTGTCGAGCAGGTCGTTCTCGTCGGCGTTGGGCGCGCCGACGCGGGCGATCCATTCCGGCGCGACGATGACGTGGCACGTCGCGCAGCTGCACGACCCGCCGCACAGCGCGAGCAGCTCGTCGAAGCCGCCGTCGCGGATGATCTCCATCACCGAGAGGCCCGGCTTGGCCGGAACGCTGGTCGTCGTGCCGGCACGGTCGGTGACGCTGATCTCGGGCATATGCGGGTCCTGTCGACGAAAACGAGCTTCGCGCCTAATAGCCGGGCATCGCCGCGACACAAGAGACTTGACCGCGCATGACCCTGACCCGCGCATGGGACTGACCGCCGACCGGCTGAAGTCCGGCCTCGACCGCATCGCCGCCGCGTCGCCGCCGGTCGCCGCCGCGCTCGCCCGCGCCGGCTATCCGCCGGAGCGCATCCGCGAGCGGGGCGTCGAGACCCTGATGCGCGCGATCGTCGGCCAGCAGGTCTCGGTCAAGGCGGCCGACAGCATCTGGGCGAAGCTCGACGTCGCCTGCGGCGGGTTCGGCGACCTCGCCGCCGTCCTCGACGTGCCGGTCGAGACCTTGCGCGCCGCCGGCCTGTCGGGGCAGAAGGCGAGCTACATCCATGCGCTGGCCCACGCCTGCGTCCACGACGGTCTCGACTTCGGCGCGCTGCCCGCCGACGACGAGGCGGCGATCGCCCGGCTGGTCGCGGTCAAGGGCATCGGCCGCTGGTCGGCGGAGATCTACCTGCTGTTCGCCGACGGACGCGGCGACGTGTTCCCCGCCGGCGACCTCGCTGTCCAGATCGAGCTGGGCCGCATCCTCGGCCTCGACGGCCGCCCGACCGAGAAAGCGACCCGCGCGCTGGCCGCCCCGTTCAGCCCCGACCGCGGCGCACTCGCCGTCTTCCTGTGGCACCATTATATGACGGTCAGCGCGGCGAAGAGCATGACCGACGGGCCGCTTTGACCGCTGCGGCGGCGGGCGTATGGCAGGCAGCGCAACGGGAGCCGCACATGATCGACCTTTATTTCTGGCCGACGCCCAACGGGCACAAGATCACGCTGATGCTCGAGGAAGCGGGGCTCGACTACACCATTCACCCGGTGAACATCACGAAGGGCGAGCAGATGGCGCCCGGCTTCATCGCTCTCAGCCCAAACAACAAGATGCCGGCGATCGTCGACCACGACACCGGCGACGGCGATCAGCCGGGCGGCGGCGGGCCGCTGTCGATCTTCGAGTCGGGGGCGATCCTCCTGTATCTCGCCAAGAAGGCGAAGCGCTTCGCCGGCGAGACGCTGCGCGAGCGCGTCGCAGTCAAGGAATGGCTGTTCTGGCAGGTCGGCGGGCTCGGGCCGATGGCGGGGCAGATGAGCCATTTCGTCCGCTTCGCGCCGGAACAGGTGCCCTATGCGATTCGGCGCTACACCGACGAGACGACGCGCCTGCTCGGCGTCCTCAACCGGCGGCTGGCGGAGAACGAGTTTCTGGCCGGCGGCTCCTACTCGGTGGCCGACATGGCGACATATCCATGGGTTCGCGCCGTGGCGGCGGCCGGGATGCTCGATGTGCATGCCCATGTCGCACGCTGGGCCGAGGTGATCGCGGCGCGGCCGGCGACGGTCACGGCCTATGCCAAGGGCAGCGCGGTCAGCGCCCCGCCGCCGCCTGCCGCGTGAGCCGGCACGATCCGCGGCGCACCGACCTCGCCGCCTACCCCTGGTCGATCGAGGTGGCGACGCGCTTCGGCGACATGGATCTGAACGCCCACCTCAACAACGTCGCCATCGCCCGGCTGTACGAGGAGGGCCGCATCCGCTTCAACCAGCACCTGCGCGACACGTTTCCGCTCGGTCGGCCGCGGTTCCTCGTCGCCCGCGTCGAGATCGATTACCTCGACGAGGGGCGTTACCCCACGCCCGTGACGATCGGCGCCGCCGCGCTGAGTATCGGCACGACCAGCTGGCGCATCGGCCTCGGGCTGTTCCAGGCCGGCGCGTGCCTCGGCCTGTCGGATACGGTGCTGGTTCATCGCGGCGACGCCGGACCTGCCGGGATTCCCGAGGCCTTGCGTACCGCGCTTGGCGATTTCGCGCTGCGACCCTAAGTACGCCGCCCCTTCATCGGAGTAACCCATGACCGCCGACACCCTGACGCTGACCCTCGACGGCGGCGACGTGACGATCAAGCTGCGGAACGACCTCGCGCCCGGCCACACCGCGCGCATCGCGAGCCTCGCCAACGAGGGCTTCTACGACGGCACGGTGTTCCACCGGGTCATCCCCGGCTTCATGGCGCAGGGCGGCGACCCGACCGGTACGGGCAGCGGCGGGTCGAAGCAGCCCGACCTCAAGGCCGAATTCTCGAAGGAACCGCACAGGCGCGGCACGGCGTCGATGGCGCGGACCAGCGCGCCCAATTCGGCCAACAGCCAGTTCTTCATCTGCTTCGGCGATTCGAGCTTCCTCGACGGGCAGTACACCGTGTGGGGCGAGGTGACGTCGGGCATGGAGTTGATCGACGCGCTCCCCAAGGGCGAACCGCCGCGGTCGCCTGGGAAGATTTTGAAGGCGCGGGCGGCGTAACTTCCCCTCTCCCGCTTGCGGGAGGGGGAAGACCCTACCAGTCGAACGCATCGATCGTCGTCCGCTTGCCCAGCATGAACGCGTCGGCCAGCAGTGTGATCGGCGCGGTGTCGAAATCGATCCTGCGCGCCGGGACCAGTTCGGCGAAGCGGCGGTAGAGGCCGGCATATTCGCCGTGCGGATCGTGCGCCTCGGTCTTCGCCCCGCCGGCCTCGAGCGTCGTGCCGCCGCCGGACAGGACTAGCGGCCCGGCGTCGGTGTCGACGGCGATCTCCCAGATCTGCTCGCCGGTTTGCCGCCAGTCGAGCGTGACGGCGATCGGCGTGCCGGCGATGTCGGTCATCGCCAAGGTCGCCGCGATCGGCGCATCGCGGTTGGCGGGAAAGCTCAGCTCGGCCGACGTGATGAACGGCGGATGCGGCAGGATTTCGGTCAGCGACGACATGGCGTTGATGCCGGGGTCGAAGACACCGAGGCCGCCGGGCTGGAACACCCAGTCCTGCCCCGGATGCCACTGACGGACATTCTCGAGCCAGCGGACGCGGACCGCGGTGATCTTCCTGTCCGCCAGCCACGCCTTCGCCGGGGCGACGGCGGGGGCGAAGCGCGAATGATAGGTGGCGAACAGCGCGACGTTCTTCGCCGCTGCCAGCCCCGGCAGGTCGGCGACCTCGCTCAGGCTCGACCCCGGCGGCTTTTCCAGCATGACGTGCAGGCCGCGGTTCAGCGCGTCGCGAACGATGACGTGGCGGTCCTGCGGCGGGGTGCAGATCGTCACCGCGACGACCTCGGGATGATCGGTCATCATGGTGTCGATGTCGGGCACGGTCGGCACGCCGTCGACCGGCTGGCCCGACCGGCTCGCCGCGGCGACGAGGTCGAAGGCGGGGTTCGCCGCGATCACCGGCAGATGCTGATCGCGGGCGATCTTGCCGACGCCGACGATGCCGAGCTTGATGGTCATGGACGTGTCTCCGGAGGTCACGCGTCAACGGGCGGCGGTCGTTCCGGTGCCACGTAGTCCCCGCTACACCGGTTATTCCCCCGTCAGGTCGCGCGCGATCTCCGGTCGCCGCAGGATTGCGTCGATCCGCGCACCGGCGTCGAAGCTCTCATCGAGGCGGAAGGTCAGGTCCGGCGTGTACTTGGTCGCCAGTTTCTTCGCGATCTCGCCGCGTAGGAAGCGGCTGTTGGCCTTGAGCGCGGCGAGCACCGCGTCGCCGTCGGCCTTGCCGGCCACCCCGCCGAGCGGGTGGACGAAGACGATCGCCGCGCGCAGGTCGGGCGTCACGCGCACCTCGCTGACCGAGACGATCGTATTCTCGAGCACGGGATCGCGCACTTCGCGGCGGGCGAGCAGGTCGGCGAGCGCATGGCGCACCTGCTCGCCGATACGGAGCAGGCGAACCGATTTGCCGGGAGCGTCGGTGGGTTTCATCGCTTCCTTCCTTACCCCTTCCCTTCAGGAGAGGGGCGAGAGACGGCGCAGCCGGCCCGGGGGTGGCGCCGGCGTAAAAACAGAACTCGGCTGCGCCCTCGTTCCCCACCCCCGACCCCTCCCCTGAAGGGGAGGGGAGACGTGCGGCCGTCCTCCGTCGAGGGGAAGGAGGTCAGAGAGTGCGTTCTCTTTCCTCGATCTCGTACGTCTCGATGATGTCGCCGGGCTTGATGTCGGTATTGTTCTCCAGCCCGATGCCGCATTCGAGCCCGGTTCGCACCTCGTTGACGTCCTCCTTGAAGCGCCGCAGCGAGCTGACGTTGGCGACGTAGATGACGACGTCGTCACGCATGACGCGGGCGCGCAGGTTGCGCTTGATCGTGCCCTCGATGACGCGCGCGCCGGCCGCCTTGCCGGTCTTGCCCGCCTGGAACACCTCGAGCACCTGAGCGCGCCCGACGACGTTCTCGAGGAACTCCGGCCCGAGCTGCCCGGCCATCGCCGCCTTCACGTCGTCGATCAGGTTGTAGATCACGTCGTAATATTTGAGCGCGACGCCGTCGCGCTGGGCGAACTCGCGCGCCTTGGCGTTGGCCCGGACGTTGAAGCCGATGATCGGCGCCTTCGACGCCGCGGCCAGGGTGACGTCGGATTCGGTGATCCCGCCAACGCCGGCGTGCAGCACGCGGACCTTGATGAGATCGGTCGAGATCTTGTTGACCGCGCTGACGATCGCCTCGACCGAGCCCTGGACGTCGCCCTTGACGACCATCGGGTACTCCTGCGCCTTCGCCTCGCGCAGCGCGTTGAACATCGCCGCGAGATCGGCCGGCGGCCCGACGGTGCGCTCGGCAGTGATCAGGCCGGCGCGATAGGCGGCGACCTCCTTGGCGCGCGCCTCGGTCTCCATGACGCTGAACGGATCGCCAGCCCGTGGTACTCCGGACAACCCGAGGACCTCGACCGGCGTCGACGGCAGCGCCGTCTTGACCTGCGCCGCCTTGTCGTTGAGCAGCGCGCGGACCTTGCCCCACTCGGCGCCGACGACGAAGATGTCGCCGACCTTGAGCGTCCCGCGGTTGACCAGCACGGTCGCCAGCGGGCCACGACCCTTGTCGAGCCGCGCCTCGATGACCGTCGCTTCGGCAGCGCGATCCGGGTTGGCGGTCAGTTCGAGCAGTTCGGCCTGCAGCTCGATCTTGGCGAGCAGGTCGTCGAGTCCGGTCTTCTTGGTCGCCGATACCTCGACATCCTGGACCTCGCCGCCCAACGCCTCGACCTGAACGTCGTACTGGAGCAGCGCGGTGCGGATGCGCTGGGCATCGGCCCCGGGCTTGTCCATCTTGTTGATCGCGACGATCATCGGCACGCCCGCCGCCTTGGTATGGGCGATCGCCTCGACCGTCTGCGGCATGATGCCGTCGTCCCACGCGACGACGAGGATGACGATGTCGGTGACGTTCGCGCCACGCTTGCGCATGTCGGTGAACGCTTCGTGGCCCGGCGTGTCGAGGAAGGTGATCTTCGCGCCGTCCTTCATCGTCACCTGATAGGCGCCGATATGCTGGGTGATGCCGCCCGCCTCGCCGGCGACGACGTCGGTCCCGCGCAGCGCGTCGAGCAGGCTGGTCTTGCCGTGGTCGACATGGCCCATGATCGTCACGACGGGGGGCCGCGGCTGGAGGTCGGCCTCCTCGTCGACGTTACCGATCACGCCGATCTCGACGTCGGATTCGGACACGCGGACGATGTTGTGGCCGAACTCGACGACGAGCAGCTCGGCCAAGTCCTGATCCATCTCGTCGGTCATCGCCATCGGCGAGCCGAGGCGGTTCAGCGCCTTCAACAGGTCGCTGCCGCGCTCGGCCATGCGGTTGGCGAGTTCCTGCACCGAGATCGACTCGGGCACCTTGATGTCGCGGACCTGCCGCGCCTGCCCCGCCCCGCCGCCATGGCCGCGGTGCTGCTTCTCGCGCGCCCGGCGCAGCGCGGCGAGGCTGCGGGTACGGACGCTGTCGTCGCTGTCGAGCGCGCGGGTGACGGTCAGCTTGCCTTGGCGGCGGTCATCGACGCGACCGCGGCTGGGACGCGCCGGCAGGCCGCGCTTGCCGCCCTCGTCCTCGTCGACGATCGGCGTGATCGTGCCGGGCAGGCGGGTGCCCACCGGGCGCGCCTCGACCGGACGCAGCGCGGCTTCTTCTTCCGCCTTCTTCTTGTCCTCGGCGCGCATCTTGTCGAGTTCGGCCGCTTCGGCACGCTCGATCTCCTCGCGGCGGCGCGCTTCCTCGAGCGCCTGCATCCGCTGCTCCTCGGCCTCGCGCAGCATCGCGGCGAGCCGCTCCTGCGCGGTCAGCCGGTCGGGCTGCGGCGCGCTGGGCGCAGGACGCCCACGCGCCGGCGGGGCGGCGGGACGGCCACCACGCGGCGTCGCCTGCGCCGACCGGACCG
>CAHJWP010000019.1 GCA_903642255.1 Sphingomonadaceae bacterium | reverse complement strand
GCGGCGACCCGCGCGGCCAGGCCCGCCAGGTCGTCGACCGGCGGCGCGTCCTTGGCCAGCGCGATCGCCGCGCGGGTCTGCGCCAGCGTCGGGTCCTTGGCGTCGGCCGGCAGGACGCTCAGCGCCGCCTCGGCCGCGGCGGTCTGGCCGAGCGCGACGAGCGCCCGGGCATAGCTGGCAATGACCTCGACGCGGTCGGGGAATTCCTGCGCCAGATGGCCGAACATCTCGGCCGCTTCGGCCGCGGCGCCCTCGTCGAGCGCCGCGTTCGCCGCCTCGATGATCGCCTTGACCTCGGCCTCGGGGTCGCCCGGCGCGGGCGGCACCGCGGCGAGCAGGCGGTCGACGAACGCCTTGACCTCGCGCTCGCCGAGCGCCCCCTGGAAACCGTCGACCGGCTGGCCGGCGATGAAGGCATAGACCGTCGGAATCGACTGGACGCGGAATTGGGCGCTGATCGCCGGGTTCTTGTCGACGTCGATCTTGACCAGCTTCGCCCGGCCGCCCGAAGCGGCGACGACGCGCTCGAGGATCGGGGTCAGGGTCTTGCACGGCCCGCACCATTCGGCCCAGAAATCGACCAGCACGAGCGCGGTCGCCGAGCCGTCGATGACGTCGCGCTTGAACGCCTCGATGCTCGCCTTGTCGGCTTGGGGGGTCGAAAGACTGGCCACGCGGCTCTCCGGATTCGTTCGCCGCCGCATATGGGGGCGAGGGCGCCGGCTTGCCAAGCCTCGTGGCGATCGCCTTTTCGGGCTTGCGCGGGCCGGCGACTCTGTGTAGCCAGCCGTCTCCCGAAGCGGGGGCGTGTTGCCGTCGCTTCTGCCCGAGCGGGCGTAGCTCAGGGGTAGAGCACGACCTTGCCAAGGTCGGGGTCGAGGGTTCGAATCCCTTCGCCCGCTCCATTTTTTCTGAACAGTATCAGTGTCTTAGCCGCGGCTTCCAGAGCCCCGGAGTGCTTCCCCGACACGGCGTCGGTAGTCGGGGAAGCGTGGGGGAAGCAGCGCAGAGCGTACGGCAGCGCAGAATCGGCGCGGCGGGGAAGTGACGACACCCTGTGTTCGATCCGCCGGATTGCACCTGCAAAACAAACTCGATCGGCTTGAGCGATGCCTTCTGCAGTCATTGCTGTCCCCATGGAGATGGCGCGATCGATAGCATCATTGTTGGACAGCCTCTGTTTGACCATGGATGTGCCGCTTGCGTCCAGCCAAAGTGCTGCGGTGCCGTGCGATATTCCACGGATCGCGACCCGTAAGCGAAGGAAGCAAACCATGCACCGTGCTAAGGCCACAGGACATGCGTTTCGGAGTAAGCTCGCCGAATGAGAGTCAGAGGAAGGCTGGAGGTCTCGTGACGGGTTGAGGGTCGAGAGAGAGGCTTTCGGCCGACCCGTCAGGAGATCTCCCATGCTTCAGACCCTGCCCTCCCGCCGCGCAGACCGAGTCGGCTCCGCCCCGCCGGTCACCGGCGGTTAGAAAGTAGACATCAGCCGTGGCGAGCGGATCGGCCGCGTTTCATCCGAGTGGTTCTCGCGCCCCGACGACGAGCGCTATTTGTCCCTCAGCACGCTGCATGACGCGATCCGTACGCGCGCAGACCGCGCCACCGCACGAACCGTCGAAACCAAGTCCCTCCGTGTCGAGGCCCGTACCAACGACGTCAGCCGCCTCGCGCTCGCCATCCCGGGGCGTGCAGAGCCGGTGACCCCCACCCACTGGTCGTTCGGCCAGCTGTGTGGACTTGTCGGCGCACCCGCCGGTTACCTTCGCCAGCTGCCCGCCCCGCTGGCCGGCATCAATCTCCAGCACGGTCTGGCCTCCCACCGAGCCGAAGTCGTCAAGACCCTCGAAGCCGACGACGGCCGCATCGAACTCCGTGCGGTGACCGGCCCCGACTATGGCCGAATCTGGGATCACGAACTCGTCGAGGCGGTAATGCGCATCGCCGGCGACGGTGTCGGCGACACCCGCTGGAAAGTGCCGGGCACGCTCGACTGGTCGACGATGACCCATGTGTGGACGGCTCCCCGTTAGCAAGGGTGATGAGGACTGCTGCATTGCTGGTTGGTGCGGCCATGTGTCCGACCTGTTGGTGCGGCGCATGGGGCCGCTGGCCGTAATGCCATTCGCGCGTCTCGGGTCCCGATCACAATCACGCACTCAAGGTGCTTGGGTCTTACTGGGTTTTCCCGATCCGGCGGTATCAACCGGCTTGTTGCATCAGTTCCCTTTCGCCCTTCCCAACCTCGTGCAGCGCGGTCGCCCGCGCCGATTCCTTATGCTGCCAGCGGCTCGCGGTAACGTTCGCCGCTGACCATCATCGCCCAGATCATGCGGGCGGTCTTGTTCGCCAGCGCGACGGCGGCGACCTTCGGCTTGCGCCGCGCCAGCAGCTGCACCAGCCAGGGACGCCTGACGGCGTGACGTTCAGCGTGGCGGATGACGGCCATGGCCCCGACGATCAGCATCTGCCGCAGGTAGCGGTCCCCGCCTTGGTGATGCCGCCAAGGCGTTCCTTGCCGCCGCTCGAGTTCTGCTTGGGCACCAGTCCGATCCACGCGGCCAGGTTGCGGCCCGACTGGAAGATGGCCGGCTCGGCGACGCTGGCGACAAAGGCGCTGGCGACCAGTAGCCGACGCCGGGGATCTCCATCAGCCGCCGGCCGAGCTCAGTCGCCCGTGCGCTCGCCAGGATCTGCCGGTCGGTGTCGAGGATCTGCGCCTTCACCATGGTGAGCTGCGCGACCAGCATCTCGAGACAGGCGCGTACCTCGGCCGGGATGCGCCTATCCTCGGGATCGGCGATGACCTCGAGCAGGCGATCGATGCCGCCGCGGCCGATCGGCACGACGATGCCGAACTCGGCCATGTGCGCCCGCAGCGCGTTGGTCAGCTGGGTGCGCTGGCGGCTGAGGATCAGCCGAACCCGGTGCAGCATCATCGCGCTCTGCTGCTCGGGGCTCTTGATGCCGACGAAGCGCATCGTCGGGCGAGTCACCGCCTCGCAGATCGCTTCCGCATCGGCCGCGTCATTCTTGCCGCGCTTGACGTACGGCTTCACGTACTGCGCCGGCATCAGCTTGACCTCGTGGCCGAGCGCGACCAACTCCCGCGCCCAGTAGTGCGACGTCGCGCAGGCTTCGATCCCGACCAGGCACGGTGACAGTTTGCCGAACAGCTTCAACATCCGTGCCCGCGCAACGCGCTGCCGCAACACCACCGCGCCCTCCGCGTCGACGCCGTGCACCTGGAACACGTTCTTCGCGATGTCCAAACCGATTACTCTGACAGTGCCCATCGTTGGTCTCCATCCAGTTCCCCCGCAGAACATCCTGCGAGAGGGTTGGAGAGCCGTCCACCGCATCACAATCGGAGGCGGCACCTGCCAATAGGCGCTTCATCGCCTCTCGTACTGACGAGAGCTTTCGCTCGGGCTTAGTGATCAGCCAGCTCACTGCTTCAAAGGATTTGCGATCGGCAGAAAGAACGTTCCTGCCGCGAACCCATAGCCTCCCTTCTTTGAACAGCGTCCGGGTGTAGCTGACAGGAGATGTTGGTCTGATGGCACGAGCGTGGCGCTGGGTAGCCCCGGCCCCCGCTTGCCGTCAAATTGGGTGACTCGCCTCTATCGGACGCATCCGGAGAATGATAAGCGCACTGATCGACCGCACCGGTCTGTGGGGGTATGCCTCTGCCTCCAAACTGGGCAGCAGTCGGTACATTCTTAGTATAGGACCCGAGAGAGTCCGTCTTTGGGGATGACAGTTTCTAACCCTGACAAGTGTTAATGTGCGAGCCAAGAGCAGGCAAGGCTCTGACAGGCCGCTGAGCACGTCTCAGCTAGCCAAGGCGGCCATGGCATCCCGGCGGCTCAACACGTCGACAGGGTATAGCCTGCGGGCGCTGCAGTTGCAGATCGCTCTCATCGACCGCGAGATCGCTGCCTAGGCAAGACTGATCCGGTCGCGCAGCGGTTGATGACAGTCCGTCGTCGGTCGGGTGATCGCGACCGCGCTGGTCGCACCGGCTCCCGCGGCTAATACCTTTCGCCGCGGACACAACTTTGCGGCCTGATAGGTCTCGTCCCGAGACAGCACTCCGGCGGCGGCAAGGAACGGCTCGGCCGCAACGGAGCGTCCACACACCGACATCCGGTTATCTCCGCCCGGCGGCAGATTCGTAGGGGCTCGGCGGCAAGGCAGAACGGGACAATTATTCGCTCTTAGTTTTAGCTAAGGCGTCAACAAACTGCGCTTCGGCGACCGCGATTGCCTGGGCAACCAATGCGATGTCGTGAGCTCTTCGAGCTTGGATCTCGACGATCTCGGCGGCAGTTTTCCCGGCCAGATCAACTGGTGCGATCACAACTTCATGGATTCCTAGACTCCCGCCGCCGCCAGGGGGGAAGGTGGTAAGAACACCGGTCGGACCAGCTTCCCACGCATCCTTAAAGGTAAAGGAAACGTTGAGACCCAACGGACTGGCAGGCACGGGGCCTCGGCTCATCCTCTCGCTCCTTGCTCGGGCATGCTGCTCATGGCGGCAAATCGGCTCAAGCTCAAGCCCGCCGCTTTGAGCTCGGATCTACCTCAATGACTTTCAGATGCGACGGTCTGTAGCTGGCGCCTTGGCTGCGGCCCAGGCCTCCTCGCCGCCACGATACCAATAAATGTCGGTGAATTTCCGGGCAACCAGGTGCAGCGCCGCATTGTAGGCGGCATAGCCGAAGACGCCATCCGACATCAGGACGATGGGATCAGAGGCGCGTCGCCCGGCGCGGGCGACAGCGGTGTCGACGAAGGCCATGTCGTCCTTGGTCTTGGCCTCCGGGTCCTGCCACACCGCCCCGGCCGGCACGGCAGCGCCGCGACCGAGATCGACCACCAGCGGATGCTCGGCCGCGAGTGTCTTCAGCCTTGCTGTGTCGATCGCTTGCGCGCCAGGGATCGTCGTCGGGGTCGCGGCAAAGCTTTCGGCGCGGACCGGCGTCGCCGACGGTTGTATGTGAAGGTCGATATGCTCGTCAGCGGTTTCGGGCATGCCCACGGCGCGGAGAGCCGTGAGAAAGCGGTCAAAGCCGGCCAGGGATGCCATCGCTTTCGGTGCCGTTGCCCGGATGCGCCACACCGTGCGATGCGGCCACAGGCGGTCGTAGCTGTCATAGGCACCATGGGCGGCCGCCAAGTCGCCCTTTTCGGCGTAGGCGCCGATCAGCAGCATGCGCGCGCCTTCCGCCCTTCCCCAGCTATCGGCGCCGGGCGCCGGCTCCGGATCGCTTGCCACGGCGCGATGCAGCAGGTCGATCGCATCCGACGGCTTACCCTGCAACAGACGCACGTTGGCCAGTTGCAGCAGCCGCGAGCGGGCCGAAGTCGCCTCGGGGTTGAGCCGGAGGAGCGTGCCGAGGGCGGCCGCCGCCTGATCGAGCTTGCCTTGCGCCGAGGCGCACGACGCCACAACGCTCAGCGCAGCCAGATTGTCAGGTTCTGCAGCTAGAGCGTCCTTGGCCGCATAGCCGGCTTGAATGGGCTTGCCCTCGATCAAGAGTGCGAAGGCGCGAGCAGCCAGAGCTGTGCCGTTTCGCGGCGATGCCTTCAATGCCTTTGCTGTCATCGCCTGGGCCTCGGCAAAATCGGCTTGGTCGCTGGGGTCGTCGACCGTCCGCACCTTGCTTAAGAGCATCGATGCTAGCGCAGCCTGCGCTTCGACAAAGTCCGGCTGCATAGCAACGGCCTTCTCCAGTAGGCGCTGTGCCTGCTGGAAATCCTTGAGGCCGTCGCCATGGTCGAGGACCGATCGCGCGCGAAAGAAGAGGTCGCGGGCATCTGGTGAGGAAGGCCGCTCACGCTCTCCGCGAGCAGTCTCCGCCGCGACCAGTTCGACGTCCAACACATTGGCCAGGCGGCGTACGATGGCTTCACGCGCCTGGTCTGGATCGCGCTGGGGCGCGTCGAACCGTTCAGCCCAGACTTGCGTGCTGGTTTGAGTATCGATCAACTGCGCATTGACGTGGAGCACACCCGCCTCGGCGCGCACGCTGCCCTCCAAAAGATATTCCACGCCCAGCTTGCGGCCAATTTCGGCGACGGGCACAGCTCTGCCCTTATAACTCTCGGCAGTTTCGCGGGCGATCACCGTGCTGCCGGGGAGATGCGACAGGTCCGTGGTGAGGTCGTCGCTAATGGCGTCGGCCAGGTAGCCGTTCCCGGGCCGGTCGCTCAGGTCGCGCAGAGGCATGACCATGACGGATAGACCGGCGGCCTTGGCCGCCGATGCCGTCAGGGTCTTCAAGACGACGACGACACCAACTGCCAGCACCGCCGCCACCGCGACCGCCATGCGAGAGCGGACCAAATAACGGCGCAACCGTCGCGACGGCGCGACGATAGCCGGAAGCGGCAGGCCGACAGGCTGGATGCACAGAACTCGGATAGGCTCGACCATATTTTTGAACAGAATTTCGCCGAAATCGACGAAGGGCACTCCCACCCGACGCAGGTCTTCAAGTGCCCGGCCCGACACGCAGATACCTCCAGTGGGCGCACGGCTCTCGAGCCTGGCGGCAATGTTGACACCGTCGCCGAAGATGTCACCGCCTTCCTCGCGGAAGATATCTCCGATCGTAATGCCGATTCGGGCGAGCATTGGCGGCTCACCTGGCTCGCGCTCGTTGGCAGCAGCGAGAGCTGCGTGCAACGCGACACCGCATTGGATGGCGTCCTGCGCGCTGGCGAACGTCGCTAATATACCGTCGCCGGTCCCCTTGACCACGCGGCCGCGATGCTCATGGACAGTCGGATCGATCGCAGTCGCCCTGCGTGCAAAGAGCCGGGCGAGCGTGCGCTGTTCGTTATCGCTCGTCAGCCGGCTGAAGCCAACGAGATCGAATGCCAGCACGGCGGCAAGATGCCGATGGAGTTCCAACGTCACACACCTTCAGTGCCCATATCGCGGTGATGCATTAGATGCCTAGCGTCGACAACCATCTTTCGTACCGCGTCAGCTTAATACCGAAAGCTATAACTGATCGGCCGGTAAAAGCCCTCGGGTGCTATAATCCGATTGAGCGAAAGACTAGTCGGTTGCTTCAGTCTACATTAATACGTGAAAGATGTTGCCTAGGTTTAAAATATTGCTCCGGTAAACGTCGCTGATTATGTAGCTGGTTGGGTTCTTGAGGTGTGCTCGTCGAGCAGCTCCTTCAGTGGGTCGATGCCGAACCTGGTGAACACGACGACTGATTCTGCGCTCTCGTCGCTGCTGTCGATGATCGAACGAGTCCCGTCTTCAGGATCCATCTGCATCGCCGCGATCTCCTCGATGAGGTCCTGATCAGCACCGAGCTGATCGGCGACGTAGCGGGCGGTGAACGCGTGCGACGGCGACGCCATCAGGCAGCCCTAGCGACCGGCGCGGCATGGTGGGCACGCCAGTTCCACGGCAGCAGCTCGGCAAGCCGGTGCTGCGTGATATCGGCGATGCGGGCGAGGACGTCGGCGAGCCAAGCCTGCGCATCGACGTCGTTGAGCTTGGCGGTGACGGTCAGCGAGTACATGAACGCGGCGCGTTCGCCGCCCCGTCGGAGTCGGCGAACAGCCATGCCTTCCGGCCGAGCGCGATGCCGCGCAGCGCGCGTTCGGCGGCGTTGTTGGTCAGGCAGATGCGGCCGTCGGCGAGGAACTGGGTGAAGGCGCTCCAGTCGCTGAGCATGTAGTCGATCGCGCCGGCGACCGGGTTGTGGCGGGCGAGCGTCGCACGCTGGGCGCGCAGCCATTGCTCGAGCTCGGCGACCAGCGGGGTGGCGATCGGCTGGGCGGTCGTGTTGGTGATCGCGCCTTCGACATCGAACACCCTGTCGATGCGCCGGACGGCCTCGACCGCGACCGGCGAGGTGACCGGCGCGCCCTTGCGCCGCTTCAGCTGGGTCGCGGCGTCTGCGAGCTCGAAGAACTTGCGCCGGCTATGCGCCCAGCACAGCGCCCGGCTCAGCGGTGCGGTGACCGCCCGGCGCGGAACAGGGCGTTGAAACCTGCATAGGCATCGGCCTGAAGGATGCCGCCATAGCCGGTGAGGTGCAGGGCCGGGCGTGCGGCGCGACGGTCGTGCGAGTAGCGGAACAACGCGGCTGCGGTGCCGGGCCGGCGAACGGCCGGTCGTCGCGGACATAGGTCCACAGCCGCGCGTCGTCGGTCTTGGTCTTCGCCAACAACGGTACCGTCGTATCGTCGCCGTGCAGTCGCTCGGCGGCAAGCACATGCGCTTCGATGAGCAGGTGGAGGGGCTTGAGCACCGCGGCACAGGCGCCGACCTGATCGGCCAAGGTGGACAGGCTGAGGTTGACGCCCTCGCGGGCATAGCGGTCGTGCTGCCGACTCAACGGCTGGTGCGTCCTGAACTTCTCGAACAGCAGCTTCGCCAGGAAGCTCGGTCCGAACAGCCCACGCGGCTTCGCATGAAACGAGGCCGGCGGCTGGGTCACCTGGCCATCGCCAACCTCTCGGCATCTGTGTTGAGGGAATTCCGGTGCAGGAGGCTAACTGCAATACTGTTATGCGCGGAGACGATTGGTTTCATCGTTCGTCGTCTCGAGGGCAGACGAACTGGAGCCCTAATCGAACTTTCGTCCCAGTCGCTCCCTCGCGCTGTCGGCCACTCGCCATGTTTTGCGTCTTGCGTCGCCGTTGAATCCGTCGGGCCACAGATGTAGCGACCTGGCGGAGTCACATTCTTGCAACTAAACCGCGGCTCTCCAGCGGTTTCAGTTGGAATGCCGCCTCGCGCCGTGCGGCAAGATAAGCAGGTAGGCTAAATGCAGGCTGCGAGTATCGCCGTCGCCGGGCGGGCTGAACGCGCAGCCGCTTCCGCCGCCAAGATAGCCCACCCCTCTGATCCACCCTGGAACAGTCCCGATATCTCTGCGCCTAAGCGCGGCATCTGACGCTGCCAGGTTTAGGTCGCTGCCGGCTCGACAAGGGCGTGCCCCCGCCAAGGCTGCCCAACGTATTGGTATCGACCTCTAACGCTCATGTCGCAGGCAACGACCATCTACACAGCAACGTCTTCGGCAAAGATCGGTCACGCTTTACCGGCCGCCGTCTGGCGGTTGGTCTTGCGGGTGGCGGCTGCCTTCATGCCACGCTGCTTGGCCGCTTCGGGCGAGATCGTCGCGGCCTTGGGCGCGGGAATATGGACCTCGGCGTCGCCGTTGCCCTTATTGGCTAGCTCGGCGTCGAACTCGCCGCCCTCGACCGCCGCACGCATCTGGACGAGGAACTCCTCGAAGCGGTCGGCCGGCATGTGGTTGGTCGCGACGCCGTTGATGTCGAAGGTGTTGCCGCCGACCTTGACGGTCAGCGCAACCACGCCGTTACCCAGTCGCCACCATCCCGTCGGCGTGCCAGTCGAGCCGGCCTTGAACTGGGAGAGTGCGCGGTCGATGCCGCGCAGTAGCGGCCGACGTGCCTTGGCGGGGTCGGTCGCCTTTCGCTCGAAGACGTGCTTGAGACCATTATCGATGATCGTGAGATATTCCTTGAGCGCCATCCTATCCTCCGGTCGCAGGCAAGAAGCGATTGTAGTCGCTTACCGGTGTCTTTGGCCAGTCACTCGCCTAGATCGCTTGGCTTCATGCTACCGTCCATTAGAGCTCGTTTATCTGCCTTCGTCATGTAGCAAGTTCAAACCAAAGCAAGACGCCAAACGGCTAATGCCTTATCGCCACGGCCTCGCTGCTCAATCTGGCGGGCAACCGAGACGTCGCGGGAGATCAGAGGTGCCGCGCGCCTCTCTTGAACGGCTTTCTGCACGCCCATAATTCGAGTCGCGACAGGCCTGGATTTGCTAACGACGTGAAATAACGCAAAAGCTTAAAGCGATCTAGTCGGTGCAACGGGAAGGCGACTGATGTCGGATTACGACCTCTACTACTGGCCCGTGCCGTTCCGTGGCCAGTTTGTGCGCGCCGTTCTCGCTCATGCAGGCCGCACGTGGACCGAGGTCGACCCCGCGGCGGTCGCCGCACTCATGGATGGACCGGTCGCCCAGATGCCGGTCCCGTTCATGGGGCCGCCGCTTCTGATCGACAGGAAGGCGCAGATTGCCGTCGCCCAGATGCCGGCGGTCGTGCTTTATCTGGGCGAGACACTCGGCCTGCTGCCCGCCACCGCCGCGCTGCGGGCTTTAACCATGAAGATCGTCAGTGACGCGAACGACGTCATCGACGAGCTCACCATCGATGGCGGCCGCCAGATGTGGACGGCCAAGCGCTGGCGGAATTTCGTTCCCCGCCTGCGGAAGTGGATGTCGTTTTGGGAGGAGACAGGGCGACGTCACGGCGTGACGGCTGACGCTGGCTTCCTGCTGGGCGGAGAGGAGCCGGGCATCGCCGACGTCGTGACGGCGATCCTGTGGTCGACGATGGCCGACCGTCTTCCGCTGATTGGCGTGATGCTCGAGGAAGCAGCACCGATGACAGCCACCCTCTCGCGGCGGATATCTGAACTGCCGCCATTGAGCAAACTGGCTGCCAAGGCCCGGCAAGATTACGGCGGTGCCTATTGCGGTGGGCAGATCGAAGCCTCGTTGCGCGAGGTCCTTAAGGTATGAATGTCCTCCATTAGAGGGTAGCTGCAGCAGCAAGGACCTGTAATCAGCCGCTCAGAGTCAACAGTGGCCTTCCCGAGGCAGTCATTGTTCGTCGTGGGCTGCGGTGGTTTTTAGAATTGTGGAAGTGTCGGCTGAACAGCCCGGTGGGGTCGTTAGCGATGGACAAGTTTCGCGACGAATCGGCTGGAAGCCGATCTGCTATGTTAAAGACGAAATTTATTGCCATTGAAGCGCTAAACTCCCGAGAGCGCCATAGGCGGGGAACTACCATTTTCGAGTAGTTAGCCAATGTGGCCGCTTAGCCGTTATGTACGGACCTCACCAGCGCCTGAGCCAGCACGTCGACGTCGGACAAGGCGAGGTTCAGGCACCGGCTCTGGCACCGTGCCGCCGCACGCCGCCGAGCCGTGATCGAGCGCTGTATCGAGAGGATCACCCGTCGGTTTGCCGCGCTGCGATTGTCCGAAAATGCAAAGGGCGCCCCTGTCGGTGCGCCCTTTGGTCGATGTTACGGTCTAGCAGATCAGGCTGTGACGGCGCTTCCGCGGCGACGGGCTGAAAGTCCGACGAGTCCGAACCCGCCGATCATCAGGACCCAAACCGCTGGTTCGGGGACGACGGTCGTCAAGGTGTAGTCAACCGCGCCATGAACCGGAAACGGTCCGAACTTTTCGGTGTAGGTACCCGACGTGCCAGTCGCCGCGATGTCGATCGGGAACGGGAAGTTACCGCCGCTGCCGTCGGCGGTGAACTTGAACTTGTACGGAGAGGCGATCGTGAACTTGAAGAACAGCGATTCGTTGGTCGTGTAGGTGACCGAGCCGGTGATCGTGCCGGGATAGACCGGGGTGAGGATCTTGGTCACCGCCTGTGACGGCGACGCAAGGCAGAGGGTCGCGGCCACCGCCGAGACGCCAAGAGCGCGCTTTAAGCTTAGCATGGCATACCTCGCTACTGACTCAGGTCATTCCAAAATGGAAGCCCTTTCATAGCCTCAGCAATTCTCGTGCCAATTTGTAACAATGGTTAACGCGTTGATTCTTCGCGGGTGCAGCATGAGAGCAATCGGCATGTGTAAAGAATATCGACACAATTGTTACGGGTGTAGCCCAAAGACGCGCTTATCAAATTCGAGCTTGGCGACCAGACCGCCAGCCGACGTAGGCCATGACGGCCCTCGCATGCGCTTCGGTCACCCCCTTGCACTTCAGCCGAAGGCTGTCGCCAAAAAAGGAACAGAACTGAGCTGAAAACAATTTACGGAACGTTTCTCGCCCGAGTATCTTGTGCACCGCAGCAACTTCGTCCGGGGGGCGATAAGACGCCTGTGGTGTATCTCGAAACAGCCTTCACCGTGCTCGGGCCGTTCGTCGGCATCTTTGTCCTGTTGGTTCTGTATGGTCGCAAGCACAAACGGTGGTCCGCCGCCCAGAGCAAAGCAATCGATGAAACGGCTCGGCCATCAGACTAGCGATACATCGTTGAGCCATGACGTTCTCCCCTGGAATCAGGCCATTGGTAAGTTGGGCTCATCGAGAGCAGATGAGCCATGCGACGGAGCCGTCTTACCGAAGAGCAGATCATTGCTGTGCTGCGTGAGCACGACGCCGGCGTGAAGACCGCAGAGCTGTGACGCAAGCACGGGATCAGCGACGCGACGTTCTACAACTGGAAAGGCCAACACTAAGCTAAACCCCGTAGCCTGTTCCCTGATCAATGGTCCGGTGCGAGTAACATAGACCCACCAGCAGCCATCGAGACACGCTTAGCCGCCTCCCAAAATGTGCGTCTATTAATCCCGGCCGCATAGCAGGGTCGTCAGACCAGCCAGAGCCTGGACGGCGTGGCTCGCTGACTCTGCCGCGCGCGTGGCGCAGGTTCCCTCACTGCCTATGCGGCTACTGGTCGCCGAAGACGCCACGATGCACCGATGATACCAAACCCGGCGATCATCATCGCCCAAGTGCTCGCTTCGGGGACGCCACCAACCGAAACGCGGTCGATGAATGCCGTCTCATCGGACGACGATAGACCGCGGAAAGAAATTGAGTAGATCTCGCCAGCGGTAACCAGACCCGTACCACTCAGCTTCTCGAAAGCCTGCCCGCTGTGTGTGGTGAAAGTCCCGAACGATCCGTTCTCGATACCCGAGCCCGTTAAAGAGACATCATAGCTCTGGTCACCACCGTATGCGCCCAGGTTCGGCCGGCCGCCGGATAACCATGACACCGTCAGCTGGCCCGACTTCGTAGCCAAAAAGTTCTGGTAGATCGAGCTCGTCGCCTGCAGTGCATAGAATTGAGCCCCATCCTGACCGGCTGGGGGTGTCGCCCCGTACCAGGCGCTGCTTCCCTGAGCGTTGACCAAGGCACCCGTCCCTGTCCAGCCGACGGGCTGCGTCGTATAGCTGAAGTTACCCGTTCCGAGGTTCGGCGCCTCGAAGCTGCCGTTGACCAAGGTGGTCGCCGACGACGCTCCCGATGCGATCATCAGCGAAGCAAGCAGAAGATAACTACGCATACCCGAACTCCCTTAGGCACGTTGATAGCCGAAGCATCGCGTTGTTACCATCAGCAAATTGACGTTATCCATCGTGTTCAAGGCGATGCCATCGAAGGCCGCGGTATTGACCTGCGAAACGATCTTCAGGAGACAGGATGTTCGACGGGTCCGACCGATCCGCGCATCGCAGGCCAGCCTCAAGCTATCGACACAGTGATCAGCTGTGTAGCTGAGCCTGCCCAACATCGTTCCGCCACGGCCATCGCTTCTTGCCGGCGACCTAAGACGTTCGCGCTGTCAGCCACCTCGATCATACTCCCCGCGACGGAAAATTGCGAACGTTTAGGCAGGCTCCTTACCTGCACACGCCGACGATTCCTAGGAAAGACGGTTAACAGATGATTTACATCGTGCTGCGAGAGAGCACTTGTAGTAACAATTGATCAACACCATTGTCGTGTGTTACGAGACAAGTTGCTGGTTGCGTTTGCGTATCGAGAAGCTTTGACGATTGGATAGGCAGTCCATGGACGCTGTGAACGACGAGATCCTTTGAAGCGTGGTTTCAGCTCACCGAGGTTCGCTCGACATGCGGTCGGAACAGGCCTTGACCGAGGTGGCTTTGTGGTTGCCGGTCATCGGCGTGGCCGCCAATGACCGTTTGATAGGAGTGCTGCGCTACTGCGACTGCGCAGCCTGATCGATTTTCTCGACCCGAGCAGCGTAATGTCTGCGATCTTAATGTGAGGCTTTTTTGCTTTCTTACTGACCGCAGCCGCGGCTAGGCCCCGATGTTCGCGCCTGCGGCGAGCATGATAATCCCTGTGATCGGATGGCATCCTTGGCTCCCTGCCGACCCAGCTCCCGGGCCGGTTTGTACCGATGTCGTTCCACGACCATAATGACAGGGACCACTAAATCCGGAAGAGCTTGGAACCATCCGACCCCGCCTGCGCTAAATTTACAATCGCTTGGGAAGGCCAATGCCGGACAATGATCCTCTGCCGCACCGGCTTCAGGCCCATCGTGCACCGACCCCGGGAACGTCTTCGGTCACTTCGATAGGATCATCGCTTTGCGCCGCTTATCCCGTCGACGAGAAGTTGACACCAGTCCTCCAAGCTGCGCTAGCCGGCCTCGCAGATCATAGCCGGGATCATCTTCCCTAGTAGTTGCGTGAATAGCGGCGGGTCGGGATACCTGGATGACGCTGGCCGAGTTTTGGGCAAGCCAAACCCGATCTGTCGTGGCGGCGATCCGTAATCCTGCCGCCGCGGCGGTCTTGCGGTCGGGCGCACCGGCGCTAGGCTGTACTGTACTTTCGGGAGATTGATCGAGGCATTACCTGGTCGCCGCGCTGGCGCTCGCCGTCGCGCTGTTCGCCGCCTCACCGACCTTTGCCGCCGACGAGGACCTTGCCGCGCGTCCGGCGGCGCAGACCGTAGCGCGGTCGCCCAACGGTGACATGATCGTCTATTTCGGCGCCCATAAACCGCCGGCGCGGGCAGCCGCCTGACCGCTTTCGATTACGAGTGCCCAGCGACAACAAGGATGAGCGCTTCAGCGTCAACTAGGATGAGCGGTTGGTGGGGTTTCGGGAGGGCGTAGCCCGAGCGAGACCCCACCAACCGCTTCGGCTTCACCTGCGGGCTCTGCCCGGCATGCTCGGCTCCTCGATGTGGAGAGGCGGGCGATGCCGGGCAGACATGTCAACGACCAGCAAAGCACCTTCGGCGCGAAAGGACCATGTAACGTTCTAGTACTCGCCGTAACGTCCGCGGACCGATGGGATCAGCTTGGCGCTGTCGTAGCCGACGCCGTCCTTGAAGGTGATCTCGATCCGCTCGATATCCGCAATGCGTGTCGCCGGGTCGCCCTTGACGACTATCAGGTCAGCGTCCTTGCCGGGCGCGAGCGTGCCGATCCGGTGGGCGAGGCCAAGATAGGTGGCACCGTTCAGTGTCGCGATCCGGATTGCTTCGACCGGGGTGAAGCCCGCGTCCACTAACAGTTCCACTTCACGCTGGTCGCCGAAGCCTGGAACCACGCCGCCGTTGCCGGTCGGATCCGGTCCGGCAAGCAACAGCCCGCCCGCGGCCACGAATTGCCGCTCCAGCCCGAGCTCGTTCGAATAGGCAGTCTCAAACGTCGGGTTGGCGCGTAACACCCTTGCATTGCGCGCGTAGAGGTAGGCCTCGCGCGCCTCCGGGGTCATCACCTCCATGACGCGCGGCTGAAGCGGCGAACGTGCCGGCATCGACTGCTCGAACACCGGCAATGTCGAGGTCAACGCGATATGGTGCTCAATCAAGAGGGCGATCAGCCCCGCGGCTTCCGGGCTGCCAGGCTTCATGCCGGCGAGCGTCGGCGTCCCCGTGCCCTCGGAGCAGCGATCGGGCTGTTTGCCGGGATCGCTCTGCGTGTTGACGAAGAAGCCGTGCTCGAGGTTGTCGATTCCGAGTGTTGCTGCTTCGGGATAGGTAACCGCGCACAGATGGCCGTTGATCTTGAGACCGCGTCGATGAACCTCGGCGATCGCCGCGCCCAGTTCGGCCTGCGTGATGTTCATATAGGCCTTGAACGAGGTGACGCCCTGGTCCGCCCAGAACGCCACGGTCCGGCGCGCATCCTCGGCATCACGAAGCTGGTGCATCTGGATGAAGGGACTGTTCGCCCCCTCCAGGTAAGGCCCGGTCACGTCCATGTGCGGGCCGGGAAGTGTGCCGGCGTCGATCTGCCGCTTGAGGTTGAGGTCGGTATAAGGCTCGACGCTGCCCGTGGTGCGCAGCGTCGTCACGCCCGCCGAGAGGTAGAGCCTGGGTGATGTAAAAGTCATCTGCGGCACCACGAGCGGCAGCTCGCTATGGCCTTGTGCGTCGAGATCGGGCCGACCGATATAATACATGTGGTCGTGCATGCCGACGAAGCCGGGCAGCACGGTACGCCCGGAAAGATCGAGCACAGTAACGCCCTGCGGGATCGCCGCCGTCGAAGGCTGCACCGCAGCGATCCGCGTACCATTTAGTATCAGGGTCATGTCTTCTCGCGGCGCAGCGCCGGTACCGTCAATCAGACGGACGTGGGTAAACGCCAATTGCCCAGCCGCAATCCGAACATAGGGCTGGACTGCGACACCGGGTGCCGTCGGCACCGGCAGCACGGTCTCCTCGAATGGAGCCGCTTGCACCGACGAGCCCGCCAGCAGCGACGCCACCAATCCCATCAGAGCTCTTGCCATCATCACCGCCTCCGGTCCGCGAAGCCTTGCCGCGGCTCACTGTTTTGGCAGCTTAGGGCATATGCTCAAGGCGCTCGCCGACGAGGATGTCGCTGCGCGTGCGCCTGAAGACCCAAACTTGACGTTGAGCATAGCTTGAGGCTTCCCCGAACCAGCCATTGGTTCATGGCGACCCTGCGGCCGATTACAGGCAAGACGCCGTAAATCTCGCCGACGCGTCGTGTACTAACGCTCAGGTCTGAAACTGCTCGCTGCCGCCGACTAGGTTCGCCAGTGTCGCCGGCGACAGTCGAAAGCCAGCAGGATCGTCGGCGATGTATCCGCCGACTTGGCTGCGGTGCGCCGCAATCGCCCGGCGCTTTTCGGCGCGATAGCGTGCGACGACGCGCGCGCCGTCGTCGGCGCGTGACCAAACTGCATAACGGATCAGCGGCAGACCAAGACAGCGTGTCGCCGCGCACGTGAGACGAAACGCCGCCTGATGATCAGAATGATGATCGGCGTCGGAGGTGACGAGCACAACGCCGGCGCGCAGGGAAGTTAGACAGCTGCTAAGGCGGCGTACTCTACCCTGGTTTGCAACTTGTCCGTCACCCCAGCCGAGGCGACGTAGCGGCGCATGACTTGCCCCGAGCCGCGCCAATGCCCGCTTGAGCTCGCCGATCCGCAGCTGTCCCAGCGCGGTCGGCGACCAGCGTTCGGAGCCTGGATGTGAAGCGTCGCCATCGGTCAGCACGATGACCGCGACCTTTATCCCGTGTCGCACCGCGTGCGCGATGAGACCGCCGCAGCCGAGCGTCTCATCGTCGGGATGCGGGGCGATGACGACAAGGCGACGGTCACCGACGCGACGCAAGATGTCGCCGGCACCGATCGACCGGAACGAGGGGGCGCGATGCGGGTTCGTCACGGATGCGCAATGCCCCGCTACGCAGTGCCGTTCCGTACACCGATACGGAGCTTAATGCGCTTGCTGAGCGCATCTGGCAGCGCGCAGCAGTGGTCGATGAGGCGGCGACTTTTCCTTCCGACGATATTGCTGACCTAGTTTCGTCGGGCATGATCGCTGCTTGCACCGGTCTGCTCGATGAAAGCGCGTTGCCGGTGCTTTCCATAATCGGAGCGGCGAGCCTAACGGTCAGGCGCCTGTTTGAGGGTCATCTTAACGCGGTCAAGCTCGCCCATCGCTACGGCGGCATCGAAACCGCGGCGCTTGTTCGCACCGAGACAGCTGCGGGTCGCATTCTGGGGGTTTGGAACGCCGAGCATGGCGACGGGGTCGTCGCAACTCGTATCGGTGGTGGATATCGGCTCGCCGGCACCAAGGTGTACTGCTCGGGTGCTGGAATGATCCGCCGGCCCGTCACGACCGCAAGCTCGAACGGTGAGAAGCTGATGTTCCTGCCGGACGTCGCTAGCCCTCGGGTCAGCATAGATCTGGCCATCTGGCGTGCAGCGGGCATGCGGGGCTCGGCCACCGGCAGCGTCACATTCCACGAGCTCGAGGTGCCCGACGCGGCAGTGCTGGGGGGCGTCGGCGACTATTACCGCAGTCCGTGGTTCTCGGGCGGCGCGTGGCGCGTGATCGCAGTACAACTCGGCGCGCTCGACCGCATTATGAAGCTCCACGCCGAACGGCTGCGCGACGATCCGGTGGCGCGGGCCCGCTTCGCCGCGGCGGCCGGCGCGCACGAAGGTGCTCGACTCCACGTCTGGGAAGCCGCGTCGCGTGCCGAAACTCCCGCCAGTGACCCCGAAGAGGTTGACGCCTATGTCGATCTCGCTCGCGGAACGTTCGAGACTGCGGCGCTGACGATCATCGAGGCAACACGTCGAAACGCGGGCCTGTCGAGTTTCATCGCGCCCGATCCGCTCGACCGGTGTTTGCGCGATCTAGAAACCTATCTGCGCCAGCCGTTTCTCGATGCGTCGCGTGATCACGCAGCGCGCTGGCTCGAAGTCCGCGGCGGGCGCTTCATGGCATGACCGGCGACGCCCGCGACCCTAGTTATTTCGACGCGCTCTATGCCGCCGATGCCGACCCTTGGCGTTTCGAAACCAGCGATTACGAGGCGCAAAAATACGCCGAGACGATCGCCGCCTTGCCGCGCCCATACTATTGCGACGCCGTCGAAGTCGGCTGCTCGGTCGGCGTACTAACTGAGCAGCTGGCGGCGCGCGCCAAAACGGTCCTCGGCGTCGACGTTTCCCAAGCGGCGCTCGACCGGGCAGCGACCCGCTGTGCCGCATTACCGCACGTTCGCTTCGCCAAGCTACGCGTCCCTGACGACCCGCTACCGGGGCGTTATGACCTGATCCTCCTATCGGAGGTGCTCTATTATTTCGACACGCCGACGTTGGCCAGGCTCGCCGAAAACCTGCGCGGGGTCGCCATGTCCGGAGCTGACCTTGTGCTGGTGCACTGGCTGGGCGAAACCCCTGATTACCCGCAGACTGGTGATTCGGCGGTCGAGGCATTCGTCTCCGCGACGCGCGACTGGACCGCGATCATGCGGCAAGAGCGGCGGCAGGACTATCGGCTCGACGTGCTGCGCGCCGTTCCAGCAAACCGATAAGCCGCTCGGCACGTTTGATTTCGTCGGCCAGATCTGGCGGCCGCAACCGGCTTCTCGCACGAAACGGCGATGTCGCTTCGGCCTGCACCCAAGCTTCCAAGAAGCCCTCCTCGTTCTCGCGGCGTATGCGAGCCCGCAGCACCAGGCGGCGTACCAGCGCTCGCGTCGGCTCAAGCGCGGCGTCACACGGCGAAGTCAGATCAGCATGGCTGGTGAGCAGATCGGCGAAGCCGCCCGGTGCACGCCCAGCACAACGTGGCGAAGTAAAGACCACCGGCGCATGGCTGCGGCGGAGGCGCAGTCCCGCGCGCTCGATAGCGTCGGCCAGGGCGCGGTCCTCAGCGAGTGCGACAAGCGGGACGCCGCCGACCGCATCATAGGCTTCGACGGTCAGCGCGAGGCTCGCCCCCCATGCCCAAATGTGGCGTGGCCAAGGATCATGTGGGCGAGGATCGACCAGATGTTCGAGGCGGGCGTGGAGCGATGCGAGATGCCATTCCGCCGCGCGATGCCGCAATTCGGGCAGCATCTCGCGCGCAGCGGCGTCGAAGGTGACGATGCCCGCGACTGCGTCTGCACCAGAAGTAATCTCGCCGAGATTAGCCGCGATCCAGCCAACGTCGACATGGCTATCAGCATCTGTGGTCATGACAACGCCACCTGGTCCGACTAGGTCGGCGGCCCTGTCCATGACGTAGCGCCGGGCGCCGCCGGCATGTGCCCGCTCGGGCGGCAGCAGAACTTCGTCGACAATCACCTCCGCATGCCGTGCGGCGAAAGACCGCGCTACGGCAGCGGTCGCGTCGGCGCAGTTGTTCGCGCCGACGATGATCACGACTGGGGAAGCGGCATTAAGCGCTGCATCGTCGAGCGCGGTAAGGCAGTGGATAATGTCCGCTGCCTCGTCGCGCGCCGGCACGCCGACCGCGACCCTGCGCGCCGCGCCCACCGGCAGCGCGGGTAACTTCACGTGATCGCGCGAGAGCCACATCGCCATCGTAACGATCCATGCGCCGTGAGGTTTCGCGCGGGTCGCTCGCTCGAACCTGCCGGCACTGGCGATCGGCCGCCATCATCGGGATCGCCTCGCCCCTTCAATAGTGACTATAACTGTCGGGTGAACTAAGCGATGTATGCGGCCGAGATCGTTCGTCTGTTGACCTCGAAATGGAGGTGACTACGTCTCGCGACCTTGGACATGTAAGCGGCAGCTCACAGGCGTTAAAATGAATTGCAGAAGTGATCACTCGTTCATCTTGACCTCTGGCCTGTAGAGTGATTGCCAAGCGCCCACTGGAGTGATCAAATGGAGTGTTTGTCGACGGTTCGTTTTCAGTTGGTCCATTCGATCGAAAGATTGTGCCGCGGCCGCAGGCTGGTCACGAAAGTCATTGGCTCCATAGTAAGAGCACCCGGTGCGACCACCTGAGCGAAGCGGCGATGGAGGCGACAATCGTCCCCGTTTCGCGCGCGGGCGAGACGACATCGCGCCGGCCGGTCACAAGTGCAATCTGTTCCGTCGCTATCATTAGCGAGCCGCAGGGCGCGTGCAACGACCGGCAGCAGCATTGCATTTTCACGGCCGAGCCCGCGTCTGAACATCGCAGGAGAAAGTTCGGGCGCCAACCTTTACCGTCGAACACGACAGTGATTGACTGTACAATAGCGAAGGTGGCAGGAGGTGTGGACGCCGAACATTCCGGGCACGATGTCGGTCGACGAGGTGAAGAACTTCGGCCACGAAGTCGTGCTGCGCCGTCCCGGCCAGCCCGAGGAACTCGCGCCGGCGTACGTCTTCCTCGCCAGCGCCGACGCGAGCTTCGTCACCGGCGCGCTGCTCGAGGTTACCGGCGCGCGCCTGTCGGCACCGTCGTGACGCCGCATTATCCCCGCGGCGCGGTGCTGGCGCTGCTCGACACCGCGTTCACGCCGCCGACCCGCGCCGCGTGGATCGCGCGCCTCGCCCAGCCGTGCGTCGCGACCCCAGCGTATTTCACGCCGGCGACGTTCGCCACGCTGCGCGCTGTCGCCGCCCGGCTGGTGCCTGCGCCCGACGGCATCGACACCGACCTCGCCGGGGCGCTCGACCGGCGCCTGACGTCGGGAGAGGGGCGCGGGTGGCGCTACGACGTTTTGCCCGCCGATGGCGGCGCCCATGCCGCGGGGCTGGCGGCGCTCGACGCGATCGCCCGAGCAACCGTCGGCACTGGGTTCGCCCACGCGACGCCCGATCAGCAGGACGTTTTGCTCGACACCGTCCAGCGCGGTACGACGCCGGCATGGTCCGGCCCGGACCAGCGCCGCTGGTTCGAGCTGCTGCTCGTCGACCTGACCGAGCTCCACGTCGGCCACCCGGCGGTCCAGGATGCGATGGGCATCGCCGCCAGCGCCGACGCCCCCGGCTGGGCGCGCATCGGGCTCGGCGAGCGCGAGCCGCGCGAGCCGGCACCGCTGTGACGTTCGCCGGCGACGACGAGGTCGACGCGGTCGTCGTCG